>NZ_CP048286.1:2732500-3032500 GCF_010365285.1 Paenibacillus rhizovicinus
TCTATTGATGTGTCGCCGCGAAGACCGTTTGTCTGCGCCCAGCCCGTAATTCCCGGACGGATATGATGCTTGACCATGTATTTCGGAATCTCTTCTTTGAACTGCTCCACGAAGAAAGGCCGTTCCGGCCGCGGGCCGACGACGCTCATATGACCTGCGAGCACATTAAAGAATTGCGGCAGTTCGTCAAGGCTTGTCTTCCTGAGGAATGACCCGAACCGCGTTCTTCTCGGGTCATTCTCAACCGTCCATTGCGTATCGCCAACATGAGGTGCGGAAATGTGCATCGAACGGAATTTGTACATATGAAAATTACGCCGATCAAGTCCCATTCGCTCTTGTTTGAAGAGCACCGGACCTGGAGAAGTTAATTTGATGCCCAGATAAATAAGCAGCATGATCGGTGAAGTAATGACTATGCATATCAACGAGAAAACAATATCAAACGTCCGTTTCAATAACCGATTGCTCAATTCATCCAGCGGAATATCCCTAATATTAATAAGCGGCAGCCCGGCGAAATTATCGAAGAACGGGCGAGCCGGCAATAAATCGAAGAAATCCGGGATGATAAGCGTCTTCACGCCCGCTTTCTCGCATTGGTCGATGATATACGCGTATTTCTTGTATGCTTTCAGCGGGAGCGCGATGATGACCTCATCGACTACCATCGTTTCGAGAACGTGGCTCAAATTATCGATCAGCCCCAGAATGGGCTTATACTGCAAATGCTCATCCGCGTGAACGACCTGAAAATCATCCAGAAAACCAATGGCCTCATACCCTAATTCGGGATGTTGCTGCAAATTGTCGTGGAAGCTTCTCCCCACCGACCCAGCTCCCAGGATAAGCACATAACGCTTGTTAAACCCTTTTCTCCTCAAACGGGACAATAAAGATTTCAGCACATATCGATAAGCGATCATGCCTGTCACATTAGCAATAATGAAAATCGCCAAAAATTCGCGCGAAATATGTACTTCCTTGGAAATAAACAGCAAGCTTAGCAAGCCCAGAAAGCTAATTCCTTGTACTTGAAAAACTTTCAGAATATCATAGGAAGAACTCTTTCTGCGTCTTGGCGCATAGAACCGAACGTAGAATCCGATCAAGATTGAAGCAAACGAATATACCGTTCCCCAAAGCAAATAATCCTGGAACGGCAACGTACGATAAAATGGCAGGAAACCACTTATGAATTTCAGCCAATAAGCCGCAAAAAACATCATCAGGGTACAAAGCAGATCCGCCAGTACATAGATTTGCGTCAAGAAACGTTGATTTTGTCGGATCATGATCCTCATTCCTTGTAATTCTAGTATTCGAACGTGTCGAATCTACTTCTCATAGTATCAAAAAATGTCAGAAGAGCCAACTATAAGATTACTTTTACTAATTCTTTATTGCCGCACCTCTGTGCACTCTCTAATGGGGGAATACGATACTGCTTGATTCGACAACATGAATACGAAAAGCCTCGTCCAGTTCGGACTCGGCTTATCCATAGAACTTTAGGTCGTACAATAAAAGGTACTTTACAGCTATTTACTTCCAATTTATTGGTTATGCTCCAGCAGAAACTCCCGGAGTGCCTCGCGCCATGGCCGCAGATCATATAATCCATTCTGACGAATTGCCGCGTGATCCATCACCGAATAAGACGGACGTGGCGCCGGGCGTGGGAACTGCTCTGTTGTACAGGGCTCAGTGCGAACAGGCATACCGCTCTCTTCGAATATCGCCTGCGCAAACTCGTACCATGAACAGGTGCCCGTATTCGATGCGTGATACACCCCATACTTCTCCGTCTGCATCAGATCGATCAAGAAAGCCCCTAAATCGCGTGTAAACGTAGGTGAGCCGATCTGATCCGCCACCACGGTAAGTGAGTCCCGCTCCCCCGCGAGCTTCAGCATCGTTTTCACAAAGTTGTTGCCATATTTGCCGTACACCCATGATGTACGCACGATGAACCACCGGCTCGACAAACTTTGCAGTAACACTTCCCCTGCACGCTTCGACTTACCGTAAACGGATTGCGGATTCGTGTTATCATACTCGTCGTATGGCGCTGTACCGCGACCATCGAATACATAGTCAGTGCTGACATAGAGCAGCTTAATGCCAAGCTCCTCCGCCGCGATTGCCAGATTGCGCGTACCTAACGCGTTCACGCGATAGGCCTTCTCCGGTTCTGACTCCGCCTTATCGACTGCAGTATAAGCAGCAGCATGCACCACTCCGTCTGGCTTTACTTCCCCCAGCACTTCACGGCAACGTGCAAGATCTGTTATATCTAGCTGGTCTCGGCCGAATCCAACGATATGCACGCGGTCATTGCTCAGATGAACCAGTTCTTGACCTAATTGTCCATTCGCCCCTGTCACCAGCAGCCTTACCACCGCATCCGCGCTCATCCGTTAGCCTCCTAGACGTTCCCCATACTGCTTATCGTAATAATCGCGATAACCGCCTGACTTTACTTGCTCCATCCATTCTTGATTGCTCAAATACCAGCGGATGGTTTCAACGATGCCCGATTCATAATTATACTTCGGCTGCCAGCCAAGCTCCGTGCGAATCTTCGTCGCATCAATCGCGTAACGGCGATCATGACCTAGACGATCCGTTACGAACGTAATAAGCGACTCCGGCTTGCCAAGCTCCTGCAAAATCGTCCTCACAACTTGCAGATTATTCCGCTCATTGTTGCCGCCGACGTTGTACACCTCGCCATTCACGCCTTTGCGAATCACGAGATCGATTGCGCTGCAGTGATCCTCAACGTAGAGCCAGTCACGCACGTTCAGACCATCACCGTACACTGGCAGCTGCTTGTCCGCGAGCGCGTTCTGAATCATCAACGGAATCAATTTTTCCGGAAATTGATAGGGACCGTAGTTGTTCGAGCAACGCGTAATGTTCACGGACAATCCGAACGTCTCATGGTACGCGCGCACGAGCAGATCGGCTCCTGCCTTGCTTGCGGAGTAAGGACTATTCGCGGCTAGCGGCGTCGTTTCACTGAACAGTCCCGTGTCGCCGAGCGTACCGTATACTTCATCCGTCGAAACCTGGACAAACTTGCGAACCTTAAACTCCTTCGCCAAGTCGAGCAAGGTTTGCGTCCCCAGAATGTTCGTGCGTACGAAGACATCCGGTTCCAGAATACTGCGATCAACATGCGACTCCGCCGCGAAGTTGACGACTACATCTATCCCCTGCTCGAAAAGAGGCCGAAGCGCTTCGCGACTCGTGATGTCGACACGAGCGAATTGGTAATTCGGCTCGTTCTCTACAGCATGTAAGTTTTCGAGGTTCCCTGCATAGGTTAGCGAATCCACATTAATAATTCTATCTTCCGGATGCTCTCTCAGCATGTAATGCACAAAGTTGCTGCCGATAAACCCGGCGCCGCCGGTAACAAGCATACGCATAGTTAGTCTCACCCTTCGAATGTATAATTGTGCTCGGCCTGTGCGAGGGGCGGATGCTTCTCATCTTTGCCCGACAGTATCGGCGTGCTGATCGGCCAGTCAATCGACAGCCCCGGATCGTTCCATGCAATGCCGCGGTCATGTTCGGGTGCATAATAATCGTCCACTTTGTACAGAAACTCTGTATTCGGCTCAAGCGTGCAATATCCATGCGCGAAGCCCTTCGGGACGAGTAGCTGACGCTTGTTCTCCGCCGACAGTATGAAACCTTCCCATTGTCCATACGTAGGTGAACCACGACGCAAATCAACAATGACATCGTAGACCGCACCGGCCGTCACTCGCACGAGCTTCGTCTGTGCCTTAGGGCTTAATTGATAATGCAGCCCTCTAAGCACGCCGACCTCGACGGAAAAGGCGTGATTATCTTGCACGAACGCATGGTTTAATCCCTGCTCCGCGAAGCGCTGTGCATTGTATGATTCCATGAAGAAACCGCGATGATCACCGAACACCGCCGGTTCGATCAGCTTTGCGCCTATGAACTTCGTATCGATGACTTTCATCATTTCAGCAACACCCTTTCTAAACTTACAACTTCAACTTGCCGAAGTCCTCGCCGAACAATAGATCCTGCGCCAGTTCATTAGCTTTCGCCAGCGACGCATGCGTACCTGCATCCGTCCACCAGCCTTCAAGCACATCGTATCCCAGCTCGCCGCGATTAATATACTCATTGTTAACGTCCGTGATTTCCAGTTCCCCTCGTGCAGAAGGTTTGAGTGTCTTCACAATATCAAACACCTGCGAGTCGAACATGTAGATTCCTGTCACTGCATAGCTGCTCTTAGGCATAGAAGGTTTCTCTTCAATTGAAACAATTCGATCTCCATCCAGCTCAGGCACGCCGTAGCGCTTCGGATCATGCACCTCTTGAATAAGGAGCTTTGCACCTTTACCTTGCCTACGAAATCCCTGCACATATGGCGCGATGCTATCCGAGAATACATTGTCGCCCAAAATCACGACCATCGAGTCACTTCCGACGAAATGTTCAGCAAGCCCTAGCGCCTGCGCGATGCCGCCCGCTTCATCTTGCACCTTGTAAGTGAACGAGACGCCCATCTCTACACCGCTGCCGAGCAGATTAACCACATCGCCCATGTGATCCTTCCCGGTGACGATTAAGATGTCAATAATATCCGCTTCCTTCAACTTAGCTATCGCATGGAAAATCATCGGATACTTACCAACTGGCAGCAAGTGCTTGTTCGTTACTTTCGTAAGTGGATACAGACGCGATCCTGTACCTCCTGCAAGAACGATACCTTTCATTGTTGACACTCCATTCCTAGATAATTATTATGATTTAAGTACTCCACAATGCACGCTAAATATTCGTCGTATCGGAGAAGTGTCGAAGTTATTCAAACAATGAAATCAGTCTCATCAGGGACTACAATATCATCATGTGCATCAAGAACGGAAGATAGCAATGTAGTACCTGACCTAGGCGAGCCAAAAATAATAAACATTTTAATGTCTAGGTCTCCATAATCATACAAAGAAATATTTCTCTAGCAGAATACAAATCGCATGGTATATTGGTAAATGCCTTTCTTGTATATCAGGAGTACTGTCTAACGGGACTCGAATCACAACATCACATAACGATGCCATTTTCCCACCGTCTCTTCCTGTCAAACCAATAGTGATTAGACCTTGGGCCTTTGCAACCTGGATTGCACGAATAACATTCTTTGAGTTTCCAGATGTTGAAATTCCAAGTAGAACATCATTCACTCTGCCTAATCCATAAACTTGTTGAGCAAAAACAAACTCTGGATTCATATCATTCGCATATGCCGTCCAGAACGAGGTTGCCCCAACAAGAGAAATCGTTGGCAGCGCTCCTTGCAATTGATCAGCTATAGCATGTCCTTCCCCAGGAAAAAGGGCTTCGAGCTTACTCTGATGAGCCTCAGGGAGAGCACGCCTTAACATAAAACCCTTCATGAGTTCACCTGCAATGTGCTCACAATCAGCTGCCGATCCTCCATTCCCGCAAAGTAGCAGTTTCCCTCCCTCGCGGAAGCTATCTCGCATTTTTGTAAAGACTACTTGTATATCGCTTAGGCATACTTCAAGTTCTGGATACTTAGTAACAAGCTGTTCTAGTGTAATATCCATAGTTCCCTCCGTGCGTGCTTAATAAGTTTATTTAACAGTTCTATCTTGGGATATAAATTTGGTCCTAAATAAGTGACTAATTGAGATTCTTTTAAGTTTTAAAGCATGCTTTTCAACTAAATGCCATGATATTATGGACAAAATAAGTGTGATGATAAACGATATAATAAAATTCATAAACGGACTCTTCATTGTTCCTCCATTTAGATATACTACTAACTGCTGAACAGGAAATGCAAATATATACATTCCGTACGAAAAATCACCAAAACGCGAAACCCATGTTAGTCGAATATCAGGAGATAGAGCTAAATATATAATAAGATATCCCCCAATAAAAACAAAAAGCTCCGGCCCTAGCCCACCATGCCATGTTGAGAATAACAGTAACACAACACAAAATATTGCAACTAAACGATCGATTCGAATATAATCCCTAAACGAATACAGTAACATACCGGCAGAAAAGTAAAGTCCAAATTCAAAAAAATCTCTGATATGAATCGTTCCAACGCTTTTATCAACAAGCCATGTTTGATAGTAGGTCAATGTTAAAAACATAAAAAATACAAACAGGACCACTCGCTTGTCAACCAAAAGTCTTGTTACACCAAGTATGGCAATCATAATATAAAATGTAAATTCATACTCTAATGTCCACAAAGACCCATTAACACTTTGCGGATACACATTACCTTCAAAAACACCAGGTAAGATATATCTAACGGAATATAAAAACAACATTTTAAAATAATCATAAGTTTGATGATTGTTAAAATAATCACTAGGAGACAGTGTAGAAACCAAAGGACCGAGTACGAGACTAGAAAGAGCTAGAGCAAACAAAAGTCCTGGAATAACACGCAAAATCCGCGCCTTAAAATACATCACTACGCTAGGATTTCTCAAAAAACTACTCATAATTAAAAAGCCACTAATGAGAAAAAAGATTTTCACACCCAAACTCCCATAAGAATTCAAAACAAATGGAACTGGAACCTCAGCATGCCCTGTTAATGGATATGAGTGCGAAAATATTACTAGAGTAGCAGCGAATAACCGTAAAAAATCAAAGTTGTTTGCTTTTTGATTTAAATGCTCAGCTATTGATTTGGACATAACCTCTTCACCTTCTATCCCAGCTTCTGAAACCTTAGGTAACGTTAATGGAATTGATAATGAACGAGAGATCTCTTGTGTCCTTACCAATGCCTGCTTTTGCAGGGTTTACTGCACTATTCGCCTGTAATGTCAGTTGAACAGATGTCGACTCCCCTATAACTTTTTTGATCTGTTCCTTATCTATATGGAAGGAAAGCTCACCATCTTCAACAAAAGCTTGACTTGCGATGATTTTATCATTTATTACAATATCAACTTTCAGTTCTTTAAACTGACTATTTGATTTCTTGTAAAGACTGACTGGTACAGAACCTTTAATGTCAATACTCGAATTTGGTGTTACTTCCAACTGAATTTTCGACACCTGACCTACCCACGCATACTTACTCCCGCTATCTCCTTCAATTTGGTAAGATCCTTTCAAAACACTGGTACTGCCCTCTAAAGTCTCATCCCACTTAGCGTTCGCATCAAACCCGTTTAACTTCTTTTGCTGCTTGCCAGAGTTACTATTCAAATTGCGAAATGCCGTCAAAGCTGACCCTTGGTTTCCTTCAAAGTCATACACATTTCCCTCTTGAATGAAACTATACAGTTTGATGTCATCAATTTGCACTTCACCGTTTAGATCACTAAATGAAAGATTATAGTCTTTCAATTTATCGATAGGAATTTCCAATTCATAATTCTCAACTTCAGGTGTAACTTCTTTTACAACTACTTCATCTCCAATCTTGATACTTAATTTCGCAGGTTCCTTATCCGCCTTTGCAATAAACGATAATTTCACGTTCTGTCCGAACCCTGAATAAAAGTCTCTTTGTTTGGGAATTGATTGACCTACAGTGCCGCCTTCGCTCAGTAGAACACTGTAATCTTCATCCCCGTTCTTCACAACCTGCGCTTCTCCACTCACTAACCAGCCCTTGTCTTTAAGAGCGAACGACGGATTGTAGACAGTACTAGCTGCATAACTCCTATAATTCCAAATAGCATAACCGTTAGTGTATTTATTGAGCGCGGCGGCGGATTTCTCTACGAATGAGTTTAGTTCAGATAACTTGACTTTCGTATTATGATTAAAGGCAGGAGTATTATCCATATAGAGAAATTGGTCGATGAAAAACAAACGACCATCTAAATTTTGATTGATGGTTTTGAATAGATCTTGCTGACGTTTAAGTGCCTCTGCCGCCGAATCCTCATTCCCATTATTCTCAGCTCCCATAGCAGGAGAATAATAGCCTGCAGTGTATACTGCTCCTGGAAGCTTATATGTGTCCTTGTGTGAGTACCAGTAAATACTTCCATCCTTCATATCTATTGGATCTGAGTCAATGCGCGCTTCCATCGATAAAGTAGGGAAAACCCGCTGGGCAGGTACAAAAAATCTATTTACAATTTCAGAATCCATAAACTCATAAAACAAAGCAAAAGCTTCACTTTTACGTTCCGGAGTTGGAACTTGATCCCATGTACTAAATTCCGAATCATATTTCTCGGACACTTGACTAAGTGTGTATTTATTTTTCAAAAACGTTTGAAACCCTATCTCTTTTGAAAATTCAAGCCGAGCTGCAGGATCGGTTGTGTTCGACGCCTCATCAACCACACCCCAAAAATCCTCCCATGTGATAAAGCCCATTGTCACGTTCGGATAATCCTTTATTTGAGTATATATCTCCTTGATATAATCCAGCCACGCATTATAAACGGTAGGATCGGTGTATAATTTTCTCACACGATCGACATGGGACATTTCAACATCCGGACTATAATCCCATGCATAACCCACTCTTAGAATCACTTTCAAGCCTTTCTCGTCAGCCTTCTCTATAAGCATTTTTAGTCTTCCAAAGAGATCTTGGTTATAGCTAACAGGGGATATATGAGGTTGTGCTTCTCCCCATGGAATAACCAAAATAATTGTATTGAACCCGTCGTTTTTAATTTTCGAAAAATCATTACCAGCGCCTGATAAATCCGATGACCAAAAGTTTACTGGCCATTCATTACCAAAATAATGTACCCCTTTAATAAACTCTTTTGACACCTCTACTTGAGGCGAGGGGCTACTTATGTCGGATGGTTCACTCGTAGGGGCCCCTGAATTGGCTACAACATTTTGGCTTTGTGAATGATCAGAATCGTTCAATTCGTTTCTTATTATTAACGCTGAATATAATAGGACTACGCCAACGATAATTGCTAATCTCAAATATTTCTTTTTCACATTTCACCCCGAAAATCTTAGGTAATTTATTTATAGATCAATAATTTGCATTAAACTGTGTATGATCACATCAGCTAATGACGACTTATTATGATTATCATTTTGTTGATTAAGTAAGACGTTTTTATTTACGCCTGCTTTTTTTCCTGCTTGTATGTCCGATTCCTTGTCTCCGATTAATATCGAACTGTCGAGATTAATATCATATTCTCTCACAGCCTTCAACAACATCCCAGGATTCGGTTTACGATCAAAGCTATCTTGCTTATAAGAACCAATCCCATGTTCCGGATGATACGGACAGTAATAAACTTGTGTAATATGAATTCCTTTATCGGCCAGTTGCTGTATCATCCAATCATTCAGCCGATTAAAATCATCTTCTGTGTAATACCCTCTTCCTATCCCTGCCTGATTGGTAATTACGATGAGAAGATAACCTTGCTCTTGAAAATAACCCAGGACATCTAAAATGCCATCCATAAACTCAAAATCTTCTATCCGATAAACATAATTTTTTTCTACATTTATAACCCCATCACGGTCGAGGAACAGCGCCTTAAATTCACTCATAGAATAGCTCCTTCTCTGCTCGATGATAGTCGGCAGGAATGCCTATATCTATAAAGTAACCCTCGCTCTTGTAAGCGAGAAATCGCTTGTTGCCGTAATACATCTGCATATACTCGGTTTCAAAAGAGAAGCGCTCAGGTATTGAGTCGTGCATCAGCTCGCTTCTATTCAGAATATATACACCGCCGTTAATGTATCCCTGATCCATAGCTTGTTTCTCTTTAAAGCCTTCGATCCGATTGTCATCGGCCAGCAACAGAGTTCCGTACCGGTCAAAGTCATACATCTGTTTCGCACCGATTGTTAATGCAGCTTGATTCTCCCTGTGGAAGGACAACATGGCCTGGAGATCAGCAATTTCGAAGAACGTGTCTCCATTCAAGATAGCCACTTGTTCAGACTTCACTTGAGACAGCCCTTTCTTTATGGCCCCTCCGGTACCAAGAGGCTCGTCTTCAACAGAGTAAAGCAAACTTAAAGTTTTATATACATCGCCATAATAAGCATGGATTACCTCATGTTTGTAACCTGTGCAAAGAACCGCACGACTTATACCGTTACTAATGAGATACTCGAATAAGTAGGTTAGAAAGGGGACTCCCCGAATAGGAGCCATCGGCTTAGGGACGTCAGCTACGACTTCTCTTAATCGTGTCCCGAATCCACCTGCTAGAATAATAGCTTCCATCGTTCTCCCCCCTGGATTTTTAGACACGCCAAGCCTCTGCACCATTCTTGGTGAAATGGAAATTCATTGTACTTCCATCTTGCTTGTTCAACTGTTCGATTACACGAAGTCTCCGCACAGGATCGACCATGAACATCATAAACCCGCCGCCGCCAGCTCCGGATACCTTGCCAGAGTAAGCCCCAGCTTCGATCGCTATATCGTAAATTTGATCAATGTGAGAATTTGTTATGGATGTTGCCATTCGCTTCTTTGCTTCCCACGACTTACCGAGGTATTGTGCGAAGGTTAAGACATCGCCCTTGAGCACAGCCTCCTTCATCAACAGCGCATCCGCTTTCAGCTCATGCATGGCCTCAATCGATTTAGCGTCTTTCTGCTCAGCACTTTTCACCTGTTCGTCTATGATCTTCGCAGATTCCCGAGATGCCCCTGTGTAATATAGAACAATGGAATGTTCAAGCTCATTCACGATCCATTGTTTTACACGTAGTGGATTTACAATAACTCTCTCTTGATCGTAAAACTCAATAAAGTTAACTCCACCAAATGTAGCAGCATATTGATCTTGGCGACCACCGCTTAATCCTACATCAACACGCTCGATATGATAGGCCAGTTGGGCCATGTCATACTCCCCGAGCGGAAGATTCAACCATTCGCAATAGGCTTGCAGAATAGCCAC
Source organism: Paenibacillus rhizovicinus (assembly GCF_010365285.1). Taxonomy (NCBI): domain Bacteria; kingdom Bacillati; phylum Bacillota; class Bacilli; order Caryophanales; family Paenibacillaceae; genus Paenibacillus; species Paenibacillus rhizovicinus. The sequence goes on from NZ_CP048286.1 coordinate 2,743,429, forward strand.
CACCATTGTCGAGGAGGAGCCCAATCCAGATCCAGCCGGCGCATCAGAGTACGTTGTCATTTTAAAGGAGAGCGGCTGGCCTCCATTGTATTCTTTCACGATGCAATTGTAGACACCTTTATGCAAGCTCAAATGGCCATCCAATTCTAGCGTCGATAAAGACTCGCTTTCATAGTACTCACCCCGATCAGCTGCGTAGAAAGACAGCTTCTCATCGTTCGTAACTTCAATGGTGCAATAGGCGTACATGTCAATCGTCGCATTAAGTACATAACCGCCATACTCATTGCAATAAGGTGATACATCTGTTCCACCGCCACCAAGACCTAATCGCAGCGGAGCTTTAGCTCGTATAATCATGAAGTTACCTCCTGGCGATCTACTGATAAATCTTCTTGAATAGCCTCCATAACACTGGCTTTCGTAAAATATTGCTGCACGTATTGAATAGATTTGCTCGACAAACGCTCAAGCAGACCGAAGTTATCATAAGCTTCAATCACGCGCTTAGCGAATTCAACCGAACCATTGACTTCAATTAAGCATCCTTCAACTTCCTTTAATCCCTCTGAACCTGTAGGAGTCGTCACAATTGGACAACCGTTGAACATCGCTTCAACCACTTTCCCCTTTACCCCTGCACCATAACGTAATGGTACGATAACGATACGGCAACGCCTGTAATACTCCGCTAATTGTTCGTCTGTAACGTAGCCGGCGATAGAAATTGAAGGAGACTGCAATTGTTTAATTTCATCTGGCGGATTAGATCCAACGACATGCAGCTTAATCTCAGGGTTCTCTTCTACTATTGTTGGCAGAACTTCTTTTGTGAACCAAAGGACTGCATCCACATTAGGCTTATGACCAAACCCGCCAACGAATAGCAAATCTTTCTTCAGGCCAAAATCAACTTTATCCATTTTTTTCGTAGAGTCATAGATATACGCAGGAATCGCCCTTGCTCTTACTTTCGGGAAAAGTTGCTTAATTTCATCGATTTCAACCTGTGAAGGATAATACGAGATGTCCGACTTATTAAATAACTCAGATTCGAGTGTCTTCCACTCTTCCGCAGAACGCAGCAATGCAGAATTCCCTGTCAATTCATACTCTCTCATCTCACGCAAAAAGTGCAAATCATGGCCATAGTAAATTACCTTCGATTTTGTATACTTTCTGACCTTGTCTATATATTTAATTGAAATATGTGGTCTATTAAGATATGTCACATCGATGTACGAACCATTCCATTCCAACCATTGGTCTATATTTCTCGCATGCCAATTTCCATATAGCACTTCGATCCCCATCTGTTGAAGCATTGAGGTGTATGGCTCTTGGCGATAGAAATTATCGCCGAGGAATACGATGTTGAAGTCCATGTTACAAAATAGTTGAAGGTACTGGAATACAGTTCGACTTCCTGCATCTTTGTCCATATTAGGTACATAATGATCGATGAAGAGCATCGTCTTGCGCCCTTTACTACGATCTCTAGCGTGGAAAACATGTTGGGCGTTCTCTAATTGTTGCTGAAGCTCGACCTTCCATTTATCCACAAACTTCTTCTTATTCTCGACCTGATAGCTCTTAATCCCGCTGCCTACATCCGTACCATGCGAGATACCTTCAAAGTGCACGACAACCGACTGAGGTTGATACATTACTTTGTATCCATGTTTACGCACCTCAAAAGCAAGGTCCGAATCTTCAAAGTAAGCCGGAACATATCGCTCGTCGAAGCCCCCGATTCGCCGCCACAACTCCGCACGAATCATGATAGCCGCACCAGAGATATAATCAACCTCTTTCACGTAGTTAAATTGCGGCAACTCCGGATCATCGAGACGTCCAAAATTCCAACCTGAAGCATCATTCCAGATGATGCCGCCCGCTTCCTGCAATCGGCCATCTGGATAAACCAGCTTAGAGCCTACCATTCCAATTGACTCGTCTCGACCGATTAGATCGATCAATGTGCTTAACCAGTTTGCCTGGACATTAGTGTCGTTATTCAGGAAGAAAATGTACCTGCCGGTTGCATATTCCGCTGCATTATTGCAATTCAACAGAAACCCACGATTCGTACCGTCGCGAACAACTTTGATGTTCTGAACCACTGCGCCAATATTAACCGTATCGTCGGTCGACATATCATCCGCAACAATAACCTCATACTCGATTCCGTCAGTGTGTCGCAGAATAGAAGCAAGACAAGCATACGTATAATGCCACTGGTTATATACAGGAATAATAATTGAGACAATTGGCTTTGTGCTCGTAGGGAAAATAAGCGGTGAAATGTTCACGTCCTGCCGGAACACTTCGATTGGTTGAACAGGTGCCGGTGACTGTCTCTCCAAGTAATTCTCTACTCGATTCTCTAACAGTCCCGTTCTTTCCGTACGCAGATGATGCACGAACTTTTTTATGTTCGATTTATTTAGATTGCGTATAACCTTTCGGGGTTGACTCAATAATCTCAGGAACAGTCTACGCTTGCTATTCATCGGCAACAGAGCATCACGCATCTTGTAGTAACTCGTCAATGTTCTCCAACCGTTAGATTCAAAAATATTGTTTAATCTACGTTCCTGCTGCAAGAGAAGCTCAATATGTCCGTTCAAATTATTAATTTGCGTTTGCCTCAGAATGAGTTGCTCATCTGTCTGTTGAGTTGCCCCATGAATGGATTCATCTTTGCTCCGAATCGCTTCTTCTTTACTCTGTATAAGTTCTTCTTGTTGCTGAATCGTGAGCTGATAACTCTGAATCGCTTCTTCTTTATTCTGTATAAGTTCTTCCTGCTGTTGAGTCGCAACTCGATAGTGTTGTATCGTTTCTTCTTTACTCTGTATAAGGTCTTCCTGCTGCTGAAGCTTATCTTGATAGTCCTGAATCGTTTCTTCTTTACTCTGTATAAGCTCTTCCTGCTGCTGAATCGTGTTCTGATGACTCTGAATAACACCTTCCATTTGAGCCCGTTCCTGAATACTCTGTTGAATCAGCTGTCGACCTTCTTCTATCTCTTGATCCAATTTTCCAAGATGAATATTTCTTTCTTCAACCTCATCTTGAAGAGACAACACTCTGCTTACGAGCTTGTGATACTGCACCTCTTGATTGGTCATGAGCGAATGAAGCTTAACGCCCTCTACAGATCGAGCCGAGCAGACAGCAACAATATACATGCCTTCATTCAGAACAGAACTATCGACATCTAATGAGCGATAGTTGGCAGCACCTTCTCCTGATCCAATGACAGATACAATCTCATTTTTTTGATAAAAAAACTTCACATGACTAAAATACTTTTTGAGAAACACAAAAAATTCATGTTTGTAGAACTCTCTAACATGAAATGGGTTGTGATGTGCAGGAACATCCGTATACCAGTGCTTATCTGGTGTGGAAATTACCAGCAGACCATCATCCTTAAGCACTCGCTTAATTTCGTGTAGAAACTTATGCTGTGCTGTTTCATCAATATGCTCGATTGTTTCGAACGATACTACGACATCAATCGATTGTCCGCCTATTCCTTCCAGTTCTTCCACCGAGCCCTGCCTGAATTCCAAGTTACTTGCCGAATAGGTCAGTTCAGCGTTTGTAATCGCTTCAATACTAATGTCGATTCCGTATACATGGGTTGCGCGCTGCGCCAGGATCCGCGCTCCGTAGCCCTCACCACATGCAGCATCCAGCACGATCTTATCAAGCACGAGCGGCTCTACGGACAGATAACGTTGCCTATGTTCAACCTCTAATTGTTTATTCGTTGCATTCGGCATGAACCGCTCGCCGGTAAATTGCATTGCAATGCCACCTCATTGAATTTGATTGAACTCTACGTGATCAAGTACGAGCAGTCCTTGTAGAGCATTCTTTCGGTTCGATAACACTTGAAAAACAAAAGCATCATGTACCCAACTGTGCTGCGTATGTTCCTCCAATGTACCGGAAGCAATCGCAGGAGAAATTGTGTAAGTTCCTTTATTGAGATGCGGGAGATCAAAAGAAAAGCTATAGCTTGCCGTTTGCTCCACATCTAGCTCCGCAACCTCTGAATAGCTAGTCTCGCTATTGCATTCAGCAACAATATTACCCAGTCGATCCTTAATGCTAAGGCCAATAATAGGATTCTCGATCTGCTCATTCGCAGCAACTTTGATGATGACCCTCACAGCCTGAGCTGGATAGAACAATGCCGTTTTTTCATTCGTCACCGCGTCCAACATCGTTATCCCCGTAATACGAGCCTTGTTATCTCCAAGCACATCAAGATTCGCGGGAATAGCATCAATGTCATCCTGAGCAATAGCCGGCGTAGCTTCCTTGTTAGTAGTTGCTGCGATTGACGATTTTGTAATCCGAGAGCCCATCATGAAAGCTTGATATCGCTTGGCCAACTCCGAAGGAAGTCCGTCTTCCAGTAGCTCACCTTCGTTAATCCAGATTGCTCTATCGCAATAATTAGTAATCGTTGCCATATCATGCGAAACGAATAACACCGTCTTGCTCTGTTTCATTTCTTCGATCTTACGGAAGCACTTCTGTTGAAATCGCATGTCACCTACACTTAACGCCTCATCCACAATGAGAATATCGGGCTCTACGTTAATCGCAACAGCGAACGCTAGCCGCACGAACATTCCGCTCGAATAAATCTTCACAGGCTGATGAATGAAGTCCCCAATGTCAGCGAATGACAATATGTTGTCCAGCTTCTCATCCATCTGTGCTCTCGAGAAACCACTAATTGTGCCGTTCAGATATATATTTTCCAAGCCCGTGTATTCTGCATTAAATCCTGCTCCTAGCTCAAGCAAGGCAGATATCGAACCATTCACTTTCATATTACCGCTTGTTGGTGTCAATACTCCCGTAATCATCTTTAGTAACGTTGATTTGCCAGAACCATTCTTACCGATTATTCCTACAGTCTCATTTGGCGCAATCGAGAAGCTCACGTCTCGAATAGCATGAAAATCCTTATGAAACTTTCGTCCAAAGGGGAGAATCGCTTCTTTCAGACGATCCGTTGGCTTGTCATACAACTTATATATTTTCGATATATGATCTAACGAAATCGATGGCTGGGTACTCATATCAACATCCCCTTATAATACATCTGCGAAGTGCGGACGCAATTTCTTGAATACAATCGTACCCACTCCTAACAGAACAAATGTAGACAACCAGAAATTAAGAGTAAGCATTGGATGTTCCCAGAACCATACATGATATATGAACGTATCGCGGTAGCCCTCGACTAAGTAATAAGCGGGGTTCAATTTCATAATGAAATGAAATTTGTCTGGGACAGTGTCTAGAGAGTAAAAAATCGGAACTAACCAAAAACCAAATTGGATGAACATACCTACCAACTGTCCAATATCTTTAAGAAAAATGTTTAACGAAGAAGTGATCCAAGTGACACCGAGAGTAAACAATAAAATACATGGGAGATAATACAATATCTGCAGATAGTACAATGTCGGATTATACCCATAAATAAGAAACATCAAAATTAAAAACAATATAAAAAAGATATGTACAAACAACGCTGAGTATATCTTGACAATCGGGAGCACACTGACCCGAAACACGACTTTCTTTACAAGATAACTGTTTTCAATAATCGCATTTGTTCCATATGCTATACTATCTGATATGAAAAACCACGGAATCATTGCAGACGCAAGCCACAGAATAAAGGGGAAGTTATCTACTGGCATATTCTTAAAGCCTACCTGAAACACAAACCAGAAAATCAACACTTGAATCGTCGGTTGTATGAAACCCCAAACAACACCAAGAAATGATCCAAGATATCTCGTCTTGAAATCTTTCTTTGCAAGCTCCATAATGAAACGCTGGTTAGTCAAAAAATCCTTAATAAATCCGGTTACCATGGGCAATACTCCTTAAACCATTGTTCAGAACTTCCTAACATTATACCAGCTTCGACAAAATTAAACACTATTCTTAAGTCAAATACTTTTCATATGGAGAGAAATTATGTCTCTACTTATCTTTCCAGAACATGATAAATTTCAATGGTCGTCTATCACGCTCTTCCTTTGTATAGCATTGCTATACATTATTTGTTAGAATATTACCTACATACTTTAAGAGGAACGAGATCACTTAAACAAAGGAGCACTACAATTGAAAACGAAAGATTTGTCGAATTCAAAAAAAAAGATCGTTTCAGATATATCTCTTCTGGAATGGTTCATACTAGCCGCCGTAGTCCTATTCTTATTTATATTCCCGTTCCAAATCGCTCTCTTCAATGGTTTCTCATTTAGTTTTGAAGCTCCACTTCTCGAATCGTTTGTATATGCTTTCGTGCTCCTGCTTGTCATAGGGATCAGATTGTTGAAAACGTGGGAAATTACAGACTATCGGACATTACTTTCTGTACTTGTGTTCCTTCTTCCGATCATGTATTTCATTCCCTATTGGAACGCGGTTTCGGTACATAGTGCCAAGATTATGCTGCTTCTTGAATTTATGTTAGCTGTCTTCTTCTTAGTCGGTATGTATTTCGCAGAGAAAAACCTGCATGGCAAGATCATTGAGCTGACCTTACAACTTTCCGGGTACATGATTGTCATTTATGGATTAATGAATTTGTTCGGACAGGCTACTTCCCCCCAAGCTTTGTGGTTATCCAGTACAGGCTATCGACTCACTTCTGTTTTCCAGTACCCTAACTCATATGCGGCTTTATTAACTGCTCTATTCTTGGCAGGCGTTTTCTCAGCTGTAAATGCAACTAAATGGTACTGGAGAGCTTTGCATCTTTTCATGCTTGTCCCAATATGGATTTCATTCATGCTTACCTACTCCCGGGCAGCTCTCGTCTTTATTCCTATTCTCGTCCTAATCATTCTCCTTTTCCTTCGACCAGGAAAACAATTAAGATACTTAATATACATGCTCATAGCAATCGTTTCATCATTTGCAATCCTGGGTAAAATCACAATGGTATCCAACAGTATTTCCAGCATCCTACAACCTGCATCAGGCCACAATAATACGCTTTCCTTCTGGAACCATCTCCCGTTTGAAGGATGGGGGCTCCTAATTGGCGTATCTGTTCTCCTTACTGCAGTTAGCACTCTTATTCATTCTAAACTGTCGGATTGGCTTGATGACAAAACCACTAAACTTAATAATACGAAATGGTCACATGTTGCCATTCCTGCTCTCTTCGTAATCATTGGAGCGTTGGCTGCCGCACTTGTCCTTTCAAGCAGCAGCGTCAGGAGCTTGCTACCCGACAATATCGCATCCCGGCTTGATAGCATCAACTTGGAACAAAATAGCGTGCTTGAACGTGAAACTTTTTATAAAGATGCTATAAAAGCCGCTGCAGATTACCCTCTATTCGGCGCAGGAGGCGGAGCTTGGTCGGTAATATACGAGAAATATCAAAATAACCCATACACAAGCAGACAGGCGCACAGCTTCTTTTTGCAAACACTCGTTGAAACCGGCTGGCTAGGTCTTATCGTTCTAATCGCTTTTCTTGCAGCAGTCTACGCCCTATTCATACGGGCATACATTAAGAATCCTAGTCAACGAAGCAATCAATTTGTATTTTTCATCGTATCGCTATCTATTCTTGTTCACAGTTCGTTAGATTTCGACATGAGCTACGGCTATCTTGCCGTAATTGTTTTTCTCTGTTTGGGGGCGATGCTCGCTCCGGCGCAAGGGGAGTTGAAAATCCTTGTATTCGAGCGATATAAACATATGAAGTGGCGCTTCCTTTATCCCGTTTCAATTTCAATGCTAGCTATTATATTAATCATCTGGTCCTATCGCGAATATAGCGCAAATCTGAATTATCAGCATGCCGTAGATCTTGCAACTAACGAGAATAAGCCTTTAAGTGAACTGCTTCCATATATCGACCGAGCTATTAAAATAGCTCCGGATGATCCCGACTACACGTTAAGAAAAATGGATTGGATGCAGCAGGCATTTGATTCCACGCATGATGCCTCATATAGGCAGGAATATAATCGATTGCTAAATCAACTGCAACCTTTTGAACCCTATAATCGTTCATTAATGTTGTACACCTATCGTTACTTAAAAGACGAGGGACAATATGACAAAGTATTGCAAAAATTGGACGAGAGCGTTAAAGATTTCCCATGGGATATGAATTTTTACGAAGCGGCAATAATGGAATACTATTTAGCCGGTCAACGAGTGTTAACTACTGATTCTCAACAATCAAATAATGAATGGAACCGATCTTTGGGGCTGTATAATGAAGTGGTTCATCGGATGGAGCTCCTAAAGTCACTTCCAGCCGAACAATTGCAAGGCCGCGAATTCGATGTATCTCAACTGATGAGACAGGCGATTGGTCAAATTTATTTCTATAATAAAAACTATCAAGAAGCGATCAATCTCTTGAAAATCGATATTACCGGCGACATGAATGATCCAGGAATAAGAATAAACACACGCTATTATCTTGCATCATTGAACGCTATTGGACAAAGCGATGATGAATTATTCAAAAAATTAGTTAGTGCGGACCCAAATGAAGCAAATCTCCTGAATGATATAAATAAAAAAATTCAATAGATAGCTACATTCTCATATTTTTATGATAAATCTACTAATTTCCAATATAGGGGCTTTCTTTCCTAGCATGACTAGTATATAATGGGGATTCGACAGGTAATGTCTTATTTTGTCGCGAAAGGAGGTGAAATACAAAATGACGAAAGTTTTGTTAAACAAAACTGCTGGTCTTATTGCTTCCTTGATGATCGTTTCGATGCTTTTGCCAGTTCTTGCTTTTGCTTCCGCTGCGTTTCAAAACGTTAGCTATAACAACGGCACAGTAACTGGTACGGTGTATGTTGACGATGCTACTTACTCGCTGCTCAATGGAAACAATGTAGTTGTTCATGTTTATGGTGATGGCAACAAGTTCCTTGGAACTACAAATGCCGTCTACGGTACATATGGCAAATATACATTCTCCTTTGACGTAGCTTCTGCGACGTATGCCACGTACGCAACATACTCTACATACTTCCCGTACACGCTTAAATACTTCTATCCTGGTAACGCCGGCTCCGTTACGGATACAGTTTATGACCCTTCCTCCAACATTGGTGGTGGCGTATTCTTCCCAGGAACTGGAAGTATCGTTGACAGCAACGGTAATGTAGACGGTAATGCATTGAGCAATCTCTTTGCAAGCAATAAGAACGCTTCTATCACAACAACTTCGGATGTTGTTCTCTTGCCAGCTGATGCCCTGATCAAAGGTGAGTCCCTCACCATTGCTATGGCTGATGGCACTTCCTACACTCTGCCAATCGCTGCGTTGAAACTGGAAGAACTCGCTAAATCCCTAGGGGTTGAGCTGAAGGATCTAGTAATTCGCGTTGAAATGAAACAGCTGACTGGTGATGCGGCCGCTAAGGTCACTGACGCAGTTTATGCTGCAGGTGGTAAACAAGTAGCTCCTGCGATCGACTTCAAAGTTATTGCAGTTGCTGGAAGCAAACAACAAGAGATCACGACATTCGGCCAGTACGTAACACGTACAATCGGTCTGAACGAAGTTGCTGCTGATACGACAGGTCTTGTAGGCGTTTTGTTCAATCCAGTAACAGGTGAGTTGTCCTTCGTGCCAACTACATTTGCTTCCACGGATGATCAAACAATTGCATCCCTGCAACGTAACGGCAACAGCATCTACACTGTAGTCCAAGCGAAAGCTGTGTCCTTCGCGGATCTGGCTGGAAACTGGGCACAGAAAGATGTTGAAGCTCTCGCAAGTAAGTTGATCGTTAAAGGTACGTCCGCTACTAAGTTCGAACCTAAACGCAACATTACGCGCGCTGAGTTTGCAGCTTTGGTTGTTCGTGCACTGGGTCTTGAAGTATCCGGTTCGACTTCTAAATTCAAAGACGTCGCTTCCGACAAGTGGTACGCTGCTACAATCGCTACGGCGGTTAACGCAGGTCTGATCACGGGTTATGAAGATGGTACTTTCAAACCAAACGCGAACATCACTCGTAAGGAACTGGCTGCTATCGTAACTCGCGCTATCAAATTCGCGGGTAAAGATGTCACGCTGACGGACGCGCAATTATCCGCAGCACTGGCAAGCTTTAAAGATGCTGCTAGCCTGGGCTGGGCTAAGGACGAAGTTGCAGTTGCTGTAAGCGAAGGTATCGTTAAAGGTCAAACTGCTACTATGGTAGTAGGCGACGCTAACGCTAACCGCGCTGAAGCGGCTACGATGATCGCTCGTTTCCTCGGCGATGTTGGTTTCGTTAAATAATCTCGTATTATGACATGATCCAACTTCAGGAAAGCCTCCACTTCGGTGGAGGCTTTTTTCGTCGTTATTGTTTAAGCGCTTACAAGATTCAAGGAAGCAAGAGGAAGCCTTGCTCCTCCTTTCCGTCTCACATGTCTATTTCTTTATTTCTTCGCTATAAGCCGCGAGCGCCGCCCGCCAATGACGGAGATCTTTCAGTCCCCTGCGCTGAATTTCGCCATGCTGCAGCACGGAATAGGCCGGTCGCCGGGCAGGCCTCGGGAATTCCGCCGTCGTGCAGGGCACCAGCTTCACGCCTTTCACGCCGCTCTCTTCCAGAATGGCCTGCGCGAACTGGTACCAGGAGCATACTCCGCTGCCAGTCGCGTGGTAAATGCCGTATTCGTTCGTCTGAACGAGTTGAATGAGGAATTCGGCCAAATCCAGCGTATACGTCGGCGAGCCGATCTGATCCATGACGACCTGAATCTCGTCGCGGGTCCGCGCGAGATCGCCTATCGTCTGGACGAAATTGCGGCCGTACTTGCCGTACACCCAGGATGTCCGGACGATGAATACCTTCCCGCCTGCCGCCAGAACCTCTTGCTCTCCGGCAAGCTTGGATTTACCGTATACGGTACGCGGTTTCGTCTCGTCGCTCTCCTTGTACGGCAGGGAGGCCGTCCCTTCGAATACGTAATCGGTGCTGACGCAGACCAGCTTCGCGCCGTATTCCCGAGCCGCAAGCGCAATATTACGCGAGCCTTCCGCGTTGATACGGAATGCGGCGTCCGGCTCTGACTCCGCCTTATCGACGGACGTATAAGCCGCGCAGTGAATGACGGCGTCCGCCTGATACCGCTTAACGGCCTCGCGGCAGCTTTGCAAACTCGTCACGTCCAGCCCGCCGCGGCCGAAGCCGAGGATCTGAATCCCCTGCTCCCCCAGCCCCGGCAGATTGACGAGCTCCCGGCCGAGCTGGCCGTCCGCCCCCGTTACAATGATGCGCATCGGTTTCGTTGTCATGATTCGTCCAGCTCCTTGTTGTCGGCTGCGGCAGCATCGTTCATGCTCCGGTAGACCCCCGTGGTGATACGATTCATCCATTCCGCGTTCCCTACGTACCATTCGATCGTTGCTTGAATGCCCCGCTCATACGGAAACTCCGGCTTCCAGCCCAATTCCGCGCGGATTTTGTCCGCGTCGATCGCGTACCTGCGGTCATGGCCAAGACGATCGGGCACATGCGCAATCAGCGATGCCGGCTTGCCGAGCGCCTCCAGAATGGTCGCCACGACCTGCGCATTCGTCCGCTCGTTCCGGCCGCCGATGTTGTAGACTTCTCCCGCAACCCCGCGGTGCAGCACGAGATCGACCGCGCTGCAGTGATCCTCCACATAGAGCCAGTCGCGCACGTTCAGGCCGTCGCCATATAGAGGAAGAGGCAAATCCTGAAGCGCCCGCGAAATCATCAATGGAATGAGCTTCTCCGGAAACTGGTACGGCCCGTAATTGTTGGAGCAGCGGGTGATATTGACATCCATGCCGTAGGTTTCGTGATACGCCCGCACGAGCAGATCCGCAGCGGCCTTGCTGGCGGAATAGGGACTGTTCGGCGCCAGCGGCGTCGACTCGGCGAAGAGACCGGAATCGCCCAGCGTGCCGTACACTTCGTCTGTCGAAATTTGAATGAATTTTCGAACGCCGTACGTTCTCGCCAGGTCGAGCAGCGTATGCGCGCCGACGACGTTGGTCGTCACGAAAATATCCGGCTGGGCGATGCTCCGGTCGACATGAGACTCGGCTGCGAAGTTTATGACGGCGTCCACCCCCGCTTGAAACAACGGCTCCATTGCGGCCCGGTCCCGGATATCCCCGCGAACGAACCTATAGCTCCCGCCCCCCTCGGATGGTTCAATCCCGTCCAGATTGGTTAAATTGCCTGCATACGTTAACGCGTCCACATTCAGGAGATCATAGGACGGATGTTTCTTGCGCATGTAATGCACGAAATTGCTTCCGATGAAGCCCGCTCCGCCCGTAATCAGAATTTTCACGCTGTCATCACCTCGAGTAATTAAAATTCATCTCTGCATCGCGGAGCAGCGGATGCTTGGCATCCTTCGCCGACAGCACCGATGGCGCAAGCGGCCAGGCGATGCCGATATCCGGATCGTCCCAGGCAATGCCGCGATCATGGGGCTGCGAGTAGTACGCATCGACTTTATAGAGCACTTCCGTATTGGCCGCAAGCGTAATGAAACCATGCGCGAAGCCTTGCGGGACAAGCAGCTGCTTCTTGTTGCCCGCCGACAGCTCGAATCCTTCCCATTGGCCGAACGTCGGCGATCCGCGGCGAATGTCGACCACGGCATCGAATATAGCTCCCGCGATAACCCTGACAAGCTTCGTTTGCGCATGGGGTTCCAATTGATAGTGCAAGCCGCGAAGCGTGCCGGGCAAGGCGGACAGCGAGTGATTATCCTGAAGGAACACTTGCGCGATTCCGTTCGCCAGCAATCGTTCACGGTTATAGCTCTCCATGAAGAAACCGCGCTCATCCTCATAGCAGCCGGGTTCGATCACTTTTACGCCGGGTAATCCCGTATTGCTCACATTCACATGGCTCACCCCTTTCTGCCTTCATACTTATGTATATTCCGATGGGGGCCGCTTTGCTTCGTACACCGCCCAGTTTGTTACCGTATGGGAATCCGGGTAAATGTTCATGCTAGAGGATGTTCTGCTGTTCGAAACGATGCAAATCCAGGCTTTCTCCATGAATGTGGCCCCTCCGACTTTACAAACATTTATGTTGATTTATTGGACAGGAACAGGGATAATGGAAATGAAAAATAGTACATATTATTAGGAGGTTTTTGACAAATGGCACATCAACTGCCCGCTTTGCCTTACGCAAACAACGCTCTTGAACCGCATATCGACGAAACGACAATGATGATTCACCACGACCGTCATCATAACGCTTACGTTACGAACCTGAACGCCGCTCTGGAATCCGCTCCCGAGCTGCAAAGCAAATCCATCGAAGATTTGATCGCTGATCTGAACAGCGTTCCCGAAGCGATCCGTACTGCAGTTCGCAACAACGGCGGCGGCCACGCTAACCACTCCCTGTTCTGGGAAGTTATCGGACCGAACGCTGGCGGCGCTCCTACTGGCGCTCTTGCCGATGCGATCGCAAACGAACTGGGCGGCTTCGATCAATTCAAAGCTGACTTCGCGAAAGCGGCTACGACTCGTTTCGGCAGCGGCTGGGCGTTCCTGGCAGTTAGCAAAGACGGCAAATTGAAAGTATACAGCCTGCCGAACCAAGACAGCCCGATCATGGAAGGCGAAACGCCGATCCTTGGTCTTGACGTTTGGGAGCACGCTTACTACCTGAACTACCAAAACAAACGCCCTGACTACATCGCAGCGTTCTGGAACGTTGTGAACTGGGCTGAAGTCGGCAAACGTTACGACGCTGCCAAATAAGACGCTCTATTCGGAAGACAAGGCTGTCTCCGCCTACACGGCAATGACCGTCTCATGCTTCACGAAAGACCCTCGCACTTCGGTGCGGGGGTCTTTTGCTGTTCTCGGTGCAGCAAGCAGGTTCCCGCATTTTAGTTCATCCCGCTTTATACCGCTTTATCCTGTTTTATACCGCTTTAGCTTCATGGTCCCGAACGTCGTTCGAGGACCTCTGTCGGCAGATCACGGTTCGCCATTCGCCGCTTCCCGTTTCCTTCTTCCTATTCCCCGCCTCCTGAACCTGCATTCCCGGGTCACGCCGCCCTTTCCGTGTCTAATTACCTAACATTATTCCGGGATTTCGGAATTTATTCGACAATATTCTCCATTTAACAGTGTTTTCATGTTATAATTCCTTCCATATTGAAACAGAACACATAAGATTGGGTGATGCCTGATGTTTGATTGGCTCGGTTTTCGGAAGGGACTGCCGCTTTGGTGGTCGCACAAGCTTAACGCAGAGACGGAAGCGGACGTCGCGGAGATTTTCGAGGGGATCGCGGATACGCGGATGGAGCTGCTCCTGGCTTGGACGACGGAATATTGGAATCATCTTGACAGGCTGCTTGCGCAAATGGCCGCCGATCAGCACGAGACGCAAGACGCAGCCATGCTGGAGAGAATGTTCGCGGAAACGAGGACGCGCGCCGTTGATTTCTCCGAAATCTTCCTGCTGGACGGCGAGGGCAAGGTCGCATACTCGACGGACGCCCGCCATCGGGGCGAGCTGTACGGCTCGCCCGGCAGCCCGATCTCTTCCGGTCTTACCTATGCGAACGGCATCGCAGGGGGTCGCAAATGCTTATTCGGGCCTTACGCCGATCCATGGACGCTGAAGTTCGGACCGAGCACGTCTTCTTTTCACGATAAAATGACGCTGCTCTTCATCGCCCCGATCGAACGCGGCGGCGAATGGCGCGGGGCACTCTGCGGCCGCGTACCGAACGATGTCATCGGAGATTCGATCCAACGCGAATCCGGTCACGTCTATCCCGACTCCGGCGACAATTATTTGTTCATGGCGAAGCCGCGGCTTCTGACGGGAATCGCGCCGGGTACCGCCTTGTCGCGCAGCCGGTTCGAGGATCGTACGTTTACCCATGGCGAGAACTTGAAGGACGGCGTGTCCACGGACTGGGGCATCGTATCCGTCAAGGAACATACGGAGCTCGAGCTCATATTCACCGATCCCGCAACTGGCCAGCTTCATCCCGGCGTCGCGAACACGATCAACCATGGGAGCAATCTGTTCGTCGGGTTCCCCGGTTATTCCGACTATCGCCACATTGCCGTCATCGGCAAGGGCGTCACGTTTCAGCTGCCGCATTGCCCGGATGTTTGGGGGATGATGTGCGAAGGCGATCTGGAGGAAGTGTATCGCATCCGAAGCATCCGCTGGCTGCAATTCAAGCGCTCCCTTGGCTGGCTGACCGGACTGGGCGTACTTGGCGGGGCTCTCTCCTATTTCTTGTTCACCAGCTCGCTGCCGGCGGCAGGCTCCGCGCTCATCGTCGTCCTCGTCAATCTGCTGCTTGGCCTGGCAATGGCCGGGTCGCTGGACCGGCGAGGGAACCGAGAAACCGCCCGTCGGATGCGCCGGCTCAGTCAATTCATCCGCATCAACGCAGAAGGCAAAGGCGACTTGACCCAGCGGCTGGACACGAACTCGTTCGCCAATGACGAAACGCGGGAGTTAGCCAAATGGATCAATAACATGATCGATTCCCTGGAAGGCGTCATGCTGCAAGTGAAGCTCGCCTCCGCGGACGTGCTGACCAACCAGCGGGTGCTGCTCGAGACGACGGGCGCCACCGCCGGCACGACGGAAAGGGTAAGCGGCAGAATCAATGACATGATTCTCGGCATCCGCAGCCAGCTGAAGGATATCGACATCGCGAAGGACGCTGCCGGCGAAATGCGGGAAACGCTGAAGTTGCTGGAAGGCAAGGCATCCGCGAACATCGGCGTCGCGCAGGGAGAGCTTGTGCGGATCGGGGACAAAATGCAGCAAATCGCGGACCGCGTGTCGGAGACGAACCGCTCCATCGAAGCGTTCATGGTGACGACGGACGAAATCCGCAGCGTGCTCGGCGTCATCGAAGAAATATCGGCGCAAACGCATCTGCTGGCGCTTAATGCTTCCATCGAAGCGGCACGGGTGGGCGAGCAAGGCAGAGGCTTCGCCGTCGTGGCCGCCGAAATCAAGAAGCTGGCGGATTCGACGCGCACATCGACGGAAGAAGTGCACGGCATCGTTCAACATATCTACGCGAACGCGCAGCGGGCGACGGGAACGATGGCGGAAGGTACGAGGGTCGTCGCGGAGGGCACCGCGCTTGTCGCCGCGGCAGCGGAAATCTTGCACAACACGCATGAGGATGAATCATTGAAATCGCAAGTCATCGACGAGGTTGTCGCCATTAT
Source organism: Paenibacillus rhizovicinus (assembly GCF_010365285.1). Taxonomy (NCBI): domain Bacteria; kingdom Bacillati; phylum Bacillota; class Bacilli; order Caryophanales; family Paenibacillaceae; genus Paenibacillus; species Paenibacillus rhizovicinus. Next base: position 2,759,708 of record NZ_CP048286.1, read on the forward strand.
GGAGAAAATCGCGCTTGTCAGCAAACAGAACCGCCGAATATCGACGGAAGTGGAAGGCAACGTGCAGGAGCTGCTCGGCGACTTCATGCATGTCCGCCATACCTCCAACCAGGTGGAGGCGATTTCGGCGTTCCTGCAGCAGCTCGTCGGGCAATTCAGATTAAACGAAGCACGGCGCCGGTAAGGGAGATGGCGGTCACGCGCGAAGATCGCATTCGAATCGACACGGGATAGGCTCCTGCCGCATAAGCTGAACCGAGATATTCACCCATCCTTGTTCAGCGCAAAGGAGTCCGATTCATGAAATATAAGTATTACTACGTGCAAGGCGCACCTGAAGGTTACTTCGAGCGGTATAAAGATTGCGGCTGCGGCGGCCCTCGGATGTTCCCCGGCCTTCCCGGCGGGGGCATGATGCCAGGCGCACCAGGTGGCGGCATGTTCCCTGGCGGTCCTGGCGGCCCCGGCGGTCCGGGTGGCGGACCTGGAGGTCCTGGATTCCCCGGCGGTCCGGGTGGTCCCGGGTTCCCCGGTGGTCCTGGCGGACCTGGATTCCCCGGTGGTCCGGGCGGTGGCCCTGGGTTCCCCGGCGGTCCGGGCGGCGGACCTGGGTTCCCCGGCGGTCCCGGCGGACCTGGATTCCCCGGCGGTCCGGGCGGCGGACCTGGATTTCCTCCACCGCCATTCCCTGGCGGACCCGGGTTCCCCCCACCGCCATTCCCTGGTCCCGGACCGTTCCCTATTCCGATTCCGATTCCGATTCCCGGACCTGGACCATTCCCGCCGCAGTTCGGCTTCGTCACGGTATTCATTAACGGCGGAAATTTCTATCCTTGGATCACGAATTCCTATCCGATCCGGCATTTCCCTGGCATGAGCATCGGCCAGGCGCTTGCCTTCACGGGCGTCGTCCGCATCAACAATAACGGCCGCATCGTTTCCGTGAACGGTATCGTAATCGCAGGCAACGTGGAAGTCATCCTGCGTCTCAATGGACGACCGATCCCGCAAACGTTGCTGAACCTGCCAGTCCAAAACCGCGACGTCGTCGGGCTCGAGCTCTTCGTTCGCGTACTTCGCGGCAACGAGTGGGATGCGCAGCAGCTGTCCGGACTCGTCGAGAACAACTTCGAGGAGCTGCAGCGCCTCGAAGAGGAAGACCAACAATAAATTCTCTTCAAACAGAAGTGCAGCCCTCTCCGCCAGAACCGGACGGAGAGGGTTGTTGCGCGTTCCTCCTTTGCCAGAATCGGACGAAGAAGGCTGTTGCGCGTTCTCCTTCGCCAGAATCGGACGTAGAAGGCCGTTGTGCGTTCACCCTTCACCAGAATCGGACGGGGATGGCTGTTGCGCGTTCACCCTTTACCAGAATCGGCCGAGGATGGCTGTTGCGCATACCCTTTACCAGAATCGGCCGAGGATGGCTGTTGCGCATTCCTCGAACCCAGCAGCCTCCCAGCATTGTATTCAACTACCTGCTTCAATAGCCAATCTCTCAGCCTGCACAACGAGAAGGAGCGACCAGAGCTATTCAGCCATCCACAGTAACGAACCCAATAAGCGTTATTTGGCGGTTTTAGCGACCTTTTGAATTCTAACGAATCGAGGGAAGCTTATTAAAGCAAAACGAACGGAATTCGAGCGAAATTGGCATGTTGGCACGGAATAGCGCGTATAGGATTCGTAAGAATCCCAACGAGCTCCGATATCCAACAATAATGTTTGTACGGTGCGTTAGAGCTTGTGTGGGGTTCTTACTAACTCTGCGTTCACGCTAATATGATGAATTTTTGCGTTCTTTCGAATTCTAACGAATCCAAGGAAGCTTATTAAAGCAAGACGGACAGAATTCGAGCGAAATTGAAACGTTCGCATGGAATAGCGTGTGTTGGATTGGCAAGAATCTTAACGAGCCTCGAAACCCAACCATAAGGTTTGTACGTTGCGTTAGAGCTTGTGTGGAATTCGTGCTAGTTCTGTTGGGTTCGTGCTAGCTCTGTTGGATGCGTGCTAATTCTGTTGGATGCGTGCTAGCTCTATTGGATGTGTGCTTGCTCTGTTGGGTTCGTGCTAGCTCTGTTGGATGCGTGCTTGCTCTGCGTGCACACTAGTTAGTCCTGGCGCGTTTGTCCTTATCTACTAGCCGTGTTCACGCCAGTCCAATTGCGTATACCGAAGCTCCAAGTTCAATACTCAACCCGACACCTCGCAGCCTAATACCTGCGTGCCATATCATTCGCTCGCCAGAACGCGAGAAAGCCCGCCGGCCGGCGGGCTTTCTCGCGTTCCTAAAGGTCAAGCTCTTCTGCCGGTTATGCCGTCGGCGCATTGAATCGCAGCGCTTCAGCGTCAGCGCTGATCCGTTAATCGCATTACGCGTGCGAGCTCGCTTCTTCCTTGATCGCTTTCAGCCGTTTCATTACATCGTTCGCGCCGCGGCCCAAATAATCATGCAGCAGATTGTATTCGGCGTACAGCTTGTCGTACACCGCAACGTTCGCCGCGATCGGCTTGAACGTCTCTTCGCGGACGCGCGCCATTGCGGCTGCGGCATCCACGACGTTGTCGTATCCGCCTTTGGCCGCACCGGCCGCGACTGCGCCGAACATCGCCGCGCCTAGGGCAGTCGTCTGCTTGGAGGCCGCGATCTTGATCTCGCGGTTCGTGACGTCCGCGTAGATTTGCATGAGCAGGCGGTTCTTCTGCGGCAATCCGCCGCAAGCGTACAGCTCGTTCACTTCCACGCCGTTGCCGTGGAAAGCCTCGATGATCTTGCGCGTGCCGAACGCCGTCGCTTCGAGCAGCGCGCGATATACTTCCTGCGGCTTGGACAGCAGCGTCAGGCCGAGGATTACGCCCGTCAAGTCCGTATCGACGAGCACGGAACGGTTGCCGTTCCACCAATCCAGCGCCAGCAGGCCGGATTCGCCGGCGTTCAGCCCGGAAGCGTGCTTTTCCAGCCATTCATGCACGTTCACGCCTTCGTTCTGCGCCGCTTCGGCCACATAAGCGGGAACAGCCTCGTCGACGTACCAGGCGAAAATATCCCCGACCGCGGATTGCCCCGCTTCGTATCCGAAATAGCCAGGAATGATGCCGTCTTCAACGACGCCGCACATGCCTTCGACCTGTTTCTCCTCGGAGCCGAGCAGCAGATGGCAGATCGAGGTGCCCATGGCCATGACCAGCTTGCCCGGCGTTACGACGCCTACGGCCGGAACAGCCGCGTGCGCGTCCACGTTGCCGACTGCGATCGAGGTGCCGGCGACCAGCCCCATGCGTGACGCCATATCCGGCGTCAGCTCGCCTGCTTTGGTGCCCAAAGGCAGTACGTCGCCCCGCAGCTTCGTTTCCGCCAAATCTGCCAGACGCGGATCAAGCGCCTTCAGATATTCGCGGTTCGGATAGCCGTCCTGCTTGTGCCAGACTGCTTTATAGCCTGCCGTGCAGCTGTTGCGCACGATATTACCCGTCATTTGGCCTACGACCCAATCCGCCGCTTCGACGAATTGATCGGCCGTCTCGTAAATGTCCGGCGCTTCGTTCAGAATCTGCCACGCTTTCGCGAGCATCCATTCGGAAGAGATTTTGCCGCCGTAGCGGGAGAGAAAACGTTCGCCGCGCGCCGCCGCCGTTTCGTTAATCCGGTTGGCTTCGTCCTGCGCCGCGTGATGCTTCCACAGCTTCACCCAGCTGTGCGGATTCTGAATGTAGGCCGGGTCGAAACAAAGCGGCTGTCCCGCTTCGTCGATCGGCAGCATCGTGCATGCCGTGAAATCGATGCCGAGACCGATTATCTCCACCGGCTCAATGCCGGATTCCCGCACAACGGCCGGCACGGACTGCTCCAGCACCTCGATATAGTCGCGGGGATGCTGCAATGCCCAGTCGTGCTCCAGCTTTAAACCGCTTTCAGGCAAACGTTCATCAATAACATTATGGCGGTATGGCGTGACATGCTCCGCAATTTCAGCGCCGTCGGACAAGCGGACAAGCACCGCACGCCCCGATTCCGTACCGTAGTCCACACCGATCGCATATTTATGAGTCATGATTTGGCTCCTTCCAATGATGGGCTGCTATGTTTATACGTCCTAGTCGTACAAGTTGAAACGGGTAGCTGCTTGGATGCGGCAAAACGATCGGTTTACTTTTGCCCGTAATACGCGTTAATCCCGTGCTCGCGCAAACAGTGGCGGTCCAGCAAATGCCGGTCCATCGGCTGTACAATTGGAACGTTCGAAGCGCCATCTTCGCGACTTGCTCGACGACGACGGCATTATGAACCCGCATGAGCATTCTCCCTTTCATATAGCATAGGGTTAACTTGTACGTACATACGAGCATACCATTGCACAACGTGCCTCAACCAGACTACCGCGAAGGCAATTTACCATGAATTACCGTTCCTCGAAACCCAGCGGGCATAAAAAAACCGTTCATCGGAACGATAACGCCCCGTGAACGGCTCATTTGCCTTTCCTATTCTGTTGGGAAGCGGCAGCCTAACCTACCTTGACGACGAAAGGAACCGTGACGATGCGTCCTTTGCGCTGGAACTGTCCCCATATCTTATACAAGCCCGACGACGGGAACGTCGTATGGAACATCGCCGTCGGTCCGCCCGGATCATCCATCGCATGCACGTGAAGATAATGCTTCGCTTCGGCGTCCAAAATGACCACATGCCCGGCAGCGCCTAGATACGGCTGCAAATCACGCACGGGACTGCCTGTCGCTTGATCGGCGAAGCTGAAGGTCAGCGCGGCCGATTCGCCGGCCTTCGGGGCCTTGTCGAACGCCAAGCTGACCGCCATTCCGTCCGCGGCGCGCGTCAGCTGCTGATCCGCAGCCAGCGCCGGCTCCGCTTGACGCTTACCGGATGCGCCGCCCGTCTGCACCCAAGTGCTCTGCCATTGCTGGCTGCCGTCCGGCGTCTTGAAATCCGCGATCAGCTCATACCGCCCGGCGGCCGGGAACGTGACGCTCGCATCGAATACGCCTTGCTCCGCCGTCTCCACGGGATGCATGTGCATAAACGTCGACAGTCCTTCGCTGACGACGATCAGATGCAGCTTCTTCTCGTGATTGATTTGAAGTCCGGCGTCCGGCTTGCCGTCTTTCCCCGTAATCGTCACGCGCAGCTTGCCCGTTTCCCCGGCTTCCGGCACGCCGGCAGGCCATACCCACTGCGCGCCGTCCGCGCCATCGGCATTCGCCGGCATGTCCATGTTCATCGCCCCGTCATGCTCGTCCATTGCGCCGGCGGCGGATTCTCCTTCGCCGCCTTCTTGCTCCATGTCCATCATTCCGCTATGGGCGGGACGGTCCTGAAGGTTCCCCGATTCCACTGCCGTAACCGGGAGGCCGCGCTTCGCGTAGCCGCTCATCCAATAGCCAGCCGCAACGCCAAGCGCCAGAAGAACGACCGCCGTCGCGAGCGCTCGCTTGATCTTCTTTATTCGTCTTTTTATACCCAACGCAAACATCCTCGCCTTCTTCCGACGAGGATGCGGTAAACGCGTCTAACTGCCCCGTCGGCTTATTCCTGTTTCAACCGTTCGATCATATACCGCCGCACGTCGTCGGACAGATCCCCGCGTCGCAGCGCGAGATCGATCGTCGCCTGAACGAAGCCGAGCTTGTCCCCGACGTCGTAACGCTGGCCCTCGAACCGGAAGGCGCTGATCGGACGCGTCACGTTAAGCCGCTGCAGGCTGTCCGTCAACTGAATCTCCCCGCCCTTGCCGGGCTCGGCCCGCTCAAGCAGCTCGAAAATCTCCGGCTCAAGCACGTATCTGCCGACAATGGCCAAGTTGGAAGGCGCTTCGCCGATGGAAGGCTTCTCTACGAGCCCGCGCAGCCGTCCGTCGCCGTTATCAGCCAAATCAACGATCCCGTATTTGTCCGTTTGGTCCCAAGGAACCTCCATAACGGCCACGACCGACGACTGACGCTCCTCGTACAGCTCGATCATCTGCGCGAGCGCGGCACGTCCGCCTTGCAAAATATCGTCGCCTAGCAGCACGGCGAAAGGCTCGTCCCCGACGAAGCGGCGCGCGCACAACACCGCATGGCCGAGACCAAGCGGCGCGCCCTGCCGGATGTAGACGATTTCCGCCATATGCGAAATGCTCCGCACCAGCTCCAGCATCTCTGCTTTGCCGTTCGCTTCAAGCTCCGCTTCCAATTCGAACGACTTGTCGAAATGGTCCTCGATCGCCCGTTTGTTGCGGCCGGTCACGATCATGATGCTTTCGATACCGGAAGCCACTGCCTCCTCGACGATATACTGAATCGCCGGCTTGTCGATGATCGGCAGCATTTCTTTCGGCTGTGCCTTCGTTGCCGGAAGAAAACGCGTGCCGAGCCCGCCTGCCGGTATAATGGCCTTTCGAACTCGTTTGTGTGTCATTGCCATATCTGTCCTCTTTTCTGTTTTTGCCAGAATGTCTTGTTTTATACGGCGTGCCAAATAAACGTTCAATAATAGCTAATTAATACTCATCAATAGCTCATCAATAACTCATCAATAGCTGAGTCCGATCGACTGCCTGCTGTACAACGGATCCGTTAGGCAGCGGAGCAGAAAATGCGCCACGTCCGCCCGCGATATCCTCGCCTTGCCTTGCGGAACGCCCTGCCTTGCTTCCAAATAAGCGCCCCGCAGCCGCTGGCCGGCAAGCCGCATCGGACGCGCGATCGTCCAATCCAGGCCGCTGGCTGCCAGCGCATCCGCGGCGCGGCGATGATCGGCGAGCACGTTCCGCAGCAGCTTCTGGGCGGCGAATCCGGCGAAGCCGGGAATTTCATGATCGATGCCGGCAGAAGCCAGGTAGCCGATCCGAGTCACGCCGTGAAGCTGCATGCCCGCGATGATGCGTTCTGCCGTCTCCGAGAGGAGCGTCGTGCTGCCCAGCCCTTTCGTCCCCAGACAGGAGATGACCGCATCCTGACCCGCGATGGCCGCAGCGGCCGCTTCGCCGTCGCGAGCGTCGCCCTGCGCGAAGAACAATCGGGCATGGGTCAATCCCAAACGATGCGGCCGGCGCAAAAAAGCCGTCACGATATGCCCTTGATCCAACGCCTGTTCCACGACGAAGCGGCCTGTTCTTCCCCCGGCACCGAACACAACGATCCTCATTTTCGTGCGCCACCTTCCTAATGAAGCTAACGTAACACGGCCAATGATTGGAAGCAATAACGCTTGACAATTCCTCTTATTTATAATAATTTTAATCTAGAAATAATTATTATCTAGCTGTTCCGTTTCATATTCAAATACCGAGGTTAACGAGAGGAAGGGGATCACCCATGGAAAATATGATCATTGTCGGTACCGGTCCTGCCGGATTGACCGCAGCCATTTATCTAGCCCGCGCAGGCTATAGCCCGCTTGTGCTCGAAGGGCCGCAGCCCGGCGGCCAATTGACGACGACGACGGAGGTCGAGAACTTTCCCGGCTTCCCCGACGGCGTGCTCGGCTCCGAGCTCATGGCGAACATGCGCGAGCAGGCTCAGCGCTTCGGCGCCCGCTTCCAGACAGGCTGGGTGCAGACCGCCGACCTGTCCGAGCGTCCGTTCAAGCTGACGCTCGAGAACGGAAACGTGCTTACTGCCGGAGCCGTGATTATTTCGACGGGCGCTTCGGCAAAATATATGGGTATCCCTGGCGAGCGTGACAATGTGGGCCGGGGCGTGAGCACCTGCGCGACCTGCGACGGCTTCTTCTTCCGCGGGAAGAAGATCATCGTCGTCGGCGGCGGCGACTCCGCGATGGAGGAAGCCGGGTTCCTGACCCGCTTCGCCTCCGAGGTGCGCCTCGTTCACCGCCGCGAAGAAATGCGCGCGTCCAAGATCATGCAGGACCGGGCGCGGGCGAACGAGAAAATCGCTTGGAGCCTCGGCGTAACGCCGCTTGAAGTGGAAGCCGGCGAACAAGGCCTGCGCGGCCTGCGGGTGCGCGACAATGCGACCGGCGAAGAGCAGCTGCTGGAAGCCGACGGCGTATTCGTCGCAATCGGCCATACGCCGAACACGTCCTTCCTCGGCGGCCAAGTAACGACCGACGAGCTGGGCTACGTAGTCGTTCAGCCCGGCACCTCAAGAACGAACATTCCGGGCGTTTACGCCTGCGGCGACGTTCAAGACCGCCAGTATCGCCAAGCCATAACGGCGGCGGGCAGCGGCTGCATGGCGGCGCTGGACTGCGAGCACGATTTCGAAGCCTGGCGGGCACAGCAAGCACAGACCGTAGAAGTGTAAGTAATCTATCTTATTATGAGGGAGATGCCAAACATGCCGAACAAAAAACTGCAAACGATTCTGAACAAACAAATCTCGACCTGGAGCGTCCTCTATGTGAAGCTGCATAACTATCACTGGTACGTCAAAGGCAACTCGTTCTTCACGCTGCACGTGAAATTCCAAGAGCTCTACGAAGAAGCGACGCTGCATGTCGACGACATCGCCGAGCGCTTGCTGGCCGTCGGCGGAACGCCGTACGCCACGATGTCGGAATACTTGGAGTATTCCAGCGTCAAAGAAGCGACAGGCAAGGAAGAGGCAAACGAGATGGTGGATTCCCTTATCGAGGACTTCACGAACGTCGCCGCCGAGCTGAAGGAAGGCATGGAAGCCGCTGCCGCTGCCGGCGACGAAACGACGGGCGACCTGCTGCTGGCCATTCACAAATCGCTTGAGAAACATGTGTGGATGCTCAAAGCGTTCAACGGCCGCTAATTGATCAAACGCCTGACGGCAGCCCGCTTTCGCTTTCATCGCTGCCTAACGGAATAGAAGACCGCCTTCGGCGCAGCCTATGCTGCGGAAGGTGGTCTTTTTGTGCTGATTAGAGGTAGGACGAGGATGATGCGGCGGCGATCGGACTGCGTTCAACCATAGGAGAACCGCTGCCGGAACTGCCGCGGCGAAATGCCTTCCTTGCGCGTGAAGCAGGACGTGAAATACGCCGCCTGATTAAAGCCGACCTCTTCCGCGATTCGGCCAATGGAGAGGTCGGATTGAAGGAGCAGCAGCTTCGCCTGCTCGATGCGCTGGTGCAGCAGGTATTCCATCGGCGCGCAGCCATAGATCCGCTGCATGCAGCGGGCGATGTAGACCGGGTGAAAATTAAGCCGCTCGCCCAGCTCCTGCGCGGTAATCGGCTCCCGGTAATGCTTGCGCATGTAATCTGCCGCCAACTCCGCGCAGGCCGCGGCCGGCGTCGATTCTTCCTTCGCCATCGAGGCGGACAGCTGCCACAGCACTTCTTGGAAGAGGACCTGCTGGCTCCATTTTGCGTTGCCGGAATAGAAGCTTTGGTTCAGCTGGATGAGCTGCTCGAACAGCTCGTCCATTTTGTTTGGATGCAGGAGCTTCACGAATTGCGGCACTTGAATATGAAACGTATGCGTCGAATACGACCACATGGCCTGCGTGCGTTTCTCGTCGTACGGTTCCAGTCCATGGCGGGGCAGCTCGTCGTCCGTTACGGTCCAACTGCCCGTCGTCTGGAAATGCAGCCAGTAGTAAGAGGTGCGTTCCGTGCAGCCTTGCGTGCCGAAATGATAGGTGTCCGGGCGGAGAATCAACGCGCAGCCCGGCTCCACTTCGAAGGTCCGATCCTCCTCCCCCATGTACAGACAGCCTTCGCGCACGACGAGCAGATCGAATACGCCCGTATCCCTCCGGCTGGCATGCCTTCTGCCGGGAGCGTGAGACATCGGCCCGCAAAGCATGTAATGCGGCAGCGGGGGAACCGTAAATTGCAGTCTGCTCATGCAACCCCTTCCTTTCCACGGTAAGGTTTCAAATTTGAAAGTTTCGGTTGATAACATCATACTTCGCGATCCGTATTCCCATTATAATTTGAAAGTGATATGCGCGCATCAACCGCGCTCCGCTTTCGGTGCATGACGCGCCGAACGCGCAAGAAGGCAACTTTGGGAGGCAGGCAAATCAAGATGGGAGCATCTGCATTAGACAGGAACGGGCTTCGCTCGTATTCCTTGTGGTCATTGTCATGGCCGATCTTCATTGAATTATTTCTCGCCACGCTGCTCGGCACCGTGGATACGTTAATGGTGAGCCGGGTTTCCGACGACGCCGTCGCGGTCGTCGGGCTCTCGAATCAGCTGTTCAACGGGCTGAACACGCTGTTTATGACGATCACTGGCGGGGCAGGCATTCTCGTCGCCCAGAAGCTGGGGTCAAGGAATCCGGAAGACGCCCGCACGATCGGCATCATCGCGGCGAAAGTGACGGGCTGCATCGGTCTCGGGATCAGCGCGCTGCTCTTCCTGCTTCCAGACCAGATCGCGCGGCTGATTCAAACGCCGGAGGAGCTGCTCCCGCTGGCGCATACCTATATCTCCACCGCCGGCTGCGCGCTTGCGCCATTCGCCTTGTCGGCCGCGTTCAGCACCGTGATCCGCAATACGGGCAACACGCGCGGTCCGATGCTGACGGCCGTCGTCATCAATTTGCTGCACGTGCTGTTTAATTACGGCTTTATTTTCGGTGCGTTCGGATTTCCGAAGCTGGGCCTGCATGGCGTCGCGATCTCCACGCTCTCCTGCCGGATCATCATGATGCTCATTCTCGCTTACATGTTCGTCGGCGCCTTCGAGCGCAAGGTTGGAATCGCAGATATTCGGCTGCGCGACCGGAAGCTCTTCAAGGAAGTGCTCCGCATCGGCTGGCCGCTTGGCGTCAATTCATCCTGCTGGATGCTCTCGCAAATGATCATCTTCGTGTTTCTGGCTACTTTGGGTGCGAAAGAGCTCGCGACCCGAACGTACATGAACACGCTCGAATCGTTCTGTTTCATGCTCGGTTTTGCGATCGCCATGGCCGTGCAAATCCAGATCGCCCACCATTTCGGCGCGAAGAAGTGGCAAGAAGCCTACCGCGGCGCCTACAAAGCGCTCTATATCGGGCTTGCCGTCGTCACTGTCAATGCAGGGCTGCTCGCTCTGCTCGGCAAATGGTTTCTCGGCTTCTTCACGGACGATCCCGACATAATTCATATGGGCGTCTCCTTGCTCGCGCTCAACATGCTCCTGCAGCCCGGTAAAATGATGAACATGGGTTTCAACTCCGGCTTGAACGCGGTCGGCGACACGCGTTTCCCGATGACGACCTCCCTGTTCTCCATGTGGATCGTGGCTGTCGGCCTGTCCTATTATTTCGGCCTTCACCTGGGCTGGGGACTCGTAGCCATCTACTGCTGCATGATCGCCGACGAGTATGTGCGCGGTTTTCTTGCTTTCCTTCGCTGGCGGCAGCGAAAGGTGCTGAAACGCGAGGAACACGCGGAGTGGCTGCGGCTTATGCCAGCTGCCGCGCAGTCGCATGGCAGTTCGCACGCCGGAGCCGCGGCGGCTTCGGCGCCGAAACCGGCCCGGCCGCTGAACGTGTAACGATTCGCGTGCCGTTTGCAATTCGATAGTCATGCGAACCGAGCCGGCCGGCATGAACGCCCTGGGGCTATCGCGACTCGGTCGGGCCATACGCCCCGGAGCTAGCGCGCTTCGGTCGGACCGTACGCTTCAGAGCTATCGCGCTTCGGTCCGGCATGAACGCCAGGAGCTATCGCGACTCGGTCGGGCCATACGCCCCGGAGCTAGCGCGCTTCGGTCGGACCGTACGCTTCAGAGCTATCGCGCTTCGGTCGGACCGAACGCTCCGGAGCTATCGCGCTTCGGTCGGGCCATACGCCCCGGAGCTAGCGCGCTTCGGTCGGACCGTACGCTTCAGAGCTATCGCGCTTCGGTCCGGCATGAACGCCCCCTAGCTAGCGCGCTTCGGTCGGACCGTATGCCCATCACAAAACACTAACGAACCGTACAAACCTTATCTTCGGCTTTTGGGGCCGTTTGAGATTCTTACGAATCCTATAATCGCTATTCGACTCCAACGCACCCATTTTGCTCGATTTCCGTTCGATTTCGCATTAATAAGCCTCTCTCGATTCGTTAAAATCCGAATGGATCAAAAATTCACCAAATAGCGTCATCTGGGTTCGTTACAGTTATTGTGAGAGAGTCAACCACTCGCGTTGTGCGGCCTGAAAACTGACCATGATGCTGGCCGCGGAGCCAGCGCCGGACTTTGGCTGTTCTGCTTGGCGCTCTGCTTGGTGTTCTGCTTGGCGCTCTGCTTGACGTTCTGCTTGGCGCTCTGCTTGGCGTTCTGCTTGGCGTCCTGCTTGGCGCTCTGCTAGACGTTCTGCTTGGCGTTCTGCTTGGCGTTCTGCTTGGCGTTCTGCTTGGCGTTCTGCTTGGCGTTCTGCTTGGCGCTCTGCTTGGCGCTCTGCTTGGTGTTCTGCTTGGCGCTCTGCTTGGCGTTCTGCTTGGCGTTCTGCTTGGCGTTCTGCTTGGCGCTCTGCTTGGTGTTCTGCTTGGCGCTCTGTTTGACGTTCTGCTTGGCGTTCTGCTTGGCGTTCTGCTTGGCGTTCTGCTTGGCGTTCTGCTTGGCGTTCTGCATGACGTTCTGCTTGGCGTTCTGCTTGGCGCTCTGCTTGGCGCTCTGCTCGGCTGTTCTGCTCGGCTGTTCTGCTTGGCTGTTCTGCTTGGCTGTTCTGCTTGGCTGTTCTGCTTGGCTGTTCTGCTTGGCTGTTCTGCTTGGCTGTTCTGCTCGGCTGTTCTGCTTGGCGTTCTGCTTGGCGTTCTGCTTGGCGTTCTGCTGGCGCTCTGCTTGACGTTCTGCTTGGCGTTCTGCTGGCGCTCTGCTTGGCGTAGTACTCGGAGCACACCTCTTTCCTGTCCTCGTCATTCAGCCACAGCCCCGGCAGCTCCGCCGCCCTGACCACGTAAAAAGCCGTCCTGCTTCAACAGCGGGACGGCTTTTTGCACTTAACTCACACATCTATTTCTTCTTATTCGCCGCGATCTGCTCCGCTAACTCATTCAAGTAAGCCCAACGATCCATCAGCTGCTCCAGCTTCAGCTCCAGCTGCGCCTGCTCCGCGAGCAGTTCCTGCAGCAGGCCGGAGTCGCTGGCCGACGCTTCCATCCGCTCCTGCACCTTCTGGAGCGCGGTCTCCGCCTTCTCGATATCGGCATCGATCGTATCGAATTCCTTCTGCTCGTTATACGTCATCTTGGTCGGCTTGGCCGGCTCTTGTACCGCATCCTGCTTCGCCTGCGCCGCTGCCGGAGCAGGCTTGCGCTCGGCTGCGCTCTCGCCAGCCGACGATCGAACGCCGTGTGCCGACGCGTAAGCCTGATAATCCGAGAAGTTGCCGACATGCTGCTCGATGACGCCATCGCCTTCGAACGCGAAGATCCGCTCCGCAATCCGATCCAGGAAGTAGCGATCATGGGATACCGTGAAGACGACGCCAGGGAATTCGTCCAAATAATCTTCCAGCACAGTCAGCGTCAAGATGTCCAAATCATTCGTAGGCTCATCCAGCAGCAGCACGTTCGGCGCTTCCATCAGGACGCGCAGCAGCTGCAGTCGCCGTTTCTCGCCGCCGGACAGCTTTCCGATCGGCGTCCACTGCTGCACCGGCGGAAACAGAAACCGCTCCAGCATTTGTCCCGCCGTAATCGTCGAACCGTCCCCCGTCGTCACCTGCTCCGCGGTTTCGCGGATGAAATCGATGACGCGCAGCGTCTCGTCCATCTCCTCGCGCTCCTGCGAGAACACGCCGAGCTTGACTGTCGGTCCGAGCGAGACGGTACCCGCGTCCGGATCCAGCTTGCCTGCGATCAGCTTCAGCAGCGTCGACTTGCCGAGGCCGTTGCGGCCAACGATGCCGACGCGGTCTTCCGGCACCGCGATGTAGCTGAAATCCTCGATGACGGTGCGTCCTTCGAACGATTTGCGTACGTTCTCGATCTCGAGAATTTTCTTCCCGAGTCTGGACGAGGCAACCGACATCTCCAGCTTGCCTGCCGCCCGATCGGGCCCTTGCGCGCTCAGCGCCTCGAACCGTTGAATGCGCGCCTGCTGCTTCGTCGAACGCGCCTGCGCGCCGCGGCGCATCCAGGCCAGCTCATTGCGGAGCAGATTCTGGCGCTTCGACTCCGAAGCCGCTTCCCGCTCCTCGCGGTCCAGCTTCAGTTCCAAGAAGCGGCTGTAATTCGCGGAATAGAAATACGCGCGGCCCTTGTCGAGCTCCAGCGTCCGGTTGCTGACGCGGTCCAGGAAGTACCGGTCATGCGTAATCATCAGCAGCGCGCCCTTGCGCTTCTGCAGCATGCCTTCCAGCCAAGCGACGGATTCGTTGTCGATATGGTTGGTCGGCTCGTCCAGCAGCAGCACGTCTGCCGGCTGAATCAGTGCCGCCGCCATGGCGACGCGCTTGCGCTGTCCGCCGGAGAGAATGCCGAGCTTGGCATCGAAATTCAAGATGCCGAGCTTCGTCAGCGCGATCTTCGCATCGCTCTCGATGCCCCAAGCCTCCAGCTCATCCATCCGCTGGTTGGCGCGAACAAGCCGCTCCTGCAGCGCCGCGTCGCTGGAATTCAACTCGAGATCGCGCAGTGCATCCGCGTAAGCGCGGACCGCCTGCATTTGCGCGGAATCGCCGCCGAGCACATGCTCGAGCACCGTCTCCTCGGGATCGAACTGGGGATCCTGCGACAGCATCCGCACCGTCGTGCCGCCGGCAACGAGAATAGAGCCCGAATCAGGGGGCTCTATTCCTGCGACGACTTGAAGAAACGTCGACTTCCCGGTGCCGTTTACGCCGATGATGCCGATCTTATCGCCCGTTTCCACGCCGAACGATACGTCTTGAAACAATATTTTCTCGCCGTAGCTCTTGGAAATATGATCAATCGTCAATACGTGCATGATTGCTCCCGCCTAACGTAAGTAAATCGCAAAGCGCCCCGAGTACGGGCGGTTTGTCCTCATCCGAGCGCATTAGCCGCAGCCGATGCATGGATTTCTCCGGAATGAAAAGGGCTGACGCCGCCTCGAGGGCAGCATCAGCCGTTTCACCTTCAAATCCAAGATTGGATTTCACCGGAATGAACCGCGCTGCGCCGCCACAAGGACGGCGACAGCCGTTTCACCTTGTCTATTCACTTTAAACGATGCCTACGCGCGGATCAAATCTTTATTTGCAAACTCGAGAATCGCTTCCTCTGCGCGGACTGCGATCGCGGCCATCGTACGGACCGCTTCGAGCGGATATTTCCCTGCAGCCGTCTCGCCGGAAAGCATGACCGCGTCCGTGCCGTCCCATACCGCATTGGCAACGTCGCAAGCTTCCGCGCGGGTCGGACGAGGGTTGCTCTGCATCGATTCCAGCATTTGCGTCGCCGTTACGACGAATTTGCCGGCACGGTTACAGGATTGAATCATTTGCTTTTGCGCTACCGGCACTTCCTCGATCGGAATCTCGACACCAAGATCGCCGCGGGCAACCATGATGCCGTCGGACGCTTCTACGATCGCTTCCAGCTCGTCGAGACCTTCTTGGTTCTCGATTTTGGACATCACTTGAATGTGCGAAGCGCCTTTCTCGGCCAGCATCGCTTTCACTTCCTGCACGTCCTCCGCGCGGCGAACGAACGACATCGCGATGATTTCCACGTTGTGCTCGATACCGAAGGCGATGTGCAGTTTGTCTTTCTCCGTTACGCCCGGCAGGCTTGTGCGGATACCAGGCAGATTGACGCCTTTGCGGTTCTTAATGACGCCGCCGTTCTGAATCAAGCACACAACGTCCGGCCCTTCGATGCGAACGACTTGCAGCTCGATCAAGCCGTCGTCGATCATGATGCGGGAACCGATCTTCACGTCGCTGGCCAGGTCATAAGAAACCGAAATACGTTTCTCCGTGCCTTGGATCTGTTCCGTCGTCAGCGTCAGAAACTCGCCGGCTTTCAGCAGGTAGGATGGCTCTTGCAGCAATCCCGTACGGATTTCCGGTCCTTTGATGTCCAGCATGATGGAGACAGGCAGGTTCAATTTCTTAGCTGCAGCACGAACCAGCTCGATGCGCTCCTTATGATCGTCAAGCTCCCCATGCGCCAAATTCAGTCTTGCTATATTCATGCCGGCAAGCAGCATATTTTCCAACATTTCCGGTGACATACAAGCAGGTCCCATCGTACAAACGATCGATGTCTTTTTCATTCCGCTCACTCCTTGGATCCTATTTTCATCTCTTCTTTCATTGTAAAAGAACATTTGCGCGAGCGCGATGAACTATAGTACAGTGGTTGTATAATAGTACGACGAAGACAGATGGGAGTGTGTGCCATGTTCGACATCTTCGATATCCGCCAAGAGCGCGGCATGCTCGGGATCGAACAGAAATCCTTAGGCAGCGACAGCCTTGCGCTGATCTGGATCCGATTCGGCCAGACCAGTTACCGCGTCGCGGGCCAGACGATGCAGCTTCGCAAGAACGATCTGCTGCTCATCCCCTCCGGCTTGCCGGTCGCAGAACTGTATGGCGCCGGCAGCATCCGCGAAAGCGTCGTCGTCCGCTTCAGTCCGGCCGATTCCGCCACCGTGCGCTTGCTCCCCATTCTCTCGAGGCGCACGCCGCTTCGCTGGGTCACGCATATGCCGGAGCTGCTGCTGGAGAAGCTGCTCTATATCGTCGAGCAGTGGACGGCCAGAGACCGCTACTTCTCCATCATGTGCGCCGCGCTGCTCACCGAGCTGATGGTGACGGTCAGCCGGGAATACGACGAGGGCGAGAAGGCGCCGTCTTCCATTCACCATATCGAAGTCATGAAGCGCTACATCGACGATCATTACCGCGGCAAAATCACCAAGATCGAGCTCGGCGCCTGCATCGGCGTCAGTCCCAACTATGCCGCTTCCTTGTTCCGCAAAGTGACGGGCATGACGATCAGCGATTACGTGCACCGCCGGAGAATGAAGACCGCGGTCTATATGCTCCGCCACTCGCAGCTGACCGTGCAGGACATTTCCGAGCATCTGGGCTACAGCGACCCGTCGTATTTCAACCGGATTTTCAAACGCATCACGGCGAAGCTGCCTTCCGACGTGATCGCGGAGCGGTCGGACCGCGATTGAGCGCCCGAAAAGGTTCGCACAACTGCTCTAATGGAAAAAAACACCAGCGGTCTGCTGGTGTTTCTTGTAAGTCGGTTATAGACAGTAGTCGGAACAAGCTGTTATCCGAATCGTATCCGCATTCCCGATTGTGGCAGGTGACAGCTACAGGAGAAGCTCCGGGCGCAGACGGCTGGCCAACAAGCCGCTGGCTTCGCTCGGATCGATATCGCAAACGATCAGCTGCTCCGTACCGGACTCGGCTGCGCGCAATCGTTTCCCCGAAGGAGAGATAAGCGCTGTCGGACTGCCTTGGACAGGCAGCGCGTAATTGACGCTGGCGAAGAATATGTTGTTTTCCTGACTCCGGCAAAGCATCGCGCCTTCATAGAACGCCGGCTGCTCCACCTCTCCGGTGAATTGCGGGTGAAAGACGATGCTCGCTTCGCGAAGCGCCGCCCACCTGACCGTCTCCGGATACCTCCAGCCCTCATGACAAATAACGATGCCGAATTTCACGTCCCCGATCTCGAACAATTGACGTCCTTGTCCAGGTAGGTACCCGAATTGATCTTCATCGGGATCGATTTGGTTCTTGGTCTGGTAACCCAGCACCTTCCCCTCGGCCGAGATGACGAAGGCCGCGAGATGCATACCGCGTTCATCCAACCACTCCGTCGGCAAAATAACCGCTACGCGGTTCAGCCGGGCAAGCTCGCAGACTTCATCCAGAGATTCCGTCATCCGCCGATGATCATACGCTTCGACCCCATAGCCGACGCCTCGCAGCCCGGGAAGAATAGATTCCGGGAAGCAGAGAAGGTCGCATTGCTGCTCGGCTCCGGATTCAATCATCTTCCGCACGGCTGCCATCCCATCCTTCAAGCTGGATGGAAATCGAGTTTGAGCTAATCCAATTCGCATCGCTATTCCCCCAATCCATTCTAATCCAATCTAGTAACTTATCTGCAGCATGGTTAGCATAGAGTGAATCTTACTCGCAACCGAATCGTTTGTATAATGAATCTTTCGCATCGCTATGATTAATACAACGAGCGCATCCTCTCCCGCAATGACAAAAGCCGCGATAATCGCGGCTTTCAAGGAACCTTATTCATCACTCCCGATTAACAGGAGCAGCTTTGCCGCTCACGCTCGCGCAAGTATCCGCTACACCCATTCCGTCCGCGGCGCTTCGAATTCCATTTCCGCTTCGCCGGACTCCGAGACCGGAATGGCGATCATGCGCACCGACTCCATCATTCTCAGCATGTTTTTCAGCTTAAACGGCGTGCAGGCGCCGCGCGTCAGCCAGTCCGAAATGTCCTCCTGCTCTAGAATAGCCGGCATTTGCGGCTGATAGGGAGCGATCAGTCCGTTCGCTTTGGTCATGAGCATCGTGCAGGTGCGCATCTCCTCGCCGGAAGCCGGACGGAACACGTCGTAGAGCCCGGCAATGGCAAACGTCCCGCTTCGCATCGTGATTTTGACCCGCTGCACTTCTTTGCCCTCGGTTCTGGTGACATAGAAGCCGTTGCACGGAATCACGCAGCGCTGCTTGTTCGCGATCCGATCGTAGATCGGCTTTTCGAACAGCTGCAAGCTGTCCATGCGCACGGAATCCTTGGCCCAATACGGTACCATTCCCCAGCGGAATTCGTCCAGCACCCGTTCGTTCTTGAGGTGAATAATCGCGGAAATCGACTCCGTGGGTTGAATTTCGTAGCGGCTCGAAGTATGGAATAGGACATTATCGAGTTCGAAACGTTCCGTCAGCTCGGATGAAGCGGCCGTAATGGAAATCGCTTGGCACATGGTAAAACCCTCCTTTTGTTTTGGTTATTATGACCGCTTCCGCCAAAATCATGTGCGCCGGGGAAGGATTCGCTATAATAAAGCTATACCAAGGAGGTGGACCGGCATGAAAGAAACCGCGAACGAAACGGAGGCTCTCCGCGCTCCCGCGCCTTTTTCCAGGGGGGAACGGCTGCTGCCTTACGCCTCTCTGATCGATAACCCGATGCCGGTCTACGTCAACCGCGTCCATGAATCGTTCGACCTTCGCATGCATGCGCATGATTTCATCGAAATTTGCCTCGTGGCCGAGGGCTCGGGCTTTCACTATTTGGATACGGAACAAATGGCCGTCACGCGCGGCGACCTGTTCTTCATTCCCATCGGCATCTCCCATGTCTTCCGTCCGGCGGCGAAAGGGCAGCCGCTCGTTCTATACAATTGCATCCTTACGGCCGAACAACTGAACAGCCTGCTGCTGGCCGTGCAGGCCGAGCCCGGGCTCGTATCCTTCTTCAATGAAAGAGGCGCAGGCAAAGCCTGGTTTCACCTCCATGATCGCGGCGAAGAAGCACAGCGCTTGTTCCGCCGGCTGCACCGTGAATTCTCGGACCGGCGGCCGGGATCGGCCGCCGCGCTATGCGCCTTGACGGTCGAGCTGCTCGTTCAGCTGTACCGGCAGCAAATCGAAGGTCCCGAGCGAGCGCCATCGGACCCGGAAATGCCCGCCGCCTCCATGCAGGAGCTGCTTGCCTATATAGGCGCCAACTGTTCCGCGGAGCTGCTAGCGGGCGATATGGCGGCAAAGCTGGGTATCGGCGAGCGCCAGTTTCAACGCAGCTTCAAGCGAGCGACCGGCGTCACGTTCCTCGACTTCGTGCAAAGCGCCCGGATCGATATCGGCTGCCGGCTGCTTCTCGAGACGACGGACAAAATCAGCGCGATCGCAGCCCGCTCCGGCTACCAGGACACGAAATTTTTCAATCGGCTGTTCAAGAAGAAGACCGGCGTCACGCCTCGCCAATACCGGGCGTCCTTGAATCTTCCCCAGCCTCCCCGCCTGCCCGCGCAGACAGGACAAGAGCTCGACTAACATGCAAAAAAACGCCTCGTCCCCGCAGAATGTGCAGGGACGAGGCGTTTCTCCAATGAGCAAGCACTACCACCGGGCATCGGCGAAGCAAGCGACAAGAGAGTAACTAAACCAGCCGCAACTGCCGACCGCTCAGTTTCGCTCATCCTGTCAGAACGACGGGGCCGTCGCCGGTGACCGCTATCGTATGCTCGAATTGCGCCCCCCAGGAACCGTCGAACGTGCGGGCCGTCCAGCCGTCCGCATCGACCGAAATATGCGGCTTGCCGGTGACGAAGATCGGTTCGACCGTAATGACCATGCCCTCCCGCAGCTTCCTGCCGGTACCGGCTTTGCCCGTGTGATGCACCTGCGGATCCTCGTGCATCCGCCGCCCGATGCCATGACCGATGAACGCCTCCACGATGCCGTAATTCTCGCGTTCCGCCACGGCCTGCACGGCAGCGCCGATATCGCCGAGGCGCTTGCCGGACGTCGCTTGCGCGATTCCCTGAAAGAGCGCAAATTTCGTCGCTTCCAGCAGTCTGGCCATATCGGGGTTGACCCGCCCGACCGGATACGTCCAGGCGGAATCCGCCATCCAGCCGTCCAGCTCGGCGACCATGTCGATGGTCACGATCTCCCCTTCCCGCAAGGGAATGTTGCGCGGAAACCCATGGCAGACGACTTCGTTAACGGAAGCGCAGGTGGCGAACGGGTAGCCTTTGTACCCTTTCTGGGCCGGCTTCGCGCCGTTTCCGCTCAAATACGCTTCCGCGAATCGGTCGATCTCAAGCGTCGTCACGCCCGGCCTTAGCCGCCGGGCGATCTCGCGATGGCAAGCCGCTACGATGCGCCCCGCCTTGCGTATGCGCTCGATCTCTTCTTTCGTTTTGTATTGAATCATGCGACATCCCTCCATAAGCGTGCTGCAGGGCGAAGCAGAGTTTAATTTGCGATAGGGAACAAAAAAGCCTTGTCCCTATCTTACCGGGCAAGGCTGTCGATGCGTTCGATTAACTTACCGAGGAGCGAAGCCTCCCCATTTCATGCTCTACCAGCAGCGTCAGTTCTTCCTCATAGCCGCCCATAATTCTGTACTTGCGGATATAATCCCTGACGAATTTGCGCGAGTCTTTCGGTTGGAAAATGCGCGTCAGCTCCACGAGGCTTTCTTTGACTTCATTATGGCTGCGTTTCGCCATGAAATCCCCTCCTAGCATCGGTTGGTGGTTCTAACAAATACGATTGGAGCATGTTGAACGATCCACTTGAATGAAGGTGAGCCTGTAAGCGCCATGGAGCAGGCTGGTTTGAATTATCTAATTTATCAATTAATTATAACATTTTAAAGAGGGATATAAAAGCGAACAGCTATTTATTTTATTTCTGTAACCTCATTTTTCGTCGTTATCTGTCGATTCGACGCCTGAGTTATCCCATTCCTGCGAGCGCGTCGTTGCAGCCGACCAGGCACTGCTTTTGTACATGCGCAAGTAGGCGACGACGCCCACGATTGCGACGATGATGCCGAACAAGATGACCGCAGTCGTTATCCAAGGGCTAACCACGATGCGCCCTCCTCTCGCTCTGTCTAATTTCCATATATAGGCTAATTATAGAGGAAAGGAATAGCGCTTTCAATGCGGCGGACAACCCGCTACACAAATGTAACATGTTACAATCAAGTTACTCTGCGGAACGTTCCGCTTCCCCATACAAGAAGCTCACCTTTATTATCGGCAATTCGCCCTTCTAATGTAAGTGTTCTTCTCGAGCGAAATATGAGCGCCGCTTCACAGGTCAGCAGTCCCTCGGACGAGGGCAGCAAATAATGAACGTTCAGCCCCGTCGTTACCGTCCGTTCTCCCGGGCAGGCGAGGATCGCAACCAGCCCCATCGCATTGTCGAGCAGGGAAGCCAGCACGCCTCCGTGGACGATGCCGGCCAGATTCAGATGCTCCGGCCTGACCTGCAGCGCGATGACCGCCCGGTCCTCCCCTGCGGACACCAGCTCGCAGCCGAGGTAGCCCCAGAAAGTCGGCCGGGCGGCCGCTTCCAGCGCCTCAAGCCGCGCTTTGGCCTCCTGCGAGCGCGAACGGTCTTGCTCGCCTTCCATCATGTCGCTGCGCCACCTTCATCATTCCCGGCCGCGGCCAGTTCTTCTTCTTCCTGCAGCTTGCGCCGCAGCACTTTACCGATCATCGTCATCGGCAGCTCGGTGCGGAATTCGTACTGATGCGGCACTTTGAACACCGCCAGCCGTTCCCTGCACCAGCGGTCCAGCTGCATGGAGGAGACGCTTACGTCCTTGCGCAGCACGATGAACGCCTTGACCGTCTCTCCCCGGTACGCATCCTTCACGCCGATAACGGCCGCATCCCTGACGCCGGGATGCTCATACAGCACCTCTTCCACCTCGCGGGGGTAGATGTTGAAGCCGCCGGCGATGATGATGTCCTTGATCCGGTCCACGATCGTGAAAAATCCGTCCCTGTCGATCTGCGCCAAATCTCCGGTCCGCAGCCAGCCGTCCTGCAGCGCGTTCGCCGTCGCCTCAGGCTTGTTCCAGTAGCCCAGCATCACCTGCGGGCCCTTGATCAACAGCTCGCCAATCTCGCCCGGCGGCTGCTCTTCGCCGGTTTCCGCATGGACGACTTTGGCCAGCGTGCCGGGCAGCGGCAGTCCGATCGTGCCGATCTTCCGTTTCGTCCACAACGGATTCGTATGCGTCACCGGCGAAGCTTCCGTTAACCCGTAGCCTTCAATCAGCCGTCCGCCGGTCATCTGCTCGAACTGCGTCTGCACCTCCAGCGGAAGGGGAGAAGAGCCGCTGACGCACACTTTGATGGACGACAAGTCGTATTTCTTCACGTCGGGGTGGTTCAACAGCGCGACGTACATCGTCGGCGCCCCGGGGAAGATCGATGGTTTCTCGTCGCGAATCGTCTTGAGCACGGCCTCAAGTTCAAAGCGCGGCAGCAGCAGGATCGAACCGGCCTTCAGCACGGACAGATTCATAATAACCGTCAATCCGAACACGTGAAACAGCGGCAGCGCCGCGAGGAACCGTTCTTTCCCTTCCTGCACCCGGTAAAACCAAGCCGCGCACTGATGCGCGTTCGCGAGCATATTGCGGTGCGTCAGCATGACGCCTTTGGCGATGCCGGTCGTGCCTCCCGTATATTGCAGCAGCGCGATATCCGCCGGGTCGGCATGGACCTCGGCGGGCAGCTTGGCGGCTTTCGACAGGAACGAAACATAGCGCGTGACCCCGTTCTTGCCGTAGGGCACGTTCGGAGACTGTCCCGCACGGCGCTGCTTGATGGGGTAGAGCATGTTTTTCGGAAAGGGCAGCCCATCCTGAATGGAAGTGACGATCACCTTCCGCAGCTGCGGAACGGGCCCCTCGTCAGGCGTATCGCCGCGCACCCGCGCGAGGCGGGGGTAGAGCAAATCCAAGGTCACGATGGCGACGGCGCCGCTGTCCTTCAATTGATGCTCCAGCTCGCGCTCCACGTAGAGCGGGTTCGTCATGACGACGACCGCCCCGGCGAGCAGGACGCCGAAATACGAGATGACCGTCTGCGGGCAGTTCGGAAGCATGATGGCGACGCGGTCGCCTTTGCCGATTCCGGCCTGCTGAAGCCCCGCCGCCATCCGCTGAGCCGCGGCGAGCAGCTCCTTATACGAGGTCCGCTTGCCGAAGAAGTGCAGCGCCTCGCTGGCGGGGTATTTGGCGGCGGCCTGGAGCAGCAAATCGCCAAGGGTGAGGTTCGGGATTTCCACTTCCGGGGCGACCTCGCCGGGATAATTGCGAAGCCAGGGCAAAGCCTGCGGTTGATCCATGTCCCGCCTCCTGAACGTTTTTGCGAAACATATCGAGGTGCATCCTCGCGAGCGAAAACTTGCTTCGGCAGCATGAGCCCTTCTGAAATGATGCTGGACGCATCGCTGCATGGATGTAACGAACCCTGGACGCCTTATTAGGGGTATTTAAGGCGTTTTGTAAAGCTAACGAATCCTATCGATGCTATTCGTCGTAAATGCACCTATATTCACTCAAATTCGCTCATTTTCCATTCAATAAGCGTTGTACGATTCGTTAGAATTTCGATTGCGGCTAAAATCGGCGAATAGCGCTTTCTGAGTTCGTTAGGTTACTGAATTAACTCCCCAGCACCTTCGAGTTATGAGATTCGTAGTGCTGCCTTGGCGCGAGAACGCCTTCTTGGAAGCTGTTTTGGAGGCTCTTTTAGAAGCCGCTGTTGGAGTCTCTGTTGGCCTCTCTGTTGGAGGCTCTGTTGTAGCCTCTGTTGGTGTCTCTGTTGAAGCCTCTGTTGAAGCCTCTGTTGAAGGCTCTGTTGAAGCCTCTGTTGAAGCCTCTGTTGAAGCCTCTGTTGAAGCCTCTCTGTTGAAGCCTCTGTTGGTGTCTCTGTTGGAGTCTCTGCTGAAGACTCTGTTGGAGTCTCTGCTGAAGACTCTGTTGGAGTCTCTGCTGAAGACTCTGTTAGAGGCTCTGTTGGAGTCTCTGCTGAAGACTCTGTTGGAAGCTCTGTTGGAGGCTCTGTCGAAGACTCTGTTGAAGCCTCTCTTGACGCCTCTCTTGACGCCTCTGTTGAAGCCTCTGTTGAAGCCACTTGCGAACAAAAGCCAGCTCTTTCACACCCGACAGCTCATGCCCTTGACGGACCGCTCCCGCTGCTCCGGGCTACAACGTGTATTGCTGGCTTCGGATGACGCGGGCGGCAATTCCGCGTTTGAGCGCGATGATGTCATCCAGCGGCGCGCGCATCAGCTTTTTCAGCACGGCCAGCTGCGTCTGCAGCGAATCGCCCGTTTCCAGGGCGGATAACGTCGTCTTCGCGTAGCGCTCGATACGCTCCATCGCTTCCTGCACGAAGACGATTGTCATGTCGACGGCGTTGCGAGTGCGGGCGGCCGCGGCGGGATCGGCGCGGAGAAGCATTTTACGCGTGCGGAGCGCGGCGCTCTCCATCGCGAACGTTTGGATCATCATGTCGGCCAGCAGGCAGAGGACCTCCTGCTGCTGCTCCAGCGCAAGCCCGTACTTTTGCACCGCCAAGCCGCCGACGGCCAGAAACGTCCTTTTGGCCTGCCCGATCCGGTACGTTTCCTTGCTGAGCGGTTCGTCGAACGCCGGCAGCGGCATCGGCTGCAGCAGCTCCGCTTGCAAGGCGCGTGCTTTTCGCAGCAGAGGCAGCTCGCCTTTGAGCGCCTTCTTCATCAGCGTGCCGGGGATGAGCATCCGGTTGATTTCGTTCGTCCCCTCGAAAATCCGGTTGATGCGGGAGTCGCGGTAAATCCGTTCGACTTTGTACTCCTTGATATAGCCGTAGCCGCCATGAATTTGCACCGCTTCGTCCGCCACGTAATCCAGCGCTTCCGTCGCAAACACTTTGTTGATGGAACATTCCAGCGCATACTCGGAAATCGCTTTGGCCGCGCAGGCGCCGGCTTGGCTTGCATCGCCTTCTTGGGCATCCGTCGATTGCAGCATTTCGTCGATCCAGCCGGCCGTGCGATAAACCATACTTTCCGTCACGTAAGCCGAGATATTCATATCCGCCAGCTTCGCCCCGATGAGCGGGAACGAGGCGATCGGACGTCCGAACTGCTTGCGGCCGATCGCATATTTGGCGGCGAGCCCGATCGTCTCCTTCGCCCCGCCGACGCAAGCCGCGGCGAGCTTGAAGCGTCCGATATTCAAAATATTAAAGGCGATGAGATGACCCTTGCCGACTTCGCCGAGCACGTTTTCCACCGGTACCGGCGTGTCGTCGAAGAAGATGGGACAGGTCGACGAGCCTTTGATGCCCATCTTGTGCTCCTCCGGCCCGATGCTGAAGCCAGGCAAGCCCCGTTCCACGATGAACGCGGTAAAATGATCCCCGTTCACCTTCGCGTAAACGATAAACACGTCGGCAAATCCGGAATTGGTAATGTAGAGCTTGGAGCCGTTCAGCTTGTAATGCGTGCCTTCCGCATTCAGCCTCGCTGTCGTTTTGGCGCCCAAGGCGTCGGAACCGGATGACGGCTCCGTCAGGCAGTACGCCGCGATTCGCTTGCCGATCGCCAGGTCGGGCAAGTATTTGGACTTCTGCTCCGGCGTCCCGAAGAAGACGATCGGCAGCGTGCCGATGCCGACATGCGCACCGATGGACAAGGCGAACGACGACGCTTCGGCCAGCGTTTCGGCTAGCAGCGTCGAGCTTACCTTGTCGAGTCCGAGCCCGCCGTACGCCTCGGGAACATCGGCGCCAAGCAAGCCGAGCTCCCCCGCCTTGCGCATCAGTTCCACCGTCAGCTTGTAATCCAGCGCCTCGATCTCAGCATCGCGCGGGCGAATTTCGCCTTCGAGAAAAGCGCGCGCCGCTTCGCCGATCATCACCTGTTCCTCGGTAAAATCCTCCGGCGTGGCGATCTCCTCGGGCGTCATGTCTTCTACCACGAAACGGCCGCCCCAACCTTTGTTTTGGGCCATGTCGCTGCCTCCTTTCTGAATAAGCAGGCGTTGCTTGTCGGTCTGACTCTGGTCGAATAGGCTTGTGCTCTAGCGGATGCGAAATGCTTGCGGTTTCCGGGTCACGCCGGGGCTCGCTGCATCGGCTGCGCGCGATTGATCGTTGGGCGAAGCAGGGATTGAGCTAAGCACAGATGGAGCGGAGTACCTTCATTCTCTGGGCGAAGCAACGGATAGAACCAATCAACGAGCCGGCGGGCGCATACCTACCTACGTTTCAGCCGTAAAAACACCAGCCGCTCCCATTCCGCCGCCGACGCACATGGATACGATGCCCGTGCCGCCCCCTCTCCGCTGCAGCTCGTGGATCAGCGAGACGGACAATTTCGTGCCCGAGCAGCCGAGCGGATGGCCGAGCGCGATCGCGCCGCCGTTGACGTTGACGATGGCCGGATTAATGCCAAGCTCACGAATAATCGGCAGGCATTGCGCGGCAAAAGCTTCGTTCAACTCGATGACTTCCACCTGATCCAGCGTGATTTTCGCGCGGGCGAGCGCTTTGGGGATTGCTTCGATGGGGCCGATGCCCATCACCTCCGGCGCGACGCCGGCCACGCTGTATGCCCGGAATTGCGCCAGCGGCTTGATGCCCAGCTGCTCGGCCCGTTCCCGGCTCATGACGACAACCGCCGCAGCCCCATCGCTCATCTGCGAAGCGTTGCCTGCGGTTACGGTACCTTCCCGGGCAAAAGACGGCTTCAGCTTCGCCAGCACCTCCGGCGTCGTGTCCGCCCGCACGCCTTCGTCCTGCTCGAACGTCAACGCTTTGGCCCACGGCCTGCCGTTGTCGTCGACGCCTTCCCGCCGGATATGCAGCGGGACGATTTCATCGCGAAAGCGGCCCTCGGCAATGGCCTGCGCCGCTTTGCGGTGGCTCTCCGCGGCGAAGGCGTCCTGCGCTTCGCGGCTGATGCCATAGCGCCGGGCCACTTCCTCTGCCGTGTGGCCCATGCCCATGTAAACCTCCGGCATGCTGTCCGCAATGCCGGGATGCGGGGAAAGCTTGAAGCCGGTCATCGGGACATGGCTCATGCTTTCAACGCCGCCGGCGAGCACGATGTCCGCTTCGCCGAGACGAATGCGCTCCGCGGCATAGGCGATCGCCTGCAGGCCCGAGGCGCAGAACCGGTTGACGGTTACGGCCGGCGTCGTCACCGGAAAACCCGCATACAGCGTCATGATGCGGGCGAAGTTCAGCCCCTGCTCGCCCTCGGGCATCGCGCAGCCGATAACGACATCTTCGACGTCGGCATAGTCCAATCCAGGCACGCGGTCGACGGCTGCCCGAAGCACGGCGCGGCCCAGATCCTCAGCGCGCGTATCCGCGAGACTGCCCTTCTTTGCTTTGCCGACGGCTGTGCGCACGGCGGAGACAATGACAGCATCCCGCGGGTTTTTGGTCGCGGTCATGGTTGGTTCCCTCCTTTTATGGGGCGGAGTGGTTAGATATTGGACGGCGGGTGGATTCGCCGGGTTCGCCGGATTTGCGGCGACGTACTGCACGGGGTGCAGCACTTCCCGCGCCGCCTAGTTGCGCAGCGGCTTCCCGGTCGTCAACATATGACGCATGCGCGCTTGCGTCAGCGGTTCGCCGCAGAGGCTGAGGAACGCCTCGCGCTCCAGGTCGAGCAAATATTGCTCGCTGACCTCCGCGCCCGGCGCCGCGTCGCCGCCTGCAAGCACATGCGCCAGCTTGCGGCCGATGCGCACGTCATGCGGGCTCACTTGGCCGCCGAGCCGCATGTTTTCGACCGCCAGCTGCAGCACGGCACGGCCTTCGCGGCCCGCGACGCGGATCCGCTGCTCCTTCGGAGGCGGCGCATACCCTTCGCGGTCCATCGCCAGCACCGTCCGCTTCGCCTCGGCCGTGCGCGTTTCGCCGCGCATGACGACGCGGTCATGCGGCCGCATGAAGCCGATGCGGCCGACATCGTTACCGCTCGTCGATGTTTTCGCCAGCGCGATCGTCTCGAACAGCGCGTTCACCTGCGGCTGCAAGTCCCCGTCTGCTCCGGCCCTGGCATCCGCGAGCGCTGCCGCTTCCTTGCAGCCGCCTCCGGCCGGAATAAGGCCGACGCCCGTTTCGACGAGGCCGAAATACGTTTCCGCCGAGAAGACGATCCGGTCCGCCGGCAGGCATGCTTCCACGCCGCCTCCCAGCGTCATCCGGTGAGGCGCCGCAACGACGGGACGGTCGAGCCGTTTGAGCGTCAGCATGCTGTTTTGGAAGAGGGAGATGATGTCGTCGATCTCGTCGAAGTCGCCGTTCTGCGCTTCGAGCAGGAGCATCATCAAATTCGCTCCGACGCAGAAGTGACGCCCCTCGTTCGCGATAACGAGCCCTCGCCAGTTGCGGCTCACTTCCACCGCGCTCTGCCGGATCGCGGTGAGGATATCCCCGCCGATCGCGTTGTTCGGCGAATGAAACACGAGTCCCGCCACCTCGTCGCCCAGGTCGAGCAGCGAGGCGCCGGCGTTGCCGAGGATGATTTTGCCCGAACGCTGCAAGGCCCCAAGCGAAATGACATCCGGCTCTTCCTCTTGCAGCCGGTAGGCGCCGTCGCTGACGTAGAAACGCTGCAAGCCCTCCTGCTTGTAAAAGCTCCGGTTGCCGGCTGCGAGCCAGCGCTCCAGCCATTTCGGAATTTCGTCGCCTTCCGACTGCATCCGCTGCACGGAACGCTCCACCCCGATCGCATCCCACAGCTCGAACGGCCCCAATTCCCAATTGAACCCCCACACCAGCGCCCGGTCGATGTCCGTAATCGTGTCCGCCACGACGCCTAACTGGCGGGCCGAGTACAATAAGACCGTCTTGATCGCCTGCCAGGCGAATTGGGCGTAACGGTCGGCGCCGTCCGTGAAGAGCAGCGCCTTCGCTTTGCCCGCGGCGCCCTTGGCCGTCTTGGCCGCTTCGATGACCGGTGAATTCACGCTGCGCCTCGGCGCGTAGGTCATCGTGTCCAGCTGGAGCGTCTCGATGTCGCTGCCGCCGCCGGGACGTTTGATTTTGCGATAAAAGCCGCTGCCGGCCTTCTCCCCGATCCAGCCTTTCGCGACAAGCGCTTCCAGCTCCGGCGGCCTTGCGAACGCCGCGCGTTCCTCGTCGTCCTCGCTTCGCTCCCGCACATTGTCCACGACATGCAGCAGCGTATCGAGCCCGACCAGGTCCAGCATGCGGAACGTCGCGGTTTTCGGCCTGCCCATGGCGGGGCCGGTCAACGCGTCGACCTCATCGACACTGAGCCCGAAGCTGCGCATGGCCGCGATGGTCGTCAGCATGCCGTACGTGCCGATCCGATTGGCGATAAAATTCGGCGTGTCCTTGGCAAGCACGACGCCTTTGCCGAGCTGCTTCTCGCATGCGGCACGAAGCCGGGTCAACGTGTCGGGATCGGTATCCGGGCCGGGCACGAGCTCGACCAGCTTCATATGACGGGGCGGATTGAAGAAATGCGTGACGGCAAACTGCTTCCGGAACGCCTCCCCTCGCCCCTCCGCCATCGCCGCCACGGACAGGCCCGAAGTGTTGGACGAAACGAGCGTGCCCGGCTTCAGCACGGATTCGATGCGGGCAAAGACGCTCTGCTTAATGTCCAGCCGCTCGACGACGGCCTCGACGATCCATTCGGCCTCCCCGAGCCGTTCGAGATCGTCCTCCAAGTTGCCGGGCGTAATGCGCTTGATAAAAGAAGCCTCGTACAAGGCAGGCGGTTCGTTGCGGGCCAGTTTGGCGAGGCTTGCCGCAGCCAGCCGATTGCGAACCGCTCTATCCTGCAGCGATGCTCCCGCTCGTGTCTCCTGCTCCGATAATGCAGCCGGCGGCACATCCAGCAGCAGCACCTGCATGCCCGCGTTGGCCAGATGGGCGGCAATTCCGGCCCCCATGACCCCCGAACCAATGACGGCCGCACGGCGAATCGTCGGCGTCGATCGCATTCCCACGCCGCTCCCTCCTTTGCAATGGTGGTTTGGCCGCTTGAGGCGGCGAGTCTTTGGCTTGGCGAATGATGCGGTATAGCCTGCAAAATGAAGCGTCGGTCAAGGGAATGCCGCCGCAAGCTCTGCAGCAACATCGGCAAACCGGCCTCTGCCTGCCAGACCGCAGGCGCTACTCGGTGCCGAATACGCTTTCGGCAAGCAGCTCGGCGACGTCGCGGGCGCGAACCCCGGACTCCGCGTCATGCAGCTTGATGCCGTCTTCCATCATCGTCAGACAGTACGGGCAGGCGGAGCCGATGACCGTGGGGGACGTTTCCAGCGCCTGCGCCGTACGCGCCTCGTTCACGCGGATTCCCCCGCGTTCCTCCATCCACATCAGACCGCCGCCGGCGCCGCAGCACAGCCCGTTCGCGCGATTGCGTTCCATTTCCAACAGTTGAACGCCGGGGATGGCGCGCAGCAGAGCACGCGGTGCATCGTAGACGCCATTGTACCGGCCCAAGTAGCACGAATCGTGGTAGACCACTCGCTCGCGAAGGGTAACCGTAGGCGTAAGCGAACCGTCCGCGACGAGCCGCGCAAGCAGCGTCGTATGATGCTCCACCGCCACGGAACGCTCGAGGCCGAAGTCGGTATACTCGTTCTTCAACGCATTGAACGTATGCGGACAGATCGTGACGATCCGGCGGATGCCGTAACGCTGCAGCGTCGAGATATTTTCG
Source organism: Paenibacillus rhizovicinus (assembly GCF_010365285.1). Taxonomy (NCBI): domain Bacteria; kingdom Bacillati; phylum Bacillota; class Bacilli; order Caryophanales; family Paenibacillaceae; genus Paenibacillus; species Paenibacillus rhizovicinus. The sequence goes on from NZ_CP048286.1 coordinate 2,790,777, forward strand.
GCGCACAAGGTTTGAAAAAGCAGCTCGTTGCCCAGCCGCCGCGCCGTATCGCCGGAGTTTCGCTCCTCGCCGCCCAGGACGGCGAACGGTATGCCGGCTTCCTGCAGCAGCCGCACCACGGCGAACAGCACCTTGCGGCTGCGCTGGTCGTACGCGCCCATCGTGCCGGCCCATAACAGCAGCTCCGGCTGCTCGCCCCGGCTAGCCGCATCCCGCATCGTCCGCACGGGCGGCGCTCCCGGCACAGCCGCTTCATAAGCCGCAAGCCAAGCCGCACGCTCGGCGCGGGGCAGTCCCCACGGATTGCCCTGCCGCTCGATATTTTGCATGGCGCGCTGGCCTTCGGACGGAACGCGGCCTTCCGTCAAGACGAGATAGCGCCGCATATCGATGATTTTGTCCACATGCTCGTTGCCGACGGGGCACTGATCCTCGCAGTTGCGGCAGGTCGTGCACGACCAGAGCTCCGACTCCGTCACGACGTCGCCGATCAGCGACAAGTCCGTCACGGACGTACCCGCCTGCACATGCCAGCCCTGCTTCTGCGCGGTCATGGTCGGCTCGATCGTCGTTTCCGCAGACGCGCCGCCGGTCCATAGCGGTACCGCGCCGGACATGACATGCGCGCCAGACGCACCGCTTCCGCTTAACGCGGGCACCCACGGGGATTTCGAGGTGATCGCGGCCCCCTTTTCGGTCAAATGATCGCGCAGCTTGACGATCAGATGCATCGGCGACAACAACTTGCCCGTCGAGGACGCGGGACAAACATTCGTGCACCGTCCGCATTCGACGCAGGCGTAGAGATCAAGCAGCTGCTTTTGCGTGAATTGCTCCACCGCCCCGACTCCGAACGACTCCGCCTCCTCGTCCTCCAGGTCAAGCGGCGCAAGCCGGCCCGGCGGCGAACGGCGGCGAAGCCATAAGTTCACGGGTGCCGTGAAGATATGAAAATGCTTCGACTGCGGCACGTATACGAGAAACCCCAGCAGCACCGCCAAATGCATCCACCAGAAGATTTCGTACAGCACGCTGCCCGCGTCAGTAGAGAACCCGATGTTCCGGAACCCGTCGGCCAGCGCAGAGGACACTGGAGCATAACTCGCGTAAATCGAATCCGAAGCGCCCGATCCCGAGGGCGGCGCTTCCTTCAACCGGTCGAAAGCCTGCGTCAGCAGCACCGTCACCATCAGCCCGCCGATAAACCAAAGGACGATGGACGGCTTCCAGCCTCTTTTCAACCGCCGCAGCCGCTCGACGTAACGGCGGAACGTGCCGTAAAGAATGGCCAGCAGCACGAGCGCGACTGTGATTTCCTGCGTCAGCACGAACCCGTGATACGCCGGATATGGCAGCGCGGAGCCGGTGAGCCCCTTCCAAATGATGTCCGCCGCGCCGAATTGCAGCACGATGAATCCGTAGAACAGGACGACATGCATGAGCCCGCTTCGAAGATCCTTCAGCAGCTTGCGGTGGCCGAACACCTGGACGACCCATTCGAACGGCCGCTCGAACCATGAGGACGCCTCCGTTGCAAGCCCGGCGGTCGTCGTAAACGAGGAAATGCGGAGCATGTCGTCGCTTTGATCGTTCTCGGGATCGGACGGATCATGCGGAGGCGGCGGTTTGCGCTGCTCGCTCCTGCCCAGCAGCATGTAACCTGCCCGTCTGCGGACCACCGTGTAAAAGCATGCCAACGCCGTCAGCGTCATCAGCGAAAACAGGACCCATCTCGTCAACAGCACCAGCGTATGTTCGCTTAATCCACCCACAAGGCCCCCTCCTTCCCACGGAAACGCGGAGTGTTTCAGTATATGTCCGGGCGGTCGGCAACATGTCGCGAAGGCGCCGTCCAGCGGTGCGCCGGGGTCTATTTCGAGGGCCAAGTTCATAAGGTAACAGGGGCGGCAGCGGCTCTCGGACGGCTTATTTTATCGTATTCGGCGGCCGTGGGACGGTATGACTGCCGCAGGCAATTACAGAACGACCGGGAGGTGCTCGGGACCGATGCAGCTGGTGGTATTGATCAAGCAAACGTTCGATACGGAGGAGAAAATCGAGCTCGCGAACGGCGCCGTCGCCGAGGACGGCGTCAAGTTCATCATGAACCCGTACGACGAATACGCGCTGGAAGAAGCGCTTCGGCTGCGCGAGGCGCACGGCGGCAGCGTCACCGTCGTCTCCTGCGGCAGCGATCGCGCCGCGGAGACGCTGCGGACCGCGCTCGCCATGGGTGCCGACGAGGCGGTGCTGATCGCGCAGGCCGGCTTGCCGGATGACGGGAACGCCGTCGCGGCGGCACTGGCCGCGGCGGTACTGGAGCTGCGGCCGGACCTCGTGCTCGCGGGGCTTTTTGCCGTTGACCGCGGGGCGGGCAGCGTCGCGCTGCAGGTCGCGGAGCGGCTCGGCTTGCCGAGCGCGTCGGCGGCGTTGAAGCTGACGGTGGAGGATGACGGAGCGATAGCTGGGGGTACAGGTGGCGGGAGTGCTGGCGGCGGAGCGGGGGCCGGCGGTGCTGGAGGCTCGGCGCCTGGCGAGGCTGGCGGCGGAAGTGCTGGCGGCTCGGTGCCCGGAAGTGCTGGTGCGGCCGAAGGCTCGGCATCTGGGGGCCAGACCGCGCCAAGCGGTGCCGCTTGGAGCGGCGGCGCTGGCAAAATCGCCGTCGTCGCGCGGGACACGGAATGGGGCGTGGAAACGGTGCAGCTTCCCCTGCCCGCGCTCGTCACGGCGCAGCAGGGGCTGAACGAGCCGCGCTATCCGTCGCTGCCCGGCATTATGAAAGCGAAGCGCAAGCCGCTTCGCCAGCTGGACGCGGCGGCGCTCGGCCTGGACGCGGCGGATCTCGCGCCGCGCACGGAGCGCGTCGCGCTTCTGCCGCCGCCGGTTCGCGCGGCAGGCCGCAAGCTAAGCGGCGCGCCGGCGGAGCAGGCCGATCAGCTTGCGGAGCTGCTGCAGCGCGAAGCGAAGTTGTTTTGAAAGATCCGGTGGTTATGCTGCGGTTCCAGGTATGCGAATAGCAGCCAAGCGCTCGTCAGGTGTTCGTCAGGCGTTCGCCTGCCGTGACGACGATTTCGCGAAAGGCTGTCGCCGCAGCAGCTTTTCGCCTGCCAAAACATGGATCCGGCCAATAAACTGCCCAAATTGCCAATTTCTTGGTTTCTGCGCACGGCCCATGCGGCAGCAAGCTTCACCTTGAGAGAGGAGGTCATGAACCGATGACCGATGCAACGAAAATAACGGCACTCGTCTATGCCGAGTGCCTGGATGGCAAGCTGCGCCGCGTGGCGCTGGAAGCGCTCGGCGCCGCGCGGCTGCTGGCCGGGGACGGCGGCGACGTGCACGCCGTCCTCGTCGGCGGCGGGCCCGGGGCGGCGCTGCAGGAAGCCGCCGCCGAGCTCGCCGCCCGGGGGGCGGGGGTCGTCCATGTCGTCGACGACCCCGCCCTGGCCGGCTATGCGCCGGAGGCGTACGCCGCCGCCATCGGCGCTGCCGTTGCCGCGGCGCGGCCGAGCATCATCGTGCTCGGCCACACCGCGGCGGGCGCGAGCTCGCGCCCCGCGTGGCCGCCAGAGCCGGCGGCGGCCACGTCGCGGACGTGACCGCCATCGACCTGTCCGGCGATGGCGGCGCGGCCGCGCTCTTCACCCGCCCGCTCTACGCCGGCAAGGCGTTCGAGCAGCGGCGGTTTCTTCCCGGCGCACCGCAGATCATTTCGGTGCGCCCTAACAACCTGCCCGTCGCGGAACCGGTGACGCCCGGCAGCGAGGGCAAGATCGCGGCGCTGGCTTACCAAGCGCCGCCGCTTTGGACCGCCGTCCGCGGCATCGCGCGCAAGACCGGCGGCACGGTCGATCTCGCCGAGGCGGATATCATCGTCGCCGGCGGCAGGGGCGTGCGCAGCGCGGAAGGCTTCGCGCCGCTGGCCGCGCTGGCCGACGTGCTCGGCGGCGCGGTCGGCGCTTCGCGCGGAGCATGCGACGCCGGCTACTGCGACTATGCGCTGCAGATCGGCCAGACCGGCAAAACCGTCACGCCGAAGCTCTATATCGCCTGCGGCATCAGCGGGGCGATCCAGCATCTCGCCGGGATGAGCCAATCCCGCGTTATCGTCGCCATCAACAAAGACCCCGACGCTCCCATCTTCGGCGTTGCCGATTACGGAATCGTCGGAGACTTATTCGAGATCGTGCCGCTGTTAACCGAACGGTTTCAACGGCTGCTTGGCAAAACCGGCTAAACCTTTCACGGCTACCACGGGTTATCCATTGTTTTATCAATCAAAAGGCGCTTCCCATCCGCGTGTAACGCGGCTTGTGAAGCGCCTTTTCACCTGCGGACAGTCGGCAACGAGGAAGCTCCCGGTTATTGCCTCCGCCTGCCATTCCCGATTTTCCACTTCGTTGTTTTGTTATCGAGAATACTCGGCCGCACCGCCTGGCTGAACACCTATTTGAGCGCGCAAAAAGACCGCAGGGCTAATCCTGCGGTATGCAATTTGCGGCTTGCAGTCTACGGTCTGGGTCTGAGTCGGCAATTTGCGGCTTGCGATTTGCGGTCTGCGGTTTGCGGTCCGCGATCCGCGATCTGCGTTTGCAGCCTACAGTCTACGGAGCAGAATGGCTTCTGCTCCGTCCCATTCATGTCCCTACGTTACTTCGTCATCAACTGGAAGAGAATCGCGATCATTTTCGCCGTCTCTTCGCGCGTTGCGAACTGTTTCGGAGCGAACAGCGTTTGGCTGCCGTTCGGTTTGCCGTTGATGATGCCTGCCTGCTGAACAGCCATTGCCGCCTGCTGCGCGTAAGCCGAGATGCTCGAAGCGTCCGCGAACGTTGCGCCATGGGTCAATGCCGGCAGTTTGTATTGCAGTTTGTCGGCGAAGCGGGCGATCATAGTGACCATCTGCTCCCGCGTAATGTTCGCGCTCGGGTCGAATGCCTTCGCGGATACGCCGCTCGTAATGCCGTTCGCCGCAGCCCATGCAACGGATTTCGCATAGTAAGCATCGCTGCTCACGTCGCTGAACCCGCTTCCGCCGTACGCTGCCAGATCCACGCCTGCCGCGCGGGCGAGAATCAGCGTAAAGTCGGCTCTCGTCACGTTCGCTTTGGGAGCAAAGCTGCTTGCGCTCGTTCCTTTGATAATGTTCCTCGCGGACAGGTAAATGATTTGATCCTTCGCGAAGCTTGAAGCAATATCGCTGAATTTCGTTTCGTTATATCCTACCGCATACGTAGAGAAATGTTTGACGGTGAAGCTCAGCATGCCCGTTACCGGATCGTAATTCGCTTCCGGAACCATCGCGATATCGCCGTTATCCGCGAGATAATACATGATAATCGCATTCATATTCTCGCCTGGCGCCGGTGTGTACGGCACGCTGACGCTTGCCTCGCCGCCAGCAAAATCGGATACTTTCTTGCCGTCCGCCAGGACCGTAAACGAATATACGGGGTGGGACCCGATTGCAGCGGTAACCGACGCTTGCGCCGATGGCGACAGATTCGCCGTCAGATCGGCAAGGTCTACCTTCGCTGCGGATATGGACACGTCGCCCGAAGTCGCCGATTTGGAAATCGTATCAAGCGCCTTCCCGTCGAGCGTCACCCGTGCCAGACCTGCGTCGATCGTTACGGCATTTACCGTGCTGCTCGCCAACTGACTAAGTGCCGTCGCCGGAAGCGTGATCGTATTCTTGGTCGCATTCGAATCGGCGATCGCTTTGATTTCAACGACTTTGTTCCCCGTGCCTGCATTCAGCTTGGACAAGGCTTCCTCGATTTGCTCGCCAGTGACCGCTGCCGTCGCTTGACCGGAACTGTCCGTCGTTGTTTTGACTTCCGTTGTCACCGTTGTGCCTTGCTCGTTCGACGACCCGTTGTTACCCGTTTGACCTGGATTCGTCGGTGTTCCCGGATCAGTCGGCGTACCCGAATCGGTCGGTGTTCCAGGAATGGACGGCGTGCCCGGCGTTTCGCCAGGAACGCTCGACGCAGTTACTTTCACCGTCGCTTCGGCCATTCCGTAGCCGTCTGCGCTGATCGCCGTGATTACAGCCGTACCCTGGCTGCGAGGCGAAACGTTGCCGTTCGCATCCACTCGCGCAACAGCCGTATTGGACGAAGACCAAGTCGCTGTTGCAGCGCCGTTGCCGACAGGCTGTACCGTTGCAACGAGCTTTTTGGACGCGGAGCCCGATGCAATCGTTAACGATGTTTTATCCAGCGTTACTTTCGTGACGTTCATCTGCAGTACCGTTACCGTTCCGCCGACCTCGTTCGCGACGAGAATGAGCGGAAGTCCCGTCGGGCTGGCCGACGCCGGAATGAAGTCGATGCCTTCCGGACCCGTATCGGTTTGCGGCGGCAATGAACCTGCGCCCGCTGCCGTGAAATCGCGGGTATTGATGTAATTCGCGAATACCGGTTTCGTCGGATCGGTCACGTCGTACGTCATGATGCCGCTGATGCGCTCCAAGCCGATGAACGCGAACGCTTTATTGCCGACTTTCCCTACTTTCACGTATTCCGGCTCCGGTCCTTTCTTCGGACTCCGTTTGTCGAATGACACATCCGCATGGTTGGAGTTGAAGTACGCCGGAAGGCGCTGTGCCGTGATTTTCTCGAAGTCGTTGTGGCTGTCGTAAATTTGCTCCATCGTGGCAGGGTTCCACACCGAGAAGGAACGCGCCCCATAGAGGTAGATACCGTCCGGTCCCATGTCGCTCGGCACTTCGACGCCGTCGTACGGCGTCTTGCCGTTGACGGTGTTGTTCGCCAGGAACGTGGCTGCCGCGGAACCCGGCGTCAGGCTGCCTTTCATCGCGCCGATGGTCGAAACGTTCGTCCGGGCGCCCGGCCAATCCGTGCTGTCGCCTTCGTTCGCCGTAAACAGATATGTGTTGCCGTCCACCGTATAGGTGTCGATACCGTCCGGCATGTACATGCCTTTGAACGGCACGTTCTCGAATTTAATGGCGTTGTCTTTCACCAAATCCAGCGAATTGGCCGGATCGTTCAAGTCCTTGTAGCCCAGCCCTTTCACCGAGGTTACCGTACCTTGCGCAATGTTGATCGTGCCGATGGCGTTGCCCTCTTGCAGCGACACATACGCGGTCGCTTCGTCTGCCGACAGCGCAATGTACTCCGGCTCCAAGTCGTACACCGCTGCGTCTTTGGATGTCGCCGGCCCCGTGATGACGCCGTTCGTTGCCAGCCCGCGCAGATGCACAGCGTCGTCGATGACGCTCGGGTTGTCGAATTTGACATGCTTGACGGTGTTGTTAACCGTATCGACAATTGTTACGCTGCCTTCCGGATCGACCGTACTCCGTCCTTCGGCTTCGTCGGCTGTCAGGACATAGCTGCCGTCCTTCGTAACCTTGACCATGTCCGGTTGAACGCCGGCTTCATAGTACTTCACGAAATTGCCGTCGTAATCGAATACGAGAATGATCCCGTTCTTCGTATAGTCCGATTCTTGAATAGCCGCATACACCAGGTCATGCTTGGTGTCGATGTCTACGCTCGTGAAATCGCCGTAAGCGAAGTTCGGAACATGATCCGCGATCGTCTGCTCGATGTTGATTTTGTTGGCTTGCTGGATAGGCACGCCATTCGCGTCAAGGCTTACGATATCCAGCGTCGCCGGATCGCTCGAGCCGTTGACGGAATAAAACTTATGATTGTCCGTGTTGTATTTGACGATTTCGGCTACGCCGCCGTCCGCGTTCGGCGTTCCGGCGATGAAGGAGCCCAGCTTCGTGATGGATACCGAATCCTGGAACATGGGGTTGACGTTGATCGTCAACGATTTCGTCACCGTGCCCGGTGTGCCCGGGGCGCTGTCGGTTACGGTAATGGCTGCCGTATTGGCGGAAGCTGCGTCATCTGCAGGCGTTCCCGTGATGGCGCCCGTGGAATCATTGATGCTCAATCCCTTCGGCAGTCCCGTCGCGCTATAGGCATAAGGAGCCGTTCCGCCGGTCGCGGCTACGCTGGCCGAATAAGCAAGGGTTTTCGTCGCGTCCGGCAGCGAAGCCGTCGAAATGGAAACCGGGGTTGCCACCGGCGGGGTCACGGGCGTAGACGGTCCCCATGAGCCGTCGGCGCTGCTATGCGGTCCGTATGTCGCAGCGGCACCCGCGGTGCCCTTGTAATCGATCAGAGCGAAATCGTTTTTGTTATCGTCCGAATCGTTGAAATCCACCCGGCGCAAAGAAATGTTTTTGGAAGGACCGCCAGCCTCTTTCGGATAATCGCTGCCTTCGTAACCGTCGATCGTGCTGCCGGTATCGTTTCCAGCCGCTCCGAGCATGTCCACGAATCCAGCCGTTTTCGGCGTATTGGCGGACGGATTGACGTTCGTCGCATCCAGCAGCGTTTGGTTGCTCATCAGCACGACTTTCATGCCTTTGTTTTGCAACGTATACTCCGCATGATCGCGGGTGAAATTGATGTCTCCTGTTTTCACGCTAAGCTTCGTGCTAGGCGAAAGCGACGAGGCTGCGCGAATCAAGTACGAGCCGTGCGCGGGAATGCTGCCGGTCAAGTCCAGCTTCTCCCACGGTCCTGTCGCCCCGCTTAGTGGCAGAGCGGGATCCGCCGACGCGTTATATTGATTCATGCGATCCGCGTATTGAATGGACCAGTTGCCGAGGTCGACAGCTGCATCCGTCGGGTTGTACAGCTCGATGAAACCATAATCGGCCGCGCCGCCCGTGGACACGCCCGAACCGTAATACTGATAAATTTCAACGTGCTTCACATTCACGTTGTAGCCGCTTGCATCATATGGCGTACCCGCTGCGATCACAGGTGCAGCCGCGGATGCCGGAATGACGGCCCCGAATGAACCCGCCGCGATGATGCCAGACATGGCCAGCGACACCAAACGTTTATTCCTCGTATTCAACTCTACTTCATCTCCCATTCTAGGATTATTCTCCTAGTAGCTTAATGGGACAATGTGTCGACGGTATTAAGGTGATTTGGATATTTTGTAAATTCGCAACCTTCCCTTATCATTTCATGGCGAAAAGCCAAAAAAAGACGCCCGCTTTCGGCGCAGCCGATAACGAATCGTCGTTCATTCTTATGGAATTAGCGGAACGGGTAACGGATCTTCAAACCGTAAACGATGGAATATGGAGCGCACCGGCCTGCCTGCGCATGAACCCGTTCGGCCGTTCATCCCCCGAGCCTGTGGAACAGCCCGCCGATCAGCGCATGCGCCAGCGCGAAGCTGGACGCGATGATCGCCGCGATGACCGCCAGTATCAGCACGATCATCAGCAGCGAAGGCTTCCTGCCCCTCGGTAATTCTGCCGAACCCGGCTGCCCGTCCTCTTCCGTATGCATAGCGCCGCCCCTCCTATGCCCGGAATAAGCCGTTCAGGCTTACTCCTCATAGAAGATCATATGCGGCTTCTCGGCGATATAGTAGGACAAACGGTCCTGAAGCGAACCGGCGTGAAATTCCGCTCGCCTTATGCCCCGTAAGCTTTAAAATCGATTTCCAGGAACCGCGACACTTCCGGCACCCAGCGAGTTTCCACGAAATCCACATGCACGGGATGCGCATTATAAGCCTCGTAATCGGCTTGGCTGTTAAAGATCATCGAGAAGCCGTAGTCGTAATCGTTCTTCGGACTCACCTGTTTGAAAACGCTGAACTGATTCACGACGGGAATCGAGGTCAGCAGCCGCTCGCCGTCCCGCAGAAATTGCTCGGCCGCCTCGGATCCCGCCTCATGCTTCAAGTTAAAAATCACCATGTGTTGAATGCTCGTTTGTTCCATCTTCGTCATCCTCCTCCTAGTAATTACCCGTTAAGTTTAGCACATGCGCCGCGTCTTCCAAATCCGAAATTCTACAGAAGCCGAACGATCGATAGAGCGCCTCCGCTCGCGTTCCGCCTTTCCGTCTCCCGATCCGATCCGATCCGATCCGATCCGATCAGCTCCACGCACGGCCCGCTTCCAGAAACTTGTCATCGTCGAACGTCAGCCGGTACACGTCGGGCATCGTCAGCCGCTGCCAGAACGCGTAATCGTAACGCGCATCGTACGCCTGCATGATCATCGTCATCAAGTTGCCATGCGTTCCGACGGCGATCGTCTGTCCGCGAAACCGCTGCAGCATGTCCTGCAAAGCCCGAACGCCCCTCGACTGCGCCTCGCGAAACGACTCGCCGCCGGGAAGAACCGCGTCCGGATCCGCGAACGACTGCTTGATCGCCTCAAGGAACGTTGCCTTCGGCAACGAAACGTCTTCCCCGTGCAGCCGCCTTTCCCGCAAATCCTCCATCATGAGCACCGGCAAATTCCGTTCGTCCGCAATGCCCTGCACCGTCAGCACTGCCCGCGTATACGGGCTGGACACGACCGTGTCGATCGGCAGCCGGCCGAGCTTGGCGGTTAGCCGAAGCACATCCTCGCCGCCTTGCTCCGTCAGTCCTCTCGTGCGGTCGGCGCCGAGATGGACCGCCGATTCCGCATGACGAATAAGCAGCACATTCGTCTTCGTCTCCATGCTCATCCTCCCCCTTCGAGCAACGCATCGGAATTTCTAGTATAATCCATAGTAGCACATCGCCCGTCGTTTGCAGACGATTAGGTTAGCGATTCTAGCGTCCGCATGCGACCGCCAAAGGAGGAAGCTTATGCTGGAGAAATACCGGTTGAACGAGAAACGGAGCTTTTCACTTGCAGATTTCGATCCCGAGGATACAGCGGGCATCGCAGGCAAGGAAGACATCGAAGCGGAATTCGAAGCGCTCAAGGACAAGCTTAAGGAGCATCAAGAGAAGCTGTTCGCGGGAAAAACGAACGGCGTGCTCATCCTATTCCAGGGCATGGATTGCAGCGGCAAGGACGGCGTCATCAAGAAAGTGCTTGCGGGACTCAATCCGCAGGGATTCCGGGCCGAGAGCTTCAAGAAGCCGACGGCGGACGAATCGGCGCATGATTTTCTATGGCGGGCCCATAGAGTGGCCCCGGCCAAGGGATCGATCGCCGCGTTCAACCGCTCCTATTACGAAGAAGTGCTTATTACGCGGGTGCATGACCTCATCGACGGCAAGGAAGCGTCCAAGCGGCTCAAGCACATCGGGCATTTCGAGAAAATGCTGAGCGACGGCGGCATTACGATCATTAAGATTTTCCTGCACATTTCGCCGGATTTTCAATTGCGCAAAATCCAAGAGCGGATGGAGAACCCCGAGAAGCTGTGGAAATTCGACCCCAGCGACCTGGAGGAGCGGCAATACTGGAAGGCTTATACGAAGGCCTACGAGCACGCGATCAAAGCAACCTCGACCAAACGCAATCCGTGGTACATCGTGCCGGCCAACAACCGCTGGTTCCGGGACTACCTCGTGCTGCGGATCGTGGAATCCGCGCTCGATTCACTAGATCTATCCTATCCTGAAGTGGATATGTCGCAATTCCGTTTGGCAGCGGGCATTAACGAGTCAAGCAAATAGCAGTCACAAGAGGGGATATATGGGAGCCCTGACGCAACCCGCTGTTGACATCCGCTCTCCCGGGGAGTATAACAAATATAAATCACGACATGATCGAAATTCGTTGATGGGAACACGCGCTTTACGCAAGAGGCAATCCCCAGAGAGTCGGCGCCCGCTGAAAGCCGACGTTTGCCCGCGAATGACGCATCCTCCCTGAGAAGCCGTGCCGAACCGTCCGGGTCCCGATCCGGATGATGCAGTAAGCATGGACGGAATCCGCCGTTACACGGAGCGCGTATGTTGGTACGCGACAAGAGAGCCGTTACGCTGCAGGTCATCCTGCGACGGAGCGGAATTAGGGTGGTAACGCGAGATGCATCTCGTCCCTTCACGGGGACGGGATTTTTTTATTTTCAGACCAGCATTTTCAAGGCTAAAGGAGACGGTTGGCAATGGGGAACGAACGAAACTATGATGCTCTGACGGTAGGACTGACGGAAATCGCGCAAGCGCAAATGCACGTGAAGGATGTAGCCCTGCGCACGCCGCTGCAGCAGAACCGGGTGCTGTCCAAACGCTACGGCTGCAACGTCCTGCTCAAACGCGAAGATTTGCAGGTCGTCCGCTCCTTCAAGCTGCGCGGCGCCTATCATTTGATCAAATCCTTGCCGGAGGAGCGGCTGATGCGGGGCGTTGTCTGCGCAAGCGCGGGCAATCACGCGCAGGGCGTCGCTTACTCCTGCCAAACGCTCGGCATCCCGGGCAAAATCTACATGCCGAGCACGACTCCGCGGCAGAAGGTTAACCAAGTGGCGTTCTTCGGCGGTCCGAACGTCGAGATCGTCCTAACCGGCGATACGTTCGACGATGCCTTCCGGGAGGCGATCGCGGCTAGCCGGAAGGATGACCTTGCGTTCATCCACCCGTTCGACGATCCGAAGATCATTGCCGGCAACGGCACGATCGGCAAAGAAATCATGGAGGCGGTCGAAACAGCGCCGGATTTCGTCTTCGTCACGATCGGCGGCGGCGGGCTTGCGGCGGGAGTCGCGGCCTATGTCAAAGCCGTGTCGCCGGGCACGAAGCTGATCGGCGTGGAGCCGGAAGGCGCTCCGTCGATGCGCGTGTCGCTCGATGCCGGCGAGGTGATCGCGCTGGATACGATCGACAAGTTCGTCGACGGCGCGGCGGTGAAGCGCGTCGGCGACCTGACGTTCCGCATGTGCCGCGAGCTGCTGGACGACATCGTGCTCGTGCCGGAAGGCAAAGCGTGCACGACGATGCTCGACCTGTACAACGAGAACGCCATCGTGGCGGAGCCGGCCGGCGCATTGCCGATTGCCGCGCTCGATCTGTATCGCGATCAAATCGCGGGCAAGACCGTCGTCTGCGTCGTGAGCGGCGGGAACAACGACGTCGACCGGATGCAGGAGATCAAGGAGCGTTCGCTCGTGTTCGAGGGACTGAAGCATTACTTCATGGTCAGCTTCCCGCAGCGCGCCGGCGCCCTGCGCGAATTTCTCGATGAAGTGCTGGGACCGGACGACGATATTACGCGATTCGAATACACGAAGAAGCACAACAAGGACAACGGTCCCGCGCTCGTCGGCATCGAGCTGAAGCAGCGCGGCGATTACGAGCCGCTCATCGCGCGCATGAATCATAAGGGGCTCAGCTTCTTGGAGCTGAACAAGGACCCCGTCCTCTTCAATCTGCTGATTTGAGAATTGAGAATTGTTAACTATGCGCGCTTGGGATTAGTCTGAGCGCTGCGCAATAAGAGCCTTGGCATGCATCTTTTCCGTGCATGGCAAGGCTTTTTCCTTGTCCGCCCCGTCCCCTTACAATCACTTCACAAACCGCTGACCGCCCAGTGACATTCGCGCGTTATGCTTCCGGCAGGAGGTGTTTTTCCTATGAAAATCATGATCCTGTACGCTTCGTACGGAGACGGGCACTTGCAAGCCGCGCGCGCCATCAGCGAAGCGATTGAAGACCGCGGACTGGGCGAGCCGGTCCTCGTCGATTTGCTTGCCGAAGCGCATCCGTGGATTAACGCCATGACCAAACGGGTGTATCTGAAGAGCTACTCCTTGATCCCCGGCTTGTACGGCTGGATTTACGACCGGACCAAGCCGATGAAGCACGACTCCGTCTTCTCAGGCTGGCTTCACTCTTTCGGCCGCGACCGGCTGCGGCGGATTCTGCTCCGCCAGCGGCCGGATGCCGTCATCCACACTTTCCCCCTGCTCGCCATGCCCGCCCTCAAGAAAAAGATCGGCCTTCGCATTCCCGCCTGCACCGTCGTGACGGATTTCGATCTGCACCGGCGCTGGGTTCATCCCGATATTGACCGTTATTATGTACCGACCGAAGACATGAAACGCGAACTCCTGACGCTCGGCATCTCCGACCGCCGGATCTGCGTCAGCGGCATTCCGGTCAAACGCGGCTTCCGCAGCGCCGCCTGCGATCCGGACATCCGCATGCGTTACGGTTTCGACATCGGCACGCCCGTGGTATTGGTTATGGCCGGCGTTCAGTCCTCGCTTGCCGCGGTCGCAGCTATGATTTCACCGTTAATTGGGCATCCTGATCTTACCGTTGCCGTCGTCTGCGGGCGCAATGAAGCGCTTGCCGCCGCGCTGCCCGGACAGTTCGAAGAAGCCGCCTCCGAAGGAAGGCTGCGCGTCTTCGGCTATGTCGAAGCGATGCACGAGCTCATGGCGCTCGCAGCCTGCATCGTCACGAAGCCGGGCGGCGTCACGCTCGCGGAATCGCTCTCGCTCGGACTCCCGATCTTCACCTATCAACCGGTTCCGGGCCAAGAGCGGAACAATGCGCGCTACCTGGCGGACAAAGCCGCAGCCAATATCGTTCATTCGCCGGACCAGCTCGCCCAAGAAATCGTTCAACTCATCCACGATCCCGTTCTGCTGATGCAGCATAAACTTCGCGCGCGCAAGCTCCGGTACCAGGACGCGGCCGAGACCGTCGCCTTGGATTTCTGTTCCAGCTTGCATATAATGGAGAGGACATCCGTGCGCCTATAGAAGCGCGCAGCATTTACGGGAACCCTGGATATAAAGGGGATGTGACTGTCATTAAACGTCTGTTCAGTCGCGAAGTCGCACTATTTTCCGTCATTCTGCTGTTCGTCGAATTCATTCGCGGCGCGGCGCTTATCAGCTTCCTGCCGATTTACGGGGAGAAAACGCTCGGTTTATCGCTCGATATTATCGGCATCGCCATTACGGCCCACTACCTGACGGACACGGTACTCAAGATGTTCATCGGCTATTTGCTCGACCGGTTCTCCATCCGGTTCGTCGTTCATGTCGGACTGCTCGCTTCCATTGCCGGCATTCTGCTCATTCCGATCTCGGATCAGCCTTGGCTGTTCATTACGGCTTCGGCCTTGTACGGGGTCGGCATATCGCCGATTTGGATCGTCTGCCTGACCAAAGTATCCAGTGACCGACGGGCGATGCAAATGGGATTTTACTATACGATTTGGTTCATCGGCATCGGAGGCGGACCCATCGTCTGCAACGTGATTATGGACCGGAACCGCATGACGGCTTATTACTTGCTTCTCGTGCTTGCGGTAGTCAGCTGGCTGCTGTCCTTGTTTATCAGCAATCAGCGCGCTTCCGGTTCGGCGCCTTCGCTGCCGGTGCGCGAACAATTCGTTATTCTGAAAGAACGTCTGCTCCATATGCGGCTGCTGCTGCCGGGCATGGTGCTGCAAACGATGGGCGCCGGCATGCTGGTGCCCGTTCTGCCCAGCTTCGCGGAAGATAAGCTGGGCATGAACGGCGCGCAGTATTCCTTGCTGCTGCTTGCCGGCGGCTTCTGTACCGTTGTCAGCCTCATGCCGATGGGCAGGCTCTCGGACAAGCTCGGCGGCAAGAAATGGTTTCTCGTATTGGGCTTCATTCTGATCGGAGCGGCTTTGTACCTGATTTCCGTTGCGCCTCCGATGTGGGTCTGCATCGTACTGACCGGTATCCTCGGCCTGGCATACGCCACCTTGCTGCCCGCATGGAACGCGCTGCTCGCCAATTACGTGCCGCCGAAGCAGCAGGGGCTCGGATGGGGCATCTTCTCGACCGTCGAGGGTATCGGCGGCATGATCGGCCCCGTCATCGGCGGAACGCTCGCGACTTTGCAGGGCCAGTCCGCGGTGCTCTTGTATGGCGGCATCATGTATGCCGTCATCGGATTTTTCTATATTTGGTTTCCGTTCCGTGCGTTTCACGACAAAACGCATGCGTGAGAGCGTTGAACCAGGGGGACGTGTAAGGCATGAATCTGTTCGGAAATTGGCTTACCCAGTTTAAAAATATGGACTTGGAGCATCTCCAGCGAACGCTGGAGAGCTACTCGGCATACGGTCCCTTGCCTGGTATCTTGCTCCCGCTGGCAGAATCCTTCATCCCGGTGCTGCCATTGATCGTCTTCGTGGCGGCCAATGCCAACATATACGGGCTGTTCCTCGGTTCGCTCTACTCCTGGATCGGCGTCTGCACCGGGTCGCTCCTGCTCTTCTGGCTCTCCCGCAAGCTCGGCGGCCACTTCAGCGACTGGCTGCGCCGCAGGTTTCCGAAGGCCGGCAAGCTGCTTGCCTTCATCGAACGCAAGGGCTTCACGCCCATATTCCTGCTTGCCTGCTTTCCCTTCTCGCCTTCCGCGCTCATTAACGTCATATCGGGTTTAAGCGGCATTTCGTTCCGTTCGTTCGTATTGGCCATTCTGCTGGGCAAAGCCGTCATGATCCTTACGGTGTCCCTGCTCAGCTTCAATATCGGCGATTTATTGGAGCAGCCGTGGCGGATTCTGATCGCGCTCGTCGTGCTGGCCGTCATGTGGTTCGGAGGCAAGAAAATGGAAGCCCGTCTTCAGCTGAAATAGCCCCATTCGGAGAGGGAGACATCCAGAAAATGATGAATGCGATTGCAACGATCATCGTCTTAGTTATAGCCGGCACGCTCGTAGCCGTCATGGTTTATATTCTCAAGCTCTCCGCCGACGATTCCGGCAAAGCCTCCGAGCTGCGGCAGTTCGTGGAGGCGCTGTTCGGCGGCTCCGCCCGGCAGGAGGCCGCAGCGGAAGAGGATTCCGCTGCGGCGCGGCAGCGGCTTGCGGCGCACAAGGAGTCCTTCAGCGAGCCCTGTCCCGCATGCGGGGAGACGGTCACGCATCAGGATGCCGACTGTCCCGGCTGCGGACTGCGTCTCGTGTGATGCGCCGCCAGCCAGATCTTGCCGGTCGTTCATAACGGCTTCCTGCGCACATAGTTCGCACGCCGCGGTGGCAAACTGAAGGTGGATTCTCATGACTTATCCCGATCAGGAGGATGATCATTCATGTCAGGCGAACACCCTTCTCATTTGCAAATCAAAGCAAGCAGGGCACAGTCCAAGGCGGACCGCACCGGCCAAGGAAAGAATGCGGCCAGCAATGCGCAATCCGATGCCGACCGCGCCGCCGTGCCGAAGCATGGATTGTAGCCCCGGAGCTCTTCGACACCGACAGGCCGGTCGTACTTCTATGCATCTTTACGGATGCGCGTCGGAGTACGGCTCGCCTATGCACCCAAGGAGGAGATCGTTATGAGCGAACAACAAGGACATTTTGAAATGGAGCCCGTGTCCGGCGAACCCGTTGAAGTGGATGGCGTTTATAAGAATGAATGGGGCCGCGAGGAGAAGCTGAACCGCGGCGACGTTTTCCCCGCCGACCCGATGCTGGGCACGACGGAATGGGATCTCGTGCAGCTTGATTTCAGCAATCATCATGACGGCAAGACCGACCCGCGTCTCGTGCCGAAGAAAGATACGACCTCGCTCGAGGCTCATCTGCAGCATCCGCGACGCCATAAGAGCGATACGAAGGAAAACAATTAAGTCAACCATTGCTCATCTGTGATTATTGTTTGAATCGGCTCCCACAAGACCCGCTTGGCGGTCGCTTCGCAGGAAGCGAATGGCCGCAGCGGGTCTTTTTTTCGCGCGGATTGTCACAATCGGCTCCGGTTGGAAGTTATATAGGCAGAAAGGAGGGAGACCTGCATGCATTCATCCGATACGGATGCCGAGGCGTTAGCCGCCGTGATCGCACGCACGCAGCAAGGTGAGACGGACGCGTACGCCCTGCTGATCGAACGATTCCAACGCAAAATCTACTTGTATTGCTATTACCTGCTCGGCAGCCAAGAAGAAGCGGAAGACGCTGCCCAAGAGATCTTCATTAAAGGCTTCCGTTCGATCGGCCAATACCGGCCGACGGCGCCGTTCTCCAGCTGGCTGTACAAAATCGCCCACCACCATTGCATCGACGCCTTGAAGAAACGCAAACGGTCCCTCATCGCTTTCCTGCATATCAAGAATGAACCGCCCCCGGCAGCGGAGACCGTCGGCCGATATGCCGATTATATTCACGAGCTGCTGGAGAAGCTGACGCCTTCCGAGCGCAAAGTGCTGCTGCTGCGCGCGCTGGAGGAGTACTCCTTCGACGAAATCGGCAGCGTCATGGGGCTGACGCCGGCAGCGGTCCGCAAGAAGTACGAGCGGCTCCGCAAAAAGCTGCTTGGACAAAAAGGAGGCGATCCGATTGGAACCATCTATGGGCATGCGTACAAACCGCGAGCATGATGCGGGAAACGAGCCGAAAGTCGAAATGAGAAACGAGCCGATGCATGGACCGACGCATGATTCAGAGCTCGAATACATACAACAGCTGATTCGCGATACGCCCGTCCAAGTCGATTTGGCCGCCCGTACGATGAACGGCTGCATGATGGACGGCTGCCGCACGCAAGCCGGCGAAGCACCCGAGACGAGGAAACGCTCGGCATGGCTGTCCGCCGCTGCCGCCTCGCTCCTCTTGCTGGCGATTGCCGGCGCGTACTTCTTGTCGCCTTCCATGGCGGAAGCGTTCAAGCGGCTGCCCGGATTCGCGGCGATCTTCCAAGCCTCCAACGACCGGGGGCTGCAGGCCGCAGCGAACGACGGACAGGCGAACGACGTGCAAGCCAGCGCATCGCATCAGGGAGTGACGCTTGGCATCCCTGTCGCCATATTCGACGGCACGCGCGTCTCGCTCGGATTGAAGCGCGACTCCGCCGACAAACGCAGCGATACGATCGGGGAGCAAATCAAAACGTTGACGCTTGCCATCGACGGCAAGAAGCTCGAAGCGTATTCGCCAGGCAATTCGAACTCGATCGGCATTGTCATTATTCCGGGTTCAAGCAGCGATGAATCCATTATCGAGTTCTCGGACCTTCACAACCAGGGAGGGAAACCGTTTCCGGACGCGTTCGAGCTGTCTGTCGACATAACATTGACGGACGTCGCCGCCCCTTTCGACTTGCAATTCTCCGTCCGCAAAGCCACGGCGGGCATACGCGTCATCGAGCCTCATGCGAAGCGCAGCCAGGACGGCTTGAGTTTCACGCTCGATCGCATCGAATCCACGCCGATTACGACGAGCTTAACGACAAGCATCGAAGTGCCGGATAGCGCGGCCCTGACAACCGCCGCTACGACGATGGGCATCGATCTGTTCGATAATCGGGGCAATCAGCTCAAGCTGCTCGGCGGCAATGGCTGGAATGAGCATGGTGGCCGGATTATGATCTCCGACTATCGCTATGAACCCCTTCAAGGCGTTCCCGATTCCGTAACGATCAAACCCTTCGTCTATCTATTTCGCACCGATAGTCCGCATGAATTCCAGCTGGACAAGAACGGGAAGCCGAAGATTCGGTACCTGCCCGAACTCGAAGTGACCGTTCCTTTCCACGCTCCGTAAGAAGGAACTGCTACACTGTGAAAAGCAGCAGGCGCCCTTGTACGTTCGGCTTCAGCCGGTACAAGGGCGCTTGCTTTGGTGCTGCTATTGGCACTGCTATTGGCACTATAATCGGCACTGCAACGCTAAACTGCTCCGCTCCGCGCTGCGCTTCGCGACGATCAGCCGATAAAGGCAGCTTCCGTCTCCTGACGCTGCTGCACTTGGTCGGATACCCGATCCAGCCGGCGCAGGTGATACGCGTACTCCAGCATCGTGGACGCGACGAAGACGAGCCTCTTGTATTCGTCGGGATTCTGATGCAAATAATCGCTGAGCTGCTTGATAAGCCGGCCTTCGCGCTCTTCCTCGGGCTCGATCGCGGCATTGGCTTTCATTTTGCCCTCCAGCTTCAGCAATATCTGCTCATGATACTTGGCCAGCTCCTCGATCTGCTGATCGAATCGCCGCGCCCACGCTTCCGCTCCCGACACGGCAAAATAATGCTCCTCCACCGCTTCCAGCAAATCCACGCCTTTATGCAGCGCCTTGATGAGATGCCGCGACAGAATGAGCTGACGCGCCCCCGCTTGGTTGCGCCTGCGCAGAAACGGGCGTTCCTCCTCGAACAGGCGATGCGCCTCGTCCAGCTTGCGCAGCGTGCCCTGGAGCTTCTCCTTCTCTTCGCGATGGACGCCTTCCTTCATCTCGTTGGAGATGGCCATGCGAAGCAGCAAGGAAAGCTTGGCGTGCGCGTCATGCACCTGCGTCATGAACAGCTTGCGCGGGCGCGGCGGGATAATGAGAATATTGACCGCGAATGCCGCAGCCATGCCCGTCAGCACCATGAGCAGGCGGTCGAGCGCGAACATCCAGCCCTGCTGGTTGGCTTCCATTACGGCAACCACCGTTACGAGCGTCAGTCCGATCGTGCTTTCCATCCGCAGCCGGATGCATACCAGAATGACGATAATGCATACCATGCCGAGCGAGATCGGCGTCTGCCCGAACAGACGGACCGCAATCAGCGCTACCACGGCGCCGAGCACGTTCGTCTGCACTTGATCCACCACCTGCTGCCACGAGCGGGAGATGGAAGGCTGAATCGTGAAAATCGAAGCCACCGCCGCGATAATCGGCGACGGAAAGCCACACAGCGTGCTTATGTACACGGCCAGCGCCACGGCGAGGCCGGTCTTGATAACGCGCGCGCCGATCGTCATGGTTCATCGCTCCTTCTGCGGGGCATGTACGTCGTTTTCAATGGTTCAGGCATGTTTTTCTCTCGCCTCCTTCCGCTATTATAGACCATCCCCCCGCGTAAGGTGAAATGGTTGCCGTCGCCAATCCCGCGGAGCAGCGCGTTTCCTTCCGAAGAGGTACATGCCGAGATCAGGCGAACCTAGGGTTGCTTGTATGTTCAAAAAGAAGTTTCCACGCTCCGCAATCCCCTTTATAATGGGACCATTAGAGATAAAGAGGGGTTCAGCTATGTGGATATTCGCAGTCAATGAAAATTCCGGCGGAGGCCGAGGACGTAAAGTATGGCAAATCGTTGAAACGGAGCTCAAACGGCTCGGTACAGACTATGCGACCGTGTTGGCGGGCACGCCCGAGGAAGCCCGCGGCGAGATCGCAAGCCTGCTCCGGGAACAGGATGCAATCGCGAGGGAAGCCGCTGCTGATTCGCGGGCCGATGATTTACCGAGAAATTTGAAAGCGATTACAATAATTGGCGGCGACGGGACGATACACGGGCTGCTCCCCCTGCTATGCGGAAGCGGCGTGCCGCTCGGCATCATTCCGGCCGGATCCGGCAACGATACCGCCAGAGCGTTCGGCATTCCGCGGCAACCGCTGGCTGCCCTGCGGCTCGTGCTCCGGGGCAAGCCGTTCCCCGCGGATATCATCGAGCTTCGCGGAGCAGAGCCGGATGATCCCGTTCGCCCCGTGCTGACTGCGCTTGCCGCCGGCTTCGACTCCGCTATCGCAGCAGCCGTCAACCGTTCGTTCTACAAGAAGCTGTGCAACCTCATGCATGCCGGCTCTCTCGCTTATATCATCGGATTGATCCATGTGCTGTTCACCTTCCGGCCGCGCCCGCTTGACGTCACGGCGGACGGCCGGAAGACCAGCTTCCAACGCGGATGGATGGCTGCCGTATGCAACGTCCCCGCGTACGGCGGCGGACTGCGGATTTGTCCCGAAGCCCTGCCGGACGACGGCTGGCTGAACGTCTGCATCGTCCATTCCTGCACGCCCTTGCAGCTGCTTCGCTTGTTTCCGCTGCTGCTGTCGGGCAAGCATGTGCGGCTGCCTTATGTGACGATGCTCCGCGGACGAACGATCGTCGTCGAAGAAACGCTTCCGGATCCGGCGAAATCGGCGATCGCCGTCTACGGGGACGGCGAATTTGCCGGCCCGCTGCCGCTGTACGCGCAAGCGGCCGGCAACCGCATCGAAGTGCTGCGGTAGCCGGCCGCTTGCGCGGGACCTAATTTATTAAGAAGCGCTCTCGTTATCCTCGCGGAACCGGAGAATCGAAACGATGTTGCTTCGTTCCGTTGCTTCCGCCTCCCTCGGCGCGTGGTACGGCAATAGGATATCAAACGTCGTGCCTTCCCCGATGCGGCTGCTGACCTCGATGCTGCCGTGATGGTTGTCGACGATTTTGTACGTCACCATCAGCCCGAGGCCCGTGCCTTTCTCCTTCGTCGTGTAGAAGGGCTGCCCGATCTTCGCCAGCTGGTCATGGGCGATGCCGGGGCCCCGATCCGCGATACGCACGATAATGCGCCCGATTTCGTCCAGAAGGCAGGTCACTTTAATAACCCCGCCGTCCATCATCACCTCGATCGCGTTCTTGATGACGTTGATAAACACCTGTTTCAGCTGGTTCTCGACGCCATGCGCCCACAATGTTTCTTCGCCTAGGCTCGCTTCGATAGTGATATCGTGCAAAATCGCCTGCGCGTCCAGCAGCGTAATCGTATCCGACATCACCGTTCGAATATCCATATGCGTCAGCTCGTAGATTTGCGGCTTGGAGAGCATCAGCAGCTCGCTTACGATGGATTCGATACGGGTGAGCTCCGACTGCATGATGTCGTAGTAGTTTTTGCCGCTTCTGCCCGACGTAATCAGCTGCAGGAAGCCTTTAAGCGACGTGAGCGGGTTGCGGATCTCATGCGCGATGCCCGCGGCCAGCTGCCCGGCAACGTACAGCTTCTCGGAATTGATGAGCAGCTCCTCGTTCTTCTTCCGCTCCGATATATCGCGGATAATCACTTGGATGACGGGTTTACCCGACAGCTTCGTGCCGGAGACGATCACTTCGGTATGGAGCGTTTTGCCTTCGACCGAAATCCAGTCCATTTCTATCGGCGTCTTGCGCTCCTTCTGCCGCGAAGCCTGCAGCAACATTTTCATTGCCGCATGGAAACGGGGCTGCAAATACATATAAATGCTTTTGCCGAGCAGATCGTGTTCGCCCTCCGCTTCGAAAATGCGCAATCCGGAGTGGTTAATATACTCCCAGCGCTCGTCCTGGATGACGGCGATCATGTCGATCGAGTTCTCGACCAACAGCTTGTACCGTTCGTTCATGGACACGTACCGGCGGTCCACGTAACGGGCGACGATGCTGAACGCGAAGATGACCAGCGTGGCGAGGCCAAGGACGACGGACAACAGCTGCATGTAATCGTTCAACCGGTCGGCGGTCAATATGACGGTCTCCCCTTTTCCGACCAAGCTGAGCCCGAACAGCTCCATGATCATGCCGGAAATGCCGAGCAGCAGGCCGGGCAGGAACGCATAGCCGGTTTTGCGTTCGTACAGGTAGAAGGAACTGGCCGTCCCGATCAAGCTGAACAGAAACGTAAAACAAGCGAAGGCCGGGTCGATGCTGAACGATTCCGACGGCTGGCCGGGAAGCGAAGCGTACATCACCAGGTTCGCGCCGAACGCCATGAGCACGCTGCCCCCAAGCAGACGGACGCCATACGGAATGCGCGAATCCAGCAGCCTGAACGAGCCGTACGTGCAGATCATAATTCCGAACAGCTTGACGCCGGTCGTCCAATCGATGTCGATCGTAACATTGGTCGTCAGCAGGACGATAATGTGACTGACCCACACGCCCAAAGCATAGACGAGCGCGCCGCTCAGCTGCCAATAATGCTGCTTGACCCGCGCTCTGTTGAGATGGCCGATTATGCCGTAAACCGTAATGGATGCGAACAGCTGGATGACCATCGCAAGCGCTATCATTTTCCAACTATCGCTGAATATTGGTTCGATCATCGCATATCTCCATTTTCCAAAAATCGAGGATGCTTTCGTCCATCCATTTCGACATATTTCCAGAAAATCCTTTTTTTCGCGACAAATCCTTCGAACCGATACCTCGCGCGGCGCGAATACCAGTTGAACTGCGCTTTTTGTCCGCTATAATTAGAGAGTACCGGAAGGAGTGGAATCATGGTTAAAATATTAAAAGAGTTCAAAGAATTCGCCGTCCGCGGCAACGTGCTCGACCTTGCGGTCGGGGTTATCATCGGGGGAGCGTTCGGTAAAATCGTCACCTCGCTCGTCAACGACATCATTATGCCGCCGATCAGCATTCTGCTCGGCAGGGTGAACCTCGTTGATCGGTTCATCAATCTATCCATCGACAAAAATCCGGACACGCTGGCCAAAGCGAAAGAACAATCCGCTGCCGTCATCGCATACGGTAACTTTTTGAACGTTCTGCTCGACTTCACGATCGTGGCGTTCTGTATCTTCATGATCGTCAAAGGGGCGAACGCGCTGCGCCGCCTGGGTCAGCCGGATCCTGCGGCTCCATCCGAACCGACGGACAAGAACTGCCCGTACTGCCTGTCCAAAATCCCGATCAAAGCGACGCGCTGCTCGCACTGCACCTCCCATCTCCAGACCGAATCGACGGAGCTCGAGGGAGGCTTGTCCTAGCCTATGAGCGGACATAGCCAAGCCGGCGGCGGGGAAGAAGAACGCTTCGATTATTACGACGAGCACGGCGTCTGGCTCGGTACGGCGCCCCGCAGCGAAGTACACGCCCGCGGGCTCTGGCACCGCTCCATCCATTGCTGGCTGGCGCGGCGCGAAGGCGACCGCAGGCTTGTTCTGTTCCAGCAGCGAGCCCCCGGGAAAGACACGTTCCCGGGGAGCTTCGACATTACCGCCGCCGGCCACCTGGCCGCCGGCGAGACGATGCGGGACGCGGCCCGCGAGATCGAGGAAGAACTCGGCGCCGCCATCCCGTTCGAATCGCTCCTCTCGCTCGGCGAAGCTCGCAAGGAGTCCGCAGGCGTCGCGAAGGGACTTGCGTTCCTCGATCGGGAGATCAGCGGCGTCTACGGCTATGTCTATCCCGGACCGCTGTCCTCGCTGACGCTCCAACAGGATGAAGTGTCCGGCGTGTACGAGGCCGAGCTGGAAGCGATGATCGCGCTGTTCGACGGCCGTCGGCAGCATGCGCGCGCGGCAGGGTTTCGCCTCGACAACGAAGGCAGAGCCGTCGACGCCGAAGCGGAAGTCAAGGCTTCCGATTTCGTCCCGCGCCCGGCTTCTTACTATAGAGATGTATTCCAGGCCTTGCTGCACCTTTTATGAAGGGCTGGGCAGGCGTACTTTGAGGACCGCTGCGAAGCGGTCCTTTTGGTGCTTGCGCTGCTCCGCTGACGTTTCCCCGCTTTGTCTTCGCCGTCAGACGCTCAGCCGAACCCGCGCTGCGTCCGCTTCTTCCGCGCGCCGAGCCGGCGGCCGGCTTATTCCCGGCAGCCCTGGCGTTGCCTGTCGCCCGCTCCCAATTCCGGTACCATTGATCGATCATGCCATGGATGTTATAGAACATCGTGCTCTGCGGTGCGATATCGAAATCGTTCAGATAGGGCTCTCCGAATATTCTCGCCGCTTCCTGGTGAATGCAGCCATGCAGATTCGACTGCTCCAGGAACAATCCCAACTGGTCCGCCGACGCGAAAGACTGCGGATTGTACAGCACGCGAGCCTCCGCCTGCTGATTATAGCAAGGCGTATTGCGGATCGCTTCCGGCACGCCCTGCCAGCCGGCAACGAGCTGCGGATCGAGTCCCTGCCCGTTGTACCATTGGTACACCTTGTTTATGAACTGCCGGTGAAACTGCAGGAAATTCAAGCCGTAACCCGGCGGCAGCTGCGAAGGGTCATTGTAATGATTGGCGTGATGCCAACGCATGTGCTCTTGCAGCAGCGACTGCGGAAAATTCGGAATGATCGGCATACCTATCCCCTCCCTTTCCAAGCATTATGGTCAGCTTATGCCATAAGCCCGCCAACGGTCCGGGCTTCCGGGCTTCAACCCGGCTATGGAGCGCATGCCTACGACAAAACGAAAATGCCGGGAAAATGTCCACGCCATCGGACATTCCCCGGCATTTTCTGTATAACGGCAGTTGCTGGTGAAGACTTGAATCTCTAGCGGTCGCGGCAGAATTGGTTGGATACGCAAATGTCGAAGCTGATACGCACGTCGCAGCATTGGCCGAACGTACACTCGATACGAACGCAGGAGAAGCGGCCTTGGTGGAAGAAACAGACAACATGACAATTGGCTCCGATTAATTCTTCGAGGAGTTTGCGGTTCCGGCAGCGGATGGCGCGAACGACTTTGGCAGCAACGACAGGGTTCTTGAACTGGTGGAACAGATCGCTAAGATCTGCACCGGCTTCCTGAATGCCTTCAACGGCTGGGTCCCGGCGGTTGCAGCAATGGTTGCCCATGCTGACACCTCCGAGCAATTCGTTCGACACACGGGCCGACTTGCGGCCGGAGCGGGATTGGGACTTCCCTTTCGTGCTGACAGCTTTCACGTTCTTGATTTTAACTGACAACTGAATTCCTCCTTTAGAAGAGCTAATGTAATCTATGTGTGGAGAGACATCCCTGTATAAGACAAGAAGCCAACATCAATTGCCCAAGCTGTACGCCAGCATTGGCGCGCAGGCAAGCGCCTCGCCTGTCGAATGCCCCTATAAGCGGCGAGCCTTTCCTGCCGGTCTGAACGACTCGGTAAACAGCACAAAAAGCACGATCCCCGAAAGCTTCGGAAACCGTGCCGTTATTGGAGTTTCGTAGTATGCAAAGTCGCCGGTTGATGACTGATCATTCCTTGATCGTCGAGGGATTTAACCTTTCCAGGTAGTCGGTAATGGAATTGGCCTTATCTGCCCGGCCAAGCTTCCCGTAAGCGTCCGCTTCGTATTGCAGAGACAAGACCGGAACAGTTATATCATGAACATCTATATACCGTTTGATTTCATTTAAGTCAGGCGCCTTCACCCACGCGCCGTCGACAGGTTGTTGAATAGATATGCGTATCCATTATTTGAATACCTCTCTCCCAAACAAACAAAAAGCGCGATCCCCGATATCTCGGAAACCGCGCGGTTATTGGCGTAAATGGTGCTGGTGAAGGGAATTGAACCCCCGGCCTACGCATTACGAGTGCGTTGCTCTACCCCTGAGCTACACCAGCTTGTCTGAACTTGAGGTCGCTGACGCGACTTTTATAATATACTGCATCATCAATGCGGAGTCAATCCCTTTCGTCCAAAAAAACACTCCGTCCCCCGTCAGCTGTCTTGCATACGCAATCCTCTGTCCCCCGGCGCGCTCCCCTCGGACCCTGTCCCCTTTTCCGAATCCGTACCGGTCTGGGTCGCTGGCAGGCGAAGCGTAAACTTGCTCCCCTCTCCCTTCTGGCTCTCCAGCGCAAGCGTCCCGCCAAGCAGCCGCGTCAGCTGCAAGCTGATGGACAGCCCCAGCCCCGTGCCGCCGTATTTGCGGTTGATAGAGCCATCCTCCTGCCGGAAAGCCTCGAAGATCAGCTGCTGCTTCTCCGGCTCGATTCCGATTCCCGTGTCCGCAATGGAGAACGCGATCCGCAGCGGATTGACGATCCGGACGGCCGGACGGCCCCAAGCGACCGGATTCCAGCTCCGCAGCCGGCGCTTGCGCAGCTGCCCGGGCTCGATCGGCACGCCACCTTCCGCCTTGACGATGAGCCGGACGCTGCCCGTCTCCGTGAATTTAAACGCATTGGCAAGCAAATTGCGAAGGATTTGGTTGATCCGCAGCGCATCGGTATAGATCGCTTCCGGCACCTGCGAGCCAATTTCCGTTTCGAACGTCAAGCCCTTCTGCGCCGCAACGGGCAGAAACTGCAAATACAGCGTCTGAACGAGCTCTTCGACGGAATGCGGCTCCATGTAGATATCCATCTTGCCCGCTTCAACCTTCGAAAGATCCAAGATATCGTCGATCAGCTGCAGCAGCTCATGGCCCGCGCCGTTGATCAACCCGGAATACTGGGCTTCCTCCGCGCCGCCGCCTCGCTCTTCCTCGCTTTCCTTCATCAGCTGGGAGAGCATGATGATGCTGTTGAGCGGCGTCTTCAATTCATGCGACATGTTCGCAAGAAATTCCGATTTGTATTTGTTGGCCAGCATCAGTTCGCGCGCCTTCTCTTCCACGTCGCGCTTCGCTTGCCGCAGTTCGCGTGTTTGCCGGCGCAGGAGCATGTTCATCTTCCGCAGCTCGTCCACCCGCTGCTGCTCCTTCTGAAAGTCACGGATGATGAAGATCAATAGGCCGCTCAGCAGCAAACGCAGCGGGAAGGAATAAATCCCGTAATCGAGCCAGAAGGCCGAGACGGACATTTTCGATCCGAAAGCCACTACCAGCGTCGCGTTTAGCGCGAAAATCACATTCACCGAAATAAGCGTAATGATGCTCTTCTTTAAGAAGCTCCACGACTTCCAGCGAAGCCCCGCGCTCATCCACGTGCAAATAAGCCCGAGCACAATCATATTTAGGCAAGCCATGAACGCGGAGGCGTCAAGCCCTATGAATAACCGTCCGATTCCGATTCCGAAGCCGATCAGCGCAATGGCCGGCAGACTCGGAAAGACGAGCATGGCTATGATGAGCGGCAGAAACCTCAGATCGAGCACGAGCAAGCCGTCCACGCGCAGCCCGAAGGCCATAGCAAGCCAGCCCCCCAGGATAAAGACGGCCACAGTAATCCCATATTTCACGCGGCTGGGTGCATATTGAAACAAATACCGATAGGCCAGATCGAACATATACGCCAGCGCGATAAGTAAACTGAAGTTGGCGAATACAGCCTTTGCGAATGCAAATGTCAACTCATAATCCTCCCGCCATTTATCTCCCCGGTTATTACCCGCTCCAGCTTGACTTGAAGCATTGGCGGATAATCCCTCCGGCTTGGAGCGCATAATAGCACTACGTCCCCGCTTGGTACTCCATGGATTTCGAACATGTTAGAAAAGGGTAAGCAAAACAAACAGCAGACTCATGCTCATTTTATAAGGGACTAAAATTCAACCTGTACAATGGCATTATTAAAGAAACGGAGGTGCATTGCAAATGACCAAAGTCATAACCTTCAAAAATCGTTCGGTCCCGGTTCATTATCCTTCCGAGCAGTTAACGTATATGGAGCTGCTGCACAATAAATTGCTGGAGATGGAATTCAACTTTGATTTCCGCAAGAAATGGAAGCGAATCAAGTCCGTCGAGATGATCCGCGACGTGGCCATTCTCCAATACAGCGATGGTACCAAGCTTTACCTGGAAGTATGCTGAACAAACACGCAAGTCCGCAAGTATCTGCAAAAGGCAGTCTGTGCATCGGACGGTCCCGGCTATTCGGCCGCGGCCCGCATGATGCACAGACTGCTTTTTTAATCCCCCGCACGGAGGAGGAGCTGTTAGGGCGATTGTCACACAAAATGATTAGAAAAGAAGCAAAGATGTATGAGCGAATCGTTAGATTATACCAAACCGCTCATTTTGCGGAAATATCGCGCCTCTTCCTCTGCCCCATATGCACAAAAAAAGCCTCTTACCGCAGAAGGCCTGCGATAAAAGGCATCTATTTATAATCCATTAATGCGTTTAATGCGTTGCCGATTCGGCCTCCATAACATACTTGTAGCCGACGCCCCACACGGTACGGATAAAATGCGGTTCCTTCGGATTCTTCTCCACCTTGCGGCGCAGGTTCACGATGTGCACGTCGATCGCACGGTCGGTAACGAAGGAATCAAAACCGCGAATCGCATTAATCAAATCCTCGCGGCTAAACACTTTACCGGGATGGGTCAAGAAGAGTTTCATGATTTCGAACTCCGAGAACGTCGTCTCGACGAAATTGCCCCGAACGAGCAGCAGCCTGCGCTCGGAATCCAGCTTGATCTCTTTCTCGGCTATCGCTTCAGCCGCCTCCATCGAGCGGCTCTCCGACACGGCGGTCTGCATCAAACGCGATCTGCGGATAAGTGCTTCCACCCGGGCGCTGAGCTCATGCATGCTGAACGGCTTGCATAAGTAATCATCCGCTCCGGCGCGAAGTGCTTGTACCCGCTCGGAAACTTCCGACTTCATGGAGACGATCATAATCGGTACGGGGGATTGCTGACGCATCCGGATGCACAGTTCAATGCCATCCCAATCTGGAAGCATGAGATCCAGCAATACAAGATCCGGCTTAAACTGTTCCAGCAGCTTCAGCCCTAGCTCGCCGTTTTCCGCCTGTTTGATTTCGTATCCCTCGCCGGACATGTACATGGACAGCATGTCGCTCATCATCACGTCATCTTCGATAATCAAGAGTTTGTACATGCAATGCCTCACCTCGTGAAGGAATTCGTCCATTTCGACAGCAAACGCGGAGCCGACTGCCTGGCACGTTTCATCTACTATAATATACAATAGGAAGATCGTCCCAACAATAGATTGTTAGAAAAATGTTAGGAAATATTGTCGAAATCTGGCATAATAATTGTCAATTCTTCCAGTAGATTCTGCAGTACCGCGTTCGCTTCGGACGCGGCCGTTTCCAGCTCCGGCGCGGGCTGTCCATCCCCGGCAGCCTTCAGCTGCAGCTCCAGCCGATGTGCCGACGCAGACAATTCGTCAGCGGACAAATTACCGGCTACGCCTTTCAACGTATGCGCCATCCGACGGGCAGTGGCGTAATCGCCGGCATCCACGGTCTCGTACAGGCGCTCCTCGAACGTTCGGTAATCTTTCAGGAACAGCTTCAGCATATGCGTCAGTATATCCCGCTTGCCGTTCACCCGCTGCAACGCTTCCTGCAGACGCAGGCCCTCTATGCCGCGTTCAAGCCATTCCTCGCCCGCATCCGATACCGGCACGTAGACGGCGCTCAGCGAATCGCGCTCCTTCGGTTTGGCCTTCGCCGCATCTCCTGTTTTGCCCTTGGCAGGTTCAACGCGCAGCTCCTTGCCGTAGCGAAGCCATTTGGCGATGACTTGCATCAGCTTCGCAGGGTCGATCGGCTTCGTCAGCACGTCGTTCATCCCAAGCTGCATATAGCGGTCATGATCCTCTTGCATAATATTCGCCGTCAGCGCGACGATCGGCATGCGGTCGTATTTGGAATCCAGGCGAATGATGCGGGCCGCCTCGTCGCCGTCCATTTCCGGCATATGAATGTCCATCAGGATCAGATCGTATCGTTTGGTCGTCAGTCTATCCAGCACTTCGTTCCCGGTTTCGGCGACATCGACTTTGCATCCCCATTCCCGAAGCTGTTCGACGGCCACGAGCTGATTGATGTCATTGTCTTCGGCAAGCAAAATCGTTCCGGCCAGCGGCTCCGGCACGGATGCGGCGGCAGCCGTCTCCTCCATGCCTTCGGCGGGCCTCTCCGCCGTCCGATCGAACAACGTCAGCAGCGCCTGATACAAGCTGATGCGCGTGGTCGGCTTGACCAGGATGGCGTCCGGCCGATTCTCCTCCGGCAGTTTCAACAGCTCTTCACGGCCATAAGCCGTCGTCAGCGCGATCGTCTTGATGCCCGCCTCCTTGGCCGTTTCGTGCATGGCATGCCAGGTCTCCTCGGCATACATGTCCGGCATTTCGAAATCTAGCAGCACCGCAAACGGCAGGACGCCTATTCCGGATCGGGCGAGCCGCTCGTGGGCAGACTTCCACGACCACAGCGGGATCGGCATGAGTCCGCTCTCCTCAAGCGCCGTGCAGAGCCGCTCGCTCAAGTACTGGTGATCCTCCACGACCCAGATCGAACAGTCCTTGCCAGCCTGAATGAAGAACCGGTCCATCAGCGGCGGCTCGGCGACGGCCAAATCGAGCGCGAAGGAAAACGTGCTGCCTTTGCCGATCTCGCTTCTCACCTGAATCGTGCCTCCCATCAGCTCCACCAGCCGCTTGACGATGACGAGGCCGAGGCCTGTCCCGCCGTATTTGCGGTTCGTCTGCGCGTTCGCCTGCACGAACGGTTTGAACAGCTTGCTGAGCTGATCCTCCGTCATGCCGATGCCGGTATCCTCCACGGTGAACGCAATGCGGGCATGGCTGCCCTCCGTCTCCCCGCCGCTCAGCACTTCCAGTCGCAGCCGCACGAATCCGCGCTCCGTAAACTTGATGGCATTGATGCAAAGATTGAGCAGAATTTGCTCGATGCGCAGCCAATCGCCGATCAACGATTCAGGCAGCATAAGCGGCGTCTCCGTAATGAATTGGAACTGCTCTTTGCCGCCGACGAAGACGCTCAGCATTTCGTTCAGCTTCTGAATGAGACTGTACGGATCGAACGGCATCTCGTTCAGCTCGATTCGGCCCGCTTCGGCTTTGGAGAAATCCAGAATATCGTTGATGATCGCGAGCAGCGCTTGAGACGAATCCCGCGTTTTCTGCAAATAATCGAGCTGCAGCGGCATAAGCTCCGTCTTCTGCATGAGTCCCGTTAAGCCGATGATGCCGGCAAGCGGCGTCCGAATCTCATGGCTGATCTGAGCCAGGAAATGGCTTTTGGCGACATTCGCGCTTTCCGCCTCCCGCTTGGCTTGCTCCAGCTCGAATTGCACGCGCTTCGCTTCGGAGATATCCCTGGCGATGCAGGAGTAGAACGATTCCCCGGTATCGTCATCCCGGTGAAGCACGAGAATTTTGGAAACGGGGATAAATTCGCCTTGGAGCGAACGGAGCAGCGCTTCATTCTCCCGGTAACCGACCGCACGCGCGTCCTCGATGCCTTCGAGCAGCTCTTCGATCGTACGCTTCGGCACATCTTCCACGCTCGTCGCGGAGTCGCGCATGCCAAGAAGCGTCTTCCCCGCTTCGTTAATGTAGAGCAGCTTGCCTTCCTCGTCAAACGTGGCAATCAAATCCTTGGCAGCGCCCAGTACTTTCAACTGCTGGCTGCGAATCTGCTCCGCCTGCTTCTGCTGCGTAATATCGCGCGCGATGCCCGCAACGCCAATGAAGCGTCCTTCCCGATCCAGCATGCCGTTCGAACTGTGAGCGACGGGGAACCGCGTACCGTCCTTCCGGATGTAGTTCCATTCCCTCTCGTACGTGAATTGCTCGGCGCGCAGCATCTCGAACACCGTAATATCCGCGGGAACCGGCCGGCCGTAAGTTCGGCTGAGACGAGCCGCTTCCATGGCAATGTCCATCGGGTCGATGAACAAGAGGCCCGTGGCATGCTGAATGACTTCCTCGGCTTTATAACCCAGCATCCGTTCGGCGGCTTTGCTGAAATACGTAACGCGATACTGGTTATCGAGCACGATAAACGCAAATTGGTTTTGATTGATCATGGCGTCCATCTGGCCGAACATGCCACTTAGATGATGCTTCATCTGATTGACGGAATTCGACAGCTGCGACAGCTCGTCTCCGCCTTCGTCCACGATATTACTCACGTCGAATCGGCCGGCCGCAGCCGCTTCCGTCACGCTTAGAATGCGTTTAAGGCGTGAAATGATAGGATGCGAGAACAGAATTAACAGAAGAGTGAGAATGGCTTCAGCGAGGGCGATCGTTAGGATGGAGCGCCATTTGATTTCCGATAGCGGCGCTTCGATTTCATGCAGCGGCACGTCCAAGGCCATATACCATGTCGTTCGTTCGACTTTGGCATAGAAGAGGAAGGAATCGCCGGATTTCCCGCTTAGCTTGGCAGAGCCGTTCAGCATCGACAACATCTGCTTCGCCGCCGGTTGAAACGGCAAATCCGGGGATGCGATCGAATGCGGCGCGTTCAGCAAATCGCTGTCCGACGGCGCCTCGATGATCGTCCCTTCGTTGTTGTACATAAACGTCTCATCGGCTCGGCCGACGCGAACGTGGAGCTGCTCGTTGTAAAGCCGGTCCGCGGACATGGCGGCGTCCACCACGCCGACGATCTCGTTGCCGCTGCCGTAGACGGGAACCTGAATCACGAACATCCTCGTGCCGCTCTGCCCGCGGACGAAGGGATCCGTGACCATGACCTTGCCTTGCATGACGGCAGAGAACGAAGGTTCGGCGGAAATGTCGACGATATCCCCGTCGTCCAGTACGAGGCGTCCCGCAGGATCCGCAAATCCGAGCGTCTTGAAGGGAGAACCGGAGCGTCCGATTTCGTTACGGAAATACTGAAGCCGAACCGTGTCGGAACCGAACCGTACCTGGTCGGTGCGGCTCATGACCTCCGCCTCCGCAAGACGGGTATCGACCCATGACGAGAGATTGTCCGCCGCGTTCTGTACTTGCGTGCCGGCCTTGTCGACCAGCGCTTCCACGATCGTATGCTTGGCCGCCGAATAATTGCCGTAACCGACAATGGACAGCACGCCTGCGGTAAGAGAGAGAATAAGAACCAATACTTTTGTCCGAAGTGACCATTGTCCCAACACGAAATCCTCCTGCGCTCATAGGTCGTAATACCTCATTATAACTTGGGAGGAAACGGCTTCATAGGTAATTTATCGGGGCACGTTCATGTCCTGCAGATTCGTTCGGAGCTGATGCAGGCGTTGTATGTAATAGTGCTTCGCGCAATAACCTTTGCTGACGGAGCGCTTGCTGCAATTAATCCATTTGCAGGCGGTCGGCTCGGCGGCTTGGCGAACTTTAATGACCTCGGGGTCTCCGTGCCTCAGCCAGCGCTGGTGATGCATGGAACACATCTTCTTCGCTTTAATAGGTTTATCGCATGCGTGGACTTTACAATTATTCATCTAAATTCTTCCTCTCGATGTCAGGATCTCATGATGCATTTTGTCTTATTATGAGGGATTACGAAAGGTTTGAAAAGACCTTCAAAGCCGCAATTTCACTATAAATTTCGGTACTCGTCGAATGAAAAGGACTGCATTTGCACATCGATAAATATTTAAATTTGCATGTCAATTTATTGCAAGTGCCCGCCCGGGGTTTAACGAAATGTCATCGCTTTACGAAGGCTATTCACGCTCCGCTATTGAAACGCTTTCGGGTTTCGGCACCATTCCTGCCTCTTAAAAAATAGTCCCAGTTGAAAAGTAGAATCGCCACTCTTATACTGTTGTATAATCAGTTAACAAGAAAGGGCTTTCGCCGTCTTCAAGCGGTGGGCCATGTTTTGCAGCGTATCGCGACAACGGATACGTTCTAGTCATTAAGAAATAGATTGCGAGGGATGCCGCGTGATGCTTTCTACCGTTGTTTTTCAGAATCTCAAAACGCCGCTCGCCGTCGTCGTTGTCGACCATGACGACGATTGCCACTTTAATGTCGCGAACAAAGCTTTCTCCCGTCTGGTCGGCTGCTCCGGAGATGTGCTGGAAGGTCTGCCGCCGGAACGCTTATTCTCGGAATGGGACCGAAGCAGGATGCTCTCGCTCGCTCAGCACGAAACCTGCCTGCTGCAGCATTTGGCCGGCGATGACCCGCTCCGTCTGCTATTGACCTGCGAGGCCCTCACCGAAACAGAGCAGAACGCCTTCCTGCTGACTGCCGAAGACATCAGCGCCAAATCCTGGATAGACGGCATGCGGGAATCTCAAAAGGTGCTCCTGGGCGGCATTCTTAACGACAAGTTCATTGTCGAACGTTTCTTCAAGTACTACCCGACGCCTGTTTTCGACAATCATCGGTTTCCCGAAAGCGAACTTCTGAACGAATACTTGGATGACGATGAACGAGAGCGTCTGCTCACCGTGCTCAAACAGACCGCCCAGCAGCGCCAAAAGCATCATATCGTTGTCCGGACCAAGGAATTTACCGATTCCGCGCAGTTGGACCTGCACATCGCGTATCATCCGTTCTATCACATGGACGGGGGACTGAAGAACATCGCTTTCATCGTATCGGACATTCGATCCATTGCCCCGGATGCATCCGATACCGTCGACTCATCCGTCACGTTGAAAGTACTCATGGCCCGCAATTATATGTCCGCCCAGCAGTTGTCCGCCGTAACCGGAATCTCCATGCAAACCATTTCCAAGCTGCGCAATGGGAAAATCAACAAGCCCCAGCGTCAGACGGCGCTGCTCATCGCGCAAGCGTTAAAAGTTTCGCCGCAGGTTATTTGGCCATAAAAAACGAGGTTAAGCGTCGAACACGCAAAACCGCGCCATTTTGCGCCTTTATAGTTTAGTGCGTTAAAGCGTTTATCGGTAAACGGAATGTAGCGTTACAGCGTTGCTCGGTCTTCGGGTCTAAGCGTCACAGCGTTGCCTAATTTGCGAGGCCAAGCGTTACAGTGCCGCTTGATTTGCGGACTAAGCATTACAGCGCTGCGAGGGGCATGCCCCTCGCAGCGCTGTAATGCTTGACTATGAAGTTCAGGCGCGTTCCTGCAGCGCTGTAATGCTTGACTATGAAGTTCAGGCGCGTTCCTGCATCGCTTGATGCACGAGCCGCAGCGTCCTGCTGCTTGCGGCGATTTCGCCGATAAAGCCGGCGTCCACGGATGCCAAGTGCTGCCACGCTTTGACGCAGGTCGGACAGAAATGGACACCGCTGCCTGCCACGATGATGGCCATCGCTTCTTCGTGCGACATCGCCTGCCGATAGGATCGTGACGAGGTCAGCGCATCGTAAACGTCCGCGACGGCCGTAATGCGCGCGAGCAGAGGGATGTCGTCTCCGCGCAGCCGGTCGGGATAACCCGTGCCGTCCCACTTCTCATGATGAGACCGAATAACAGCAAGCTCATCGCCAAGAAATCCGAGCTGTTTGCACATGTCGTACCCCGAAACGGGATGCTGCTCGATGACGCGGCGCTCTTCCTGCGTCAGCTTGCCGGCTTTATTCAGAATCGCATCCGGTACCCTCAGCTTGCCGACGTCATGGACGACACCGCCCTGGGCGATGGCGCGAAGCTTGTCCTTGGAAAGTTCCATCTCCTCGCCGAGCCGGAGCGCGTAGAGCGCCACGCGATTGTTATGCCCCGCGGTGTAGGCATCCCTGGCTTCCGTCGCCATAATGAGGGCTTTCACGCTAGGTGTCTTGCAGGCCTCCAGCCAGGCGCGAGGATCGGATTGGAACAGCACGCGCAGCGACGAGCTGAACGAGCCTTGGGAGAAGTACTGCCGAAGCAAGCCGGCGACCATCACCAGTATGGAGCCCAGCAGCAGCAGATGGTATATCCACCAGCTCAGCTGCCACGTCTTGCCTTCGACGATGATATACTGCGCGGCGATAATCAAGCTTACGCTGTATACGATCGCTTTCTGCAGCGGAAATCCCGCGGACAGATAAGAACGCCAGTATCGGTAGAAGGTCCATGCGCAGGCAGCCAATGTTATGCCGGCCGCCAGCCATTTGTTCGGATTGGTCGCCAGCGGGATATCGCCTATCATGTCCGGAACCAGCATCGTAAGCATCCCGAGCAGCAGCAGCGTCATCAGCCATACGGGGAGAAGCCACTGCCGCCTTCTGGCGATCTGCCGAACAAGCCAATGATCCGTCGATAAGGACGATAACGCGAGCCATAAGGCAGCCAGCAATACGCTGAGCTGGGCGAACATCGCGGGCAAATCGCCGTAATGGGTCACAAACCCCGGCGTCGTCAGCCCATGAAGGAGAAAAACGCCAGCCAGCGACAAGTACGCCAGCGACAGGAAACCGACCTTTATGTTGCGAAGCCGCTGTCCTGCTATGCCGACGGCAACCGCAACCAGCGTGGCCAGCGCCGCCACGATCGTAACGATTATGAAATGGCCATGCGGCATTTTCATCGTCATGTCAGCTTCTTGATGCGAACGAAACCATTCAAATAATACGATCGGAAGAATAGCGGCCAATAACGGTCCGATAACGGCTCTGCGACGTCCCTGCATAAGTTAAAATCCCTCTCCTTCATCCTCGGTTATCCTGCGCCTAGCCGACTTGAATTGTCGTAAACATGCCCCCTGTCGGCAACGTGAAGTTGTTCGCATTATGATGGGGGATATGGCAGTGAAAGGGCCAGTTTCCCGGATTCCACGCCAGAAACCGCACGTCACGCGTTTCGCCCGGAGACACGAGCACCGTGCTTCGGCGAAGCTGATTCCACGGCGGAATCTCGTTGCCGTCGCATGCGGTTTCGAGCATCTGCACGCCGTGCAGATGCATGGGATGCCCTTGCATACCAAGATTCGCCATTCGAATCCGCAACACCTCCCCGCGCCTCGCTTGAAGCGGTGACGTATTCGGGAAGCAGCGCCCGTTCATGGTGAAAAAATTGAAGCCGTCCGACA
Organism: Paenibacillus rhizovicinus; assembly: GCF_010365285.1. Taxonomy (NCBI): domain Bacteria; kingdom Bacillati; phylum Bacillota; class Bacilli; order Caryophanales; family Paenibacillaceae; genus Paenibacillus; species Paenibacillus rhizovicinus. The sequence continues at coordinate 2,828,613 of NZ_CP048286.1, forward strand.
ACGGATCGATCGCGTACGTGCCCGGTCCCAGCTTGCCTTTCGGCAGGCCGGTCACCGCAAACTCCTGCAGCATATAAGCAAAATCCCGCGAAATCCCCCGTTCGTAACGGTCCCAAATAATGAACAGTCCGCCCATTCCCATCATCTCTTGGCGGATCGTTTCATGATGGCTGTGATACATATGGGTGCCTGGTTGATTGACGATACGGAATTCGTAATCGACGTAGTAACCCGGCCGAATGAGCGGAGTCGGCTCGATGTCCGGAACGCCGTCCATCGTATTCGGCACGTCAAGGCCATGCCAGTGCACGCAGGTCGCCTCCGGCAGCAGGTTGGTGACGCGAATTCGCACCTGGTCTCCGGGCTCCACGACGATGGTCGGTCCCGGAATCGAACCGTTGTATCCGTACCCTTGCATGAATAAGCCCGGGAGCAATTCCTGCTGCACGGGCTGGGCAATCAATTCGAAGCATTTCACGCCGTTATGAAGCGTACAAGGCAAAAGCGACACATCCGGAGATTCCACCATTCCGCCATCCCTCCCATGTCATAACCAACGAAGTTTATGCGGGGCGGACGCGGAACATGAGCTTTTAACGAAATATAGACCTCTATTCAGAATATCGGATTATGAAGGAGTAAAATGTAGTCGTTACAAGCGAAATGGACGCATACTCGAATAAAAAAAGGACTTCGCCCACCGGATCGGTGAAACAAAGTCCTCTTGCGCATTACCTTTTCCCTACGTCGAGATCGCCGGAGCCCGTATGGATTTGAACAGGCACGGAGCCGCTGCCGAAGACGAGATGATGAATGTCATCGTCGTCCGTGCTGCCTTTCACGCCATCCCAGTCATTGTCGAGACTGCCGGATCCGGAGCTGTAGCTGATTGCGACATCGGCTGGCTGCCGATCCGTAAAGATCCCCACGTCGCCGCTGCCCGTCTTCAGCGTCGCCGGGAAATCCAGCGTCTTCCCTTCCACCGTAATATCGCCGCTGCCCGTCTTCACGTTCAACTCCGCTTCGGCCTCCGACAGGTCGACGTCGCCGCTGCTCAGATTGATGTCCAGCCGCTTCGCCGTCAGCCGATCCGCCGAGATATTGCCCGAGCCGGTTTTTAACGTTACGTCCCCATCGGCGGTTACGTCCGCAAGCGACAGGTCGCCGCTGCTGATCGATACCTTGATCGTCTTGCTTCGCAGTCCGTTTAAGTCGACGTCGCCGGAACCGCCGTCCAGTTCGAAAGCATCTGCCTTCAACCCGTTAATCACGTTGTCTCCGCTGCCGGAGTCCAATTTCAAATTAGCGTATTGCTGCTGCGGCACCTCGAGCTTCAGATTCACGTTCAGAATATTGATGCCAATACGGAAGCCGATATGGTCTTCGAAGCCGACCTTGATCGTGTCTCCGTCCTTCTTCAGCAAGATATTCATCTTGTCGAGATATGATTTGCTTGCGCGGCCGGTCAAACTTGCTTTCACTTCGTTGCCCGTGCCTGGCACGATCGTCAGGTCGACGCTGCCGGTTTGGATATCGATATTGCGAATGCCCTCCGCGGACATCGATTGTTGCTTATCCACTTTCTCCGTTCCGAACGAGAAGTCTCCCTTGGCTCCGATCGTGCCCGCTGCGCCGACCAGCCCGACCACGAACAGAATGAGCCCGACGAATACCCATTTCCTCATCCTTTTCTCACCCTTATCACTTTGGAATTGAATTTCAAATATTGCAGCGTCAGCTTGGCGAACGCGCGCGTCAACCAATGCGTTCCGGCGCCTAGCAGCATGCCGAGTCCGATGAGCGCAAGCGCGATGAACGAAGCTTGAACGCTCGTCACGGCTTCACCGAACAAGCCTTCGTACATAACCATCAGCGAGGATACCGCAACTGCCAGGGATGTCGCCCAAAGCGCAACCAGCACGCCAAGCACGGCACAGAACGGCCCAAGCACAAATACCAGATTGAAGAAACCGAGGCTGACCGCCGCGAACACCGCGCGCGACACGAGCGTAATGCTGCCTTTCTTCTTGTCAGCCTGTTCGACGCGATAGTTCAGCAGCAGCTCCTTCGCGATCAGTCTCGGATCGCCCAGCTCGCTTGCGGCTTCTTCCTCGCTCCGTCCAAGCTCTGCCGAGACGCGGAAATGTTCCTCGTAGTCGTACATCCATTCCCGTCGCTGCTTCTCCGGCACGGGAGCAAGCAGTTCCCATAAGTGACCCAAATACTGCTCTCTGATCATCGCTCTACACCTTCCTTAATGAGTTCATCCACGGAAACGGAGAAGCTCCGCCATTCGCGAATCAGCGCCATGAGATGCGCATGTCCTTGCGGGGTCAGCTTGTAGTACTTGCGCGGCGGCCCCTCGCTCGATTCCTTGAGATACGTGGAGAAATAACCTTCCTGCGTCAGCCGGTTCAACAGCGGATACACGCTGCCGACCGCAACTTCGAATTTCGCCGACATCGTCACCGCCAGCTCGTAGCCGTACCGGTCATCCCAAGCGGTAAGCGCCAGCACGCATAAATCGAGCACGCCTTTCTTAAATTGCACATTCATTCGCAGCGCCCCTATTAGTTATCGTTGAGTATTAATTAATGTAGCATAGCTGGCTAAAAAAATAATGAGCCTCCGCTCGATAGCTATACTATATCACCAGCTATTCAACAATGCAATATAGCTGAGGGGAAATGGATAAATTTAGGCGCGCTTTAGTCCGGGCTATGCAATATGGTATGATTTTGTTAGAAAACTTTATTGATGGAGGCCAAGACAACATGAATCAAAAGCGCTATGAAGTTGAGCAGCACGCGGATGTTTTTCCGCTCTATACGTTGAAGGACGCCGAGACGAACTCTTCCGTTACCATTTGCCCGGAGCGAGGCGCGATTGCCATCGGCTGCACGCTGCGCGGCGAGGAACTGTTCTATTTCGACCGGGCGACGTTCGTCGATCCGCAAGCGAATATCCGGGGCGGCAACCCGGTGCTGTTCCCGATTAGCGGCCAGCTGGTAGACGGCAAGTTCGAGTGGGAAGGGACTACGTACACGATGCGCAATCACGGCGTCGCCCGCAATCGCCCTTGGGAGGTCGTCTCCGTATCCGAGAATGGCGAAGCTTCCGTAACGGTCCGATTGCATAGCAGCGACAGCACGCTGGCTGAATTCCCGTTCGCGTTCGAGCTGCTATTCACGTATGCGCTTGTCAATGGCGAGCTTGCCATTCGCCAAACGTACCGCAATCTATCGGAGCGGAGCATGCCTTTCTACGCCGGCTTCCATCCTTATTTCCGCGCATCGGACAAGAATTTGGTCTATGACACGGATGCCACGAAATACCTCGATTACAACGATAACGTCGTCAAACCGATCGAAGGCGCGATTGCGCTTGACGGCCTAAAAGAGTCCGTCGCCCTGCTCGACGCTTCGGCTCGCCGTATCGCTTTCCCGGGTCCGGACGGCGGCACGGTTGTCCTGTCGTACAGCGATGCGTTCAAGTACGTCGTGCTTTGGCAGGTGAACGGCTCGCCGTTCGTCTGCGTGGAACCGTGGATGGCGCTGAACAGCGCGTTGAACACGCGGGACGGACTGCCAGAGCTTGCAGCCGGCGAGCAATTGGATCTGGAGCTGGTCATCGGGTATACGCGCTCTTAGGAGCAGGTTAGCCTTGGCGGCGCAGGTAGCCTTGGTGGCGCAGGTCCTGCTGAGAGAGTGATCGGGCGCAGCCCTGATGGCGCGTGCACTGTGGAACGTCTCGGCAGCGCGATCACTTAGGCGGACTGCCCCGCGGCGCGAACGCTTAGGCAGACGCCTCGGCGGCGTGAGTGCAACCATGGCATGCATGCGTTTATTTGCTAGCAATGACTCCAACAGCGCAAATTATACGAAGGAGATGCGGGTATGGCGCAACCGGAACATGATGAACAGTCCATAACGGCCACAGACAAGGAAAATTCGTTTCGCGTCGGAGCAGCCGGCGTTGTCAAAGACGGCGCACAGCAAGTAAAGCTTCGGCGCATGGGCAATTCCGATCTGGAATTGTCTCCGCTCGGGCTCGGCTGCTGGCAGTTCAGCAAAGGCAGCGGCATGGTCGGGAAATTCTGGCCCGTTCTTAACGATGCCGACATCGCGTCGATCGTGCGCACCAGCTTGGCCGGCGGCATCAATTGGTTCGATACGGCCGAGGTGTACGGCGGCGGCCGTTCCGAGGAAGCGCTGGCCGATGCGCTGCATGCCGCCGGAGCTTCTCCCCGAGAGACGTACATCGCAACGAAGTGGTGGCCGATCATGCGCACGGCGGGGAGCATCCCGCGCACGATCGACGAGCGGCTGCGCCGGTTAAAGGGCTGGCCGATCGACCTGTACCAGGTGCACCAGCCGTACTCTTTCTCCTCGGCGACCGCGGAGATGAACGAGATGGCCAAGCTGGCGAAAGCCGGCCGCATCCGCCATATCGGCGTCAGCAACTTCTCTGCCGCGAAGATGCGCGAGGCGGACAAGGCGCTGCGGGCGCACGGCCTGCGCCTGACGTCCAACCAGGTCAAATACAACCTGCTGGACCGCCGCATCGAACGCAACGGCATTCTGGATACGGCCAAGGAGCTGGGCGTCTCCATCATTGCCTATTCGCCGCTTGAGCAGGGTCTTCTAAGCGGCAAGTTCCACAAGAATCCGGCGCTCGTCAAAGGCATCACGGGTCCGCGCAAGTTCTCCGGCGGCTTCAAGCCCGCCGGGCTGCAGCGGACGCAGCCGCTGATCAACCGACTGGACGAGCTGGCCGTCAAATACGGCGCGTCGCCAAGCCAGGTCGCGCTCAATTGGCTGATTCATGCCAACGGCGAGACTGTGTTCGCCATTCCGGGCGCTTCCAAGCCGCATCATGCGGAAGAGAACGTCCGCGCGATGACCTTCGCGCTCGGCTCGGACGAGCTGCGCGAGCTTGCCGAGCTTTCGGCGTTGTGCGCGAAGCGCTAGGTTTGAAGGGCGGGCAGCGGAGCGGTGGACTGTGGGCGGAGAACTAGTAAATTCCAGCCATGAGCTGCACCCATTACACTTCATCGGCGGAAAGCCGGCGAATTCCAGCCATGAGCTGCACCCAGTACACTTCGTCGGCGGAAAGCCGGCGAATTCCAGCCATGAGCTGCTCCCAGTACACTTCGTCGGCGGAAAGCCGACGAATTCCAGCCATGAGCTGCTCCCAGTACACTTCATCGGCGGAAAAACTGACGAATTCCTTCACAGCCCGGAAAAGCACCAGCGGCCAACAGCTCGCAGCGCTCAACAACCCAACCCAAAAAGGGTCATTCCCGAAAGTGTCGCACTTTCGGGAATGGCCCTTCTTTCATTTCACTATCATTCACGCCACGTTACGCCACGTCACAACCCCTTATTCGTCCTCCGCGAATACCGGACGAACGACCAGCTCGAACGTGAACGATTTCTCGTCGAAGCGATAACGCTCCTGAAGCTCTGGTCCGCAAGAATTAGAACCGATGCCGCCCATGCGGTAATCCGCGTTGACGATCGTTTCCTTCCTCGGCCTCAGCGCATGCGTGTGAGTCGCAGCCGTCAGGTCCTGCGCCGTGAAGTGCGACGCTTGGAAGGAGAAGCTGCCTGGCGCTTCCAAGCGCAGGCCCATGCCCAGCGCGTTCGTGACGGTCGCCCATTCCGTGCCGTAACGCGAGCCGTTCTCCTGCGGCATCACGTACGACTCGAACATGCCGTCCACCGTCGTCCGGTATTTGCCGCGGCGCACGCTGCGGCGCTTGTCGATGTAGCTCTCATGCGGCCCGAAGCCCAGATACTCCACGGCTTCGCTGCCTGCCGGCATGACCAGTTCCACCCCGAAGCGCGGCAGATGCGTGGCGCTGTCCTTCACCTGCATGTCCGCGCGCAAGCGAATCGTCCCTGCCGCATCCACGGTCCACAGCGCTTCGCCTTGCAGGATCGGCGTCCGGATGTAGCCCCCGAGCGAGAAGCGTACGCGGATGGCAGCCGTGCCGTCCGCTTGGCGTTCCCATGCGGCGTCATAGACTTTCATCGCGGCTCGCTGGAAACCTTCGTGCTCCCAAGCGGAGCGAATGCCGCGGTCATTGTCGGTCGGCGCGCGCCAAATTTGAAACCGCTGCGGCTCTGCAAGCAGCTCCACGCCGTTCTTCGAAATACCCGCGAACACGCCCTGACGAAGATCGAAGACATGACGGAAATCAAGACCGCTTAACGACAGCAAGCCGCCTGTTTCCTCAACCTGTAAAGCCGCCGCCCCAGTGCGTGCCGTAGCGGCTCTAACTCCCGCTCCCGCTCCAGCGCCTTTGCCTTTGCCATTCCCATCGCCCGCCGAAGCCGCTCCCGCCGCCGCTCCGCCGTCATCCTCCACGGAAGCTGTCGACACTGTGCCGAGACGGAACTGCTCGAACGTTACCTCATAGCCGGCCTCCGCCCAAGCCGTGTCCCTGTTCAAGCGGCAGGACAGCGTCAGATCGCACGCGCCGTCAGCTTTCTCGTTCCACTCGCTCGGCAATTCAATCACTTGCGAGGCTTGCGGCGCCGCTTCGAGCGAACCGCTCCAGCCTTGACGCAGCAGCTCGCCATCCCGCTCCAGCTTCCAATGCAGCGTGAGATGGGAAAGCCCGATGAAGTCATACAGATTGGTCACTTTGACCAACCCGCGTTCCGCATCCTCCGCCTCGAATCGAACCGGCGCGATGACTTTCTTCAGCTCCAGCAGGCCCGTATGCGGCTTGCGGTCCGGCGAGACGAGTCCGTCGATGCAGAAGTTGCCGTCGTTGGGCTTGTCCCCGAAATCCCCGCCATAAGCAAAATAAGCCTGCCCGTTCTCCGCCGTCTGCGGGATCCCGTGATCGCACCATTCCCAGACGCAGCCGCCCATCAGGTTCGGATAGCGGTAAATGACGTCCCAGTAATCCTGCAGATCGCCGGGCCCGTTGCCCATCGCATGGCTGTATTCGCACAAGAAGACGGGCTTGGTTTGCGCCGGATCTTGACCGTACCGTTCCATCTCCTGCAGAGAAGCATACATGCGGCTTTCGACATCGAGACTGCTCGTATCTTCGTTCCCCTTGTAGCCGGCCGTCGCGCCTTCATAATGAACGGGAAGCGAGCCGTCGCGGCCGCGGGTCCATTCCGCCATCGCGATATGGTTGGGCCCATAGCCGGACTCGTTGCCCATCGACCACATGACGACGCAAGGCTGGTTCTTGTCCCGCTCCACCATCCGGGAAGCGCGTTCGATGAATGCCTCTTTCCATGCAGGGTCGTTGGACAAACGGTGGAACGCGCCGTCCTTCCAGTCCTCCGCCATGCCGATGCCGTGGCACTCCAGGTCGGCCTCGTCCACGACATAGAAGCCGTATTCATTGCACAGCTCCAGGAAACGCGGATCGTTCGGGTAATGCGATGTACGGATCGTATTGACGTTATGCCGCTTCATCAGCTGCAAATCCTCGATCATATGCGCAAGCGGAATCGTCTGGCCGAGGCTCGGATGGGAATCATGACGGTTGACGCCTTTCAGCTTGACCGCCTGTCCGTTAATGCGGAAGACGCCGCCGTCCGTCGTAACCGATCTAAACCCAATCGGGAAAAGCAGCGTTTCCTCGCCGGCGCGCAGCGTCAGCTCGTATAGATACGGCGTCTCCGCGGTCCAAAGCAGCGGAGCGTCCACGTTCAGCGTGACCGTGCCCTGTCCGGAAATATCCGCTTCGGCTGCAGCAATCAGGCTTCCGCCCGCATCGCGCAGTTCGGCCACCGTCCGAACGCTGTCCGTCGTTTCCATTTCAACGCGCAGCGCCGCGCTGCCGTAGCCTTCGGTGAACGACTGCCGGTTGAACACGTCGCGGATATGCGCCTTGTCCCTAGCCAGCAAATAGACATCCCGGAAAATGCCCGAGTAACGCCACAAATCCTGATCCTCGATATACGTACCGTCGCACCATTTCAACACCATGACCGCCATCCGGTTTCGGCCGGGACGAACATGCGGCGTAATCAGAAATTCCGCCGGCACGCGGCTGCCCTGGCTGTAGCCGACGAATTCGCCGTTCACCCACACGTAGAAGCAGGAGTTGACGCCTTCGAACACGGCATATTGCTCCTTGCCGTTCCAATCGTCGCCGAGCAGAAATTCCCGGACATAGAGTCCGGCCGGATTGTCGTCCGGCACGTAAGGAGGATCGCACGGAATCGGATAAGCCACGTTCGTGTAATGCATCTGGTCATAGCCGTTCGCCTGCCAGCAGGACGGCACGATAAGATCATCCCAGCCGGAAACGTCAGCAGCTTCCTCCCAGAAAGGCGCATCCACATTCTGCACCGACGCGCGGTATTGGAATTTCCAATTGCCGTTCAGCGTCCGGTAAAAAGGGGACTGCCCCCGTTTGCGCCGTTTCGCCGATGCCGCGTCCCGATACGGAATGTAATACGCCCGAGGCGCTTCACGATTGACGTGAAGACGTTCAGGATTTTCCCAGTAGTTCTCGATTGCGATCATGCTGCGCTCATCCTCTCTTCATTAACGGCTTGCGCCGAACAGTACGATCTGGGCTCGCCGATAAACGCCGCGTTCGGAGGCGAAGAGCACGACGGCTCCTTTGCCGGTTCGCTCGAGCAGAACGCAACGCTTACCTCTTCATCTCTCTTCATGACAAGCAGGGAGAGTTCCGCCCGGAACCCTCCCCGTAAACTTGAATTATGCTTACTCTCCGCCTGCGGCTCTCGCTTCGTCGATGGCCACGTTAGCGTCTTTGGTCATGCCTTTGACGGCATCGTCCAACGTCGATTTGTTAAAGTACAGCGGCTGCACGTACTTATCGAAGATCGACCAGCCGCCCCCTGCGAGGTAAGGGTTCACTTTCAGATATTGGCTCGTGTAGTTCAGCTCGTCTTGGAGAACGGCGTTGACTTGCTTGTCGAATTCCGTGTCTTTCGGCAGGAGATCCATCTTGCTCTTGAAGATCGGGAGACCCCAGCCCGCCTTCGCGCGGTCGTCGGCCGGCTTGCCGCCGAAGAACCACTCGAAGAACGTCCAAGCTTCGTCAGGATGCTTCGAATCCTTGTTGATAATCGCGCCGGTTGCGCCGCCCGTAGGCGCTACGCGCATACCGTTCGGCGCGATCGGCGTAGGCAGCATGCCGTAATCGGCCAGATGCGTCTTGGCTCCTTCGTTGCTGCGGATCGCGCCGCTGTACCAGTAACCGTCGATGATCATTGCAGCTTGATCCTTGAAGAACAAATCTCCGCCGGACGTTTGGTCATTGTTGACGGAGTTCGGGCCGACGTTATCCTTAATGCCTTGCACCCACATGCTGATATAGTCTTTGACCGCTTGGTTATCGAAGTTGACCGTTCCGTTGTCAGCCCCGTTGATATCTACGCCCGCGCTGAGCAGATATTGAAGCAGGTTATTGAAGTTCGGTTCCGTCTTGCCCCATTCGTTGGCAGCCAGGCCGTATTGCTTGACTTTGTCGCCGTCCTTGATCGTCAGCTTCTTGGCCAGTTCGAATACTTCCGGCCAAGTCAGCGGCTTCGTAGGATCCGGCACCGGCACGCCTGCGGCGTCGAACGCCTTCTTGTTATAGAAGATCGCATAGTCGTTGGACCAGTCTTTCGGCATGCCATAGATCGGGCCCGTACCGACCGTCTTGCCGTCGAAGCGGAACACGTTCGTGATCGGCAGCAGATCGTCCGCTTTGAATACCGAACTCGTATTGACTCGGTCCGTCAGGTCAAGCGCAATGCCTTTGATGACATAGTTCGGGAGATCGAATACGCCGGATAGGCGGATGACGTCGGGCGCATCGCCCGTTGCCAGCTCGGCCGCCAGCTTCGTCGCGTCGAGCTCTTCGGTTTCGACTTTGATATTGGGATGATCCTTCTCGAATTCGGCGATTTGATCCTTGGACAGCTCGCCGCTCGAAATGCTCGTGCGGATCGTGACGACTTCGCCATTGCCCTTGGTGCCCGTATTATCGGTTGTTGCTGCCGCGTTGCCGGACGTATCGCCGCTATCGTTCGTCGTCGCGGCATTCCCGCCGTTGGTTGTATTTCCGCTATTCGCGCTGTTGCCGCTGTTGCCGTTAGCGGCACTGCCTCCATTGTTGCTGCCGTTACCGCAACCCGACAGCACAACGGCCGCAGCCGTGACTGCCGTAAGCATGAACGTCCATTTCCTCAACTCATTAACCCCCTTGCAGAAATGAAAATAATCCTTGCTCGAACCCTTGAACTAAGGATAGCACGGGCGATGTAAGCGTTTGTATACGATGATACTCTTATTTTACAGGGTAATCGTATGGTATGAGAAACGCGATAAACGCATAAAAAAGCGCTAAGCGCGCCGGTTCCCCGATGCGCGCTTAGCGCTGCAGACAGTTCAATTACCCTTTAACGCCTGTGGTAACGATCCCCTCGACGATATAGCGTTGTCCGAGGAAGAACGTTATGATAACCGGAACGACGAGCAGAATCGCGCCTGCCGTAGATACGGAGGTCAGAATCAGTTTGTCGTTCCCTTCGATCTTGTAGCTGATCATACTAAGTGCAGTAGCGAGCGGATAGTGATCTTGCTTCAGGTACATGAACGGACCCAGGTAGTCGCCCCACGTGCCTTGGAAAATCATGATCGTTACCGTTGCCACGATCGGAATCGACATCGGCAAGAAGATATTCCAGTACGTCCGGAAGATCGAGCAGCCGTCGATCCGCGCCGCTTCTTCCAGCTCCTTCGGAATCGCCGCGAAGAATTGACGGTACAAGAAGATGAAGAATGCGCTGCCTCCGATACCGCCGAATACCCACGGCCAGAACGTATCGATCAAGCCGTATTTGTGGAACAGGATATACTGCGGAATTTGCGTAATAATAGTTGGCAGCATCATCGTCGACAATACGATCATGAACAGCGCGTTACGGCCCGGCGCCGCGATCCGCGCGAACGCATAGCCGCCCAAGCCGCTCGACACGACCGAGAGGAGCGAGATCACGCAGAGAATGACCGAGTTTTTCGTAAAATTCCAGAAGTCGATCAAAGTCGTCGCGTACTTAAAGTTCTCCGGATGGAAGCCGACCGGCACGAAGCCTGGCGTCGTATTCCAGGCGCTGAGCGCTTGCACGAAGGCCAGGTACATCGGGAATACGAAGATGGCGGAGAAGAGAATCAACGCCACATATAGTGGAATGCTTCCTTTGACTGTCGTTTCTGTCTTCACTCGTTATCCCTCCTGATCCGTTTCATAGTGAACCCAGAATCTGCTTGTCACGAACACGATCGCCGTTAGGATAAGAATCGCTAAGAACAATACCCATAGCAATGCCATACCGTATGCGAACCGTTGGAAGGCAAAGATTTGCTGGAACGCATGGACGAAGTACAGATAGTTCGGCTGGATCGGACGGTCGAGCAATCTCGAACCGCTCAGCAGGATGGCCTGCAAACCGATTTGCAGCGAGCCGATAATACCCATAATGACGTTGAAGAATATAACCGGCGTCATGAGCGGCAGCGTAATCCGCAACGTCCGCTGTGGCGCTGTTGCACCGTCGATCGATGCCGCTTCATATAGATCCCGCGGAATGCCTTTCAAGCCCGCCAGATTGATTAACACGCCGCCACCTGCGCCCCATAAGAGCATGATGAGCAGGGAAGTCGTGGCATAGTCGTATCCAAGCCAGTTCACGGGGTTTATACCGAAGAAGTCCAGAATACCGTTTAGTACGCCGCCATTGCTGGAGAACATAAACTTCCACATGATGACGCTTGCCACCGCTGGCACGATGGAAGGCAGGTAGAAGAGCGTCCGGTATATCCCGACTCCGCGCACCTGTCTGTTCAACAGCATGGCCAGACCGAGAGCGACCGCCATGCCGAGAGGTACGTTGATAATCGTGACATAAAACGTTCGACCGAGCGAGTACATGGCGTCAGAGTCCGTAAATACCCGGTGGTAGTTATGCATGCCGGTCCATTTCAGTTTCTTGATATTAAAGCCGTAGTAGTTGGTGAAGCTCAAGTAGAGACCGTATATCATCGGATAAAGACCGAAAATCAAGAACATGATAAACCATGGTGAGATCATCGAGTAGAACGCAACGGTTCGTTTAGTCTTCTCTTTCATACTTTCGCTCCTTTATGACGAGAAGGGAGAGTTCGCCCTCGAACCCTCCCCGCTAGACTTAATTTACTGTCCGGCTGCGGCTTTCGCTTCCTCGATGGCATTGCCAGCATCTTTAGTCATGCCTTTAATTGCATCTTCAATAGATGATTTACCGAAGAGCAACGGTTGCGAGTATTTGCTGAAGACTGCTCCGCCACCATTGCCGAGGTAAGGGTTCCAGATAATGTATTTATTGGAGTTCTCGATTTCGCCTTTCATAACTTCATTGACTTGTTTGTCGAATGCAGTAACGGCAGGCAGGGAAGCCATTTTGCTCTTGAAGATCGGAAGACCCCAGCCAGTTTTAGCACGATCGTCGGCTGGTTTGCCGCCGAAGTACCACTCGAAGAACGTCCAAGCTTCGTCCGGATGTTTGGAAGCCGCGTTGATGATACCGCCGGTCGCGCTGCCCGTAGGCGCTACGCGAGTTCCGCCCGGAGCTATTGGCGTAGGCAGCATGCCGAAATCTTCAATATGGGATTTAGCGCGTTCTTCGTTACGAATTACGCCGCTGTACCAGTAACCGAACACTTGCATAGCAACTTGGTTCTTGAAGAACAGATCGCCGCTGTCCGATTGGTCGTTGTTAACGGAGTTAGGTCCGACGTTGTTCTTAACTGCATCCAACCAAGTATTGATGTAATCCTTAACCGCAGGATTGTCGAAGTTGATCGACGAGAAGTCGTCGGTGTTGATGTTCACGCCGGCGCTGAGCAGATATTCGAGCATGCCGTCATACGTAGGCTCTACTTTCGATCCGCTGTTCGTGCCGATGCCGTATTGTTTGATTTTGCCGTCAGCGCCTTTGATCGTCAGCTTCTTAGCCAGATCGATGAACTCAGGCAGCGTCATTGGCTCCGTCGTGCTCGGAAGCGGTACGCCTGCAGCGTCGAATGCTTTTTTGTTATAGAAAATGGCATAGTCATTGGACCAGTCTTTCGGCAAGCCGTAGATTGGGCCGGCGCCGACTGTCTTGCCGTCGAAGCGGTATACGTTCGTGATATCCATCAGGTCGTCCGCTTTGAACACCGTGCTGGTGTTGATGCGATCCGTCAAGTCAGTCGCAATGCCTTTGATTACATAGCTAGGAAGATCTTGTACGCCGAGAATACGAATAACGTCAGGGGCGTCGCCAGTAGCCAGCTCTGCTGCCAGCTTCGTGGCATCGACTTCTTCGATTTCAACGTGGATGTTCGGATGCTCTTTCTCGAATTCGGCGATTTGATCTTTGGACAGCTCGCCTGCCGTGATGCTTGTTTTGATCGTTACAACGTCGCCGCTCTTGGTGCCGGCATTGTTCTTCGTGTTAGTAGATCCTGTATTTCCGCCGCCGTTGTTCGTGGTGTTAGCCGTGTTACCGCCGGAATCGTTCCCGCCATTGTTGTTGCTGCTGCCGCAACCTGACAGTACGACTGCCGTTGCCGTAACAGCCATAAGCATGACCGTCCATTTTTTCAATTTCTTTTCCCCCTAGAAGAAATTAGTAGAATTCCTACCTCCATCAGAATAACACGGAAAATGTAAGCGCTTAAATAAGGGAATCCTCCAATCTTAATGGGTAATCCTATGATCCTTGCAGGGTAATCGTGCGGTTTCCTATGGTAATCTTGCGGTTTCTAGGGCGATCGTATGATTTACCGGGGTTATCGTATGATTTGCGCTGGATTGTCGAATGATTCCTTCGGCTGTCGAATGGTTGGCATGGATTGTCGAACGACTTGCCAGGACACATATATGTTTTTTTATGGACAACAGTAACGGCGGCCATTCCGCAGGAAAGAAAAACAGGCTGCCCGCAGTCGATGTGAACCTGCAGGCAACCCGTGCTTCATGACCGACATACCTTTGCGCACCGCATAAGCGTCGATAGGCTGCGAATCCTACGAATCTTGCAGCGGGACCGTCAGCGTAATGGCCGTCCCCCTCATCTCGCGGCTTTCGATCGTCATGGATGTCCCTTCTTTATAGATCAGCCTGAGCCGCTGGTAGACGTTGCGCAGCCCGATGCCGTTCTCGTCGCTCTGCTCTTTCCCGTACTCCCGCTGCATGTCGGCCCTTACCATTGCCAAAGTCTCCTTGTCCATGCCCACGCCGTTATCCGCGATGCGCACCTGCAGATTGCCGCCCTCCGCGACTGCAGAGACGATAATGAGACCGCCCTCTTCCCAGCCGAGAAAAGCGTGCTTGATCGCGTTCTCAATAATCGGCTGCAGCACGAAACGCACGATCGACTTGCTCCGCAGCTCGTCGGGCACTTCGTATTCAACCTCGAAGCTGTGGCCGAAACGGATTTGCTGAATGGTGACGTAGTTCGCAACATGCGCCAGCTCCTTGTGGAGCTCCACGATGCCCGAGCCTTTGGCAATGCTGTACCGGAACAAGTCGGCCAGCGCGCCGACGATGGCGCTTACCTCGAGATTACCTGTTCTCATGCTCCGCATATTGATGACTTCCAGCGTGTTGTACAGAAAATGCGGATTGATCTGCGCCTGGAGCATGTCGAGCTCAGCCCTTGTCTTCATCGCGATCAGCTCGTTCTCTTCGCGCATGACGCGGTCCAGCTGGTCGATCATCCGGTTGTAGCTGCGCACGATGCCCCCAAGCTCCGTTTGTTCGAGCTCTTCCAGCCGAAGGGACAGATCGCCCTCCCCGACCCGAAGCATCGTCTCCTTCAGCCGGTGAACGGGCTTCACCAACTGAATCGCGATCGCGACCGCCACCACGACGGACAACAGCAAAACGACGGAGGTGAACAGCAGGAATTGCTGCTGATACTCGCGGTTCTTCTCCAGTACGTCGTTGAAGACGAAATTGAGCGTGAGCTTCCAGTTCGTGTTCGGGATGCCGCTCGTGTAGAAATGCTGGCCGGGCAAATCCCCGACGGTGCGCTGGCGCGATTCGTAGATCGTACGGCCCTTGGCATCGGTAATGGCATAAGAGGTGTTGATCAGCCCCGAGTCGATGTTCTCGAACGTCGACTGCTTCGGCACCATGAGCAGATACGTGGCTTCCCCGTCGTCCCCCGGTCCGTCGATTCGTTTCACGATCGCCGTCGACAGCGGATTGAAGACGTTGTCGTAATTCGAAATCCAGTACGGGGCGTCTTGATCCGACAGGAACGACTTATCGGTATTGAACGCGGTTTTGTTATTCGAGAAAATGGATGAATAAATGCAATTCCCGTTCTGATCCAACAGCACGAAGTAGGAAATATCGTTCAAGCCCGGAAACATGAGCAGATTCGTCGTCAATCCGCCCAGCATGAGCGGCGTCGTGTAATTGTTGGTCACGTAATCCTGCAGCTGCCGGCTCGCGGAAATTTCCTTCAGAATCGTCTCCGTAAATTGCAGCCGGTTATGAATGCTGACCGCGGAGAAGCGGCCCGTTACGTCGACGGACGTCTGCATCTCGCGCCGGATGTCGTGCTTGGACAGCCAGTTGTACAGAATGCCGTCCGATACCGCCGGGAGGCCGACGGCCACGATGAGCGCGATAATGATCTTGTTGCGCATCGATACGGCATGAAAGCCCTTCTTGATCAGATCATCCGGCAGCGGCCGCAGCAGCCACTCGCTGCTGAGCGAGAAGCTCTTGATTTGCTTGGAAACCATGCGGAACGGTTTGAATACCTGCTTCAAATAGAAATAGCTGATCAACACCGTGATTAGCAGCGTAACCAGAGACACCGCAGCCATGATGTAAATCCGGTCCCCGCGAAGCATGCTTGCTCCGCTGCCGGTATCGGTATACATGATGCTGAGCTTGAAGGGAAGCAGATTCTTGATTTCGTTCTGGTACTTGGACTTGCCGTTCGATGAGCTTACCGGGGTACCGGCGCCCTCCGAGGCATCTTTCAGCGGGTCTGAAGGCGCAGTCGTCCACAGGATGCGATTGTCTTTGCCGAGGACGGAGAAATACGTTCCCTCCGGCAAACTGCTCGGAATCGCTTGCTGGAAGAACCGGTCGCTCAGCACGATCATCGTAAGCACGCCGTTCTCGTTGCCGTTCGAGAACACGATCCGGTTCTGGATTTCCGCCATGAACGCTCTCAGCTGCCTGACGTCGTCCTTCTCCAGCATCGGATTGCCCGTGGTGAAATATTGCGCGAAATCGGCCTGCGTATACATCGTGAATTGGTCCCTGTCCGGGAGAATCAGCTTGTCCAGCTTCGAATAATGAAGCCTGTCCAGATCCAGCCGCGGCAGGTCCATGAAGGTGCCGGATTCGATCTTCTGCACAAGGGAACGCTGCACGAAAGTTTGCGACAGAAAATAAACAGCCTGCACGGAGGAGGGAGACAGGTTCAGCATATTGAATTTCTGCTGCAGCTGCTGCATGCCTAAATCGGCAACTTTCTCATCGCGCAATCGCATAAGGTTCTTGTAATAATCGCTGAACTCCGGCGTTTGCAGCAGCAGCATCAAATTGTCGATGTCGTTCAGCTGCACGAGCACGTTCTGTTGAAACTGGTAGAGCATATCCTGCGACCGCTTCTGGTGCAGCGACTTATCGATGACGTCCATGTAGGTGAGACCGATGTAAGCAAGCGCGAGCTGCGTGATCAAGGTTAACGCCGCCGTAAGAATGACGATCCGCCTAAGCGTCGGACCGAACCGTTTCAACATGATGACTCCCTCCGCGTTTACCTTGATTTGCAGCGATATTCGTGCGGCGTCTTGCCCGTATATTTCTTGAATACTTCCGTGAAGTACGCGGGATCGGAATAGCCGACCTGTTCGACGATTTCATAGATTTTGAGATTCGAGCCGCTGAGCAGCTCCATGGCCCGCTGCAGCCGAATGGCGGTGAGAAAGCTGAGGAAGGTTTGACCGGAATTTTTGAACAGCGCAAACAGATGGCTGCCGGAAATGTGAACCTGGTCGGCGACCTCCTTCAAGGTCAAACTGCGGTTGAAATGGTCCTGGATATACTGCTTCGCCTGCACCAGCAGCATGTTGACCGGTTCCGTATCCGCTTCGAAGCCGCCTGCGGCCGCGGCAGTTCCGGCTGCGGCTTGTTCCTTGCTCGCGATCACGGCCGCAGCGGGACGGTTCGCCGCTGCCGCGGATTCGCCGATCGCCAGCGTACCTTCTTCCGGGTTAGCGGCCAACGCCGCCGACGCCGCCTGCGCGGACAAATAAATATCGGCAGGCGACCCCACCGGACGACCGACGCCGCCGGAGAAAGCCGATTTGAACAAGCCCCGGTATTTGCGCCACTGCGGCAGCAATTCGGCGAAATGCGCTTCCGCCTCCCGCTTCATGGACAGCACGTACGCCTCGCTCGTCTGCCCGTTCACCCAGTGGTAACCGAGTTCCTTGCCTTCCCATAAATCCGTTAAGATATTATCCAGCGAGAAGGCGAGCAGTTTCTTTTCTTTATCGCCCATGGCCGCGCCCGGCTCCGCGAGACGATCCGGACGGAAGACCGCTACGGTATAAAAGTTCCCTTCCAGCAGCACTTCGCCATCAGAGAAGCCCTGCTCCAGTTCGGCTTCGGAGAGCGGCTCTTGAAACAAACGGCGAAGGAACTCGGCACGCAGCACGCGCGCCAGCAGCTCCGCCTTGCGTTTCAGCACGGACACGCGGAATTCTGCCTGCTTCTCTTCCCGCAGGCGCTCCACGGCACGGAAAAATGTATCGTGCAGCATCTGAAATTGCAGCGGCTTCAGCAAATAGTCGATCGCGCCGAATTGCAGTGCTTTCTGGGCATACTCGAAATCGTTGTAACCGGATAGAATAACGACCCGAATGAACGGATATCGCGCGTTTAATGCGGTCATTAATTCAATGCCGTCCATAAAAGGCATGCGAATATCGGTAATGACGAGGTCGACGGGCTTCTCCTCGACAAATTGAAGCGCTTCCAAACCATGGGAGCAGCAGCCCGCCACTTCAATGCCAACCTGATGCCATGGCCAAGATGCCAGGCCTTCACGAATTTCTTTCTCGTCATCCACGATCAGCAGTTTATACACCTTGCGATTCCTCCCGCTTGTTTTCGTTGCCAGCAAGTATCGACAGCAGTATCTAATCTGGGTGGTGGTTGATCTCATCTAGGTGGTGGTTGATACCAGTGTACTGCTGTCGCGGCTAGCCGACAAGGCACTGGCGGAAAAAGATAGCCCTAAAGCAATTGGGAAATTTTTTACTGTACAATCTGTAAAATGGATGGATTTGTTCCTGCGGCTGCAGCAACCCCCGGCTCACCGCAAAAACAGACCAAGCCGGAAGGCCTGTAAGGCTTCCGGCTTGGTCATTCTCATTCATTCAGACTCCGGCTCGCTCGTTATAGAGAGAAGCCGCTCCCCTCTCAACTGCCTCCATCGCTCTCGCAGGCGATAACCTGGCGCTGGAACTTGCCTTTGCGAACCGTGCACCGGTCCGTTATCCGTAAGCCCGCCTGCGAGATCGCCTCGTCGATCGGCTCCGTCGTGACGATGACGACCTTGTCCGCCAAACGACGGGCGCTGCGCAGCATGGCGAGCCGTTCTTCGTCCGGGAGGACGGAACACAAATTATATGGCAAATCGAGCACGGCCGCGTCAAAGGGACCGTCCTCTCCCGGTTCCAACAGCGTCATATCCGCGCGCTTGACGACATCCGGCATGCCGAAATGCGCCAAGTTGATGCGCGCCCCCTTCAGCGCGAGCGGGTTCAGATCGTACCCGATCATGTCGATGCCCATCGATCTTGCTTCAATCAGCACGGTGCCGATTCCGCAGCACGGATCTATGGCGCGCACGCCTGCACGGATATCCGGTACCGCGATGTTCGCCACCGCCCGCGCAACCCGCGTACCGAGCGCGGTGGAATACGGCTGGGGCTTGTCGTTATGTTTCAGCCACATCGGCTCGCTTTTCACGTATTCCCCGAACCAATACCGTCCTTGAACATGGGCAACGCCGAACAGTCGGTCCGGATAGCGCATGTCAGCCTGCCCGTGAATGCGCCAGCCGATCTCTTTCTCTGCCGCCCGCTGTTCGTCGAATGCCAAGCCACCGCTTACGAATGTTACCTTAAAGGTTTGTCCATCCAGCTGCACCGCATTCGCGACTTGCTCGGCAATGCCCGCCGGATCTTCGGCCGTCAGGATCACATCCAGTCTGCCGCGAAGGAACGGACTTCTGCTCGGATCGACATTTTTATCGATTATCACATAACCGTTGCGTGCTTCAACGCCGAATAAGGCACGCATTTCCATTGCAAATAATTCCTGCTCGTCCTCATGCGACGCGGCCGGATACAAATATCTACTATTTTCTACGTTTTGCATAATTTCACCTGCTATACCCCGCTGCTCCGATACGTTCGAAAGAGGATGGATTGATTGTAATTGCCGAAGCCCTCGCCATAGATCGTGAGACCTCCGACATGTTCGGCGTCGCCGGGAACGGCAAGGCGAAGCTGCCAATCGTTGCGCAGCATGACGATATCCTCCAGCGTTACGTCGGACAGCCGCTGACCGTCGATGAAGGTGCCGTCAGCCGTAATGCGGATGACTTTCAGCCAGCCGTATTGATTGACCATCTCCATCCACCAAGACGGCGTAAGCCTCCCGCGGCCTTCGCCGGAATCGCCGGGACTCGTCCAGTAGCCAAGCAGCGTATCGTTGAGGTAGAAATGAATATCAGACGGCCAGTCCGCCTGAACGCCGGGTGCTTCCGATCCGATTTCGAACGAAATTTCGATCTCCGTAAGCGTTTGGCCCGGAAGCACGTAATTGGGGATGCGATACTCGACGAAGCCTTTGCCGAACCAGAGAATCTGCGCATGCATGCGTTCCGGCTCCATGAAATAACGCGGGTCGTCAAACTGGCCGATACTCCGCTCCGTCGTGGCGAGACCGCAGGTCGGATGCACCTCGAAGTCGGTATAATGCCCTACCGGCACGGAAACCTCCTGGCACTCCCGTTTTACCCCTTGCGGCTTAGGGAGGTCGAGCTCGATTCGACTGACGGCGAGGGAACATATTTTGTGCGTCCCTCCTCCCTTGCGGACAAGCTTGGTCTGAATGAGGCCGCCCTTCTCCAGCTTCTTCGTGTGCATCGTCACAATGGCACTGCTTAGGCCGAGCGCCGCCGCAAGCTCCTTGACATTCATGGACTGCCCGGACAGCAGCTCCAGAATACGCAGACGAACATCGCTCGCGAGCGCTTCGTACAGGGGGAGCCATTTGCGATCCAAATTCGCGCTTATCATCGATCTCACTCCAGCTTTGATCAAGTTTAGTTAACCTTTATATTAATTCAATTTCCGAGGCAATAAAAGCTTGCGCAGCTGCGGGGGATGCTGTTTAATAGTTTTGTAGTCAACTTCTTGTTAATTAGTTAATGATAATATTAATTTAACTACGAGGTGAGTCATGATGTCAATGAAAGCGAAAATGATCGTGGATAAGGATTTTACGATTGGCGAGGTCGATAAACGCATTTACGGCTCGTTCATCGAGCATTTGGGACGGGCGGTTTACGGCGGCATCTATGAGCCGGGCCATCCGACGGCCGACGAGCAAGGTTTTCGGAGCGACGTGCTGGAGCTGGTCAAGGGCATCGACGTGCCGATCGTCCGCTATCCCGGGGGCAATTTCGTTTCCGGCTACAACTGGGAGGACGGCGTCGGCCCTGTCGAGCTTCGTCCGAAGCGGCTGGAGCTGGCTTGGCGTACCGTCGAGCCCAACCTGATCGGGTTGAACGAGTTCGTGGACTGGTGCCGCAAAGCGAATACCTCGCCGATGATGGCGGTCAATCTCGGGACGCGCGGTCCGGAGGAAGCCCGTCAACTCGTGGAGTACAGCAATCATCCGTCCGGCTCCTATTGGAGCGACCTGCGCGTGCAGCATGGCTATAAGCAGCCCCACGACATCAAGACTTGGTGCCTCGGCAATGAAATGGACGGTCCATGGCAGATCGGGGCCAAAACCGCCGTTGAATACGGCCGCATCGCTTCCGAGAGCGCGAAGGTCATGCGCTGGGTCGACCCGTCCATCGAGCTTGTCGCATGCGGCAGCTCGAGCCTCCAGATGGCGACGTTCCCGGAATGGGAGCGCACGGTGCTGGATTTGTGCTATAACGAGGTCGATTATTTGTCCCTGCATCAATATTACGGTAACCGCGACAACAACACAGCGAACTTCTTGGCCCAATCGATGGGCATGGACAGCTTCATTAATACCGTCATCGCCACTTGCGACTATGTGCAGGCGAAGAAGCGCAGCAAGAAGAAAATCCATCTCTCCTTCGACGAATGGAACGTCTGGTATCATTCCAACGACGCCGATTCCCGCATCGAGCCGTGGTCGATTGCGCCGCCTCAGCTCGAAGATATCTATAATCACGAGGATGCGCTGCTTGTCGGCAGCATGCTGATCAGCCTGCTGAAACGAGCGGACCGCGTGCGCATGGCCTGCATGGCGCAGCTCGTCAACGTCATTGCGCCGATCATGACCGCAAACGGCGGAGGCGCTTGGAAGCAAACGATCTATTATCCGTACATGCATGCCAGCGTGTTCGGGCGCGGTACGGTGCTCGTGCCGCTCGTCACGTCGCCGAAATACGACGCTGCGGATTACACCGACGTCCCTTATCTGGATGCCGTCGCGGTGCATAACGAAGAAACCGGCGAAGTGACCGTCTTCGCGGTCAATCGCCATCTCAGCGAATCGCTGCCACTGGAAATCGATCTGCGCAGCTTCGGCGCTTTCCGCGTGCTGGAGCATATCGTGCTCGAGAGCGACGATCTTAAAGCGGCCAATACATTGGACGCGCCGAACCGCGTCACGCCGCATGCCGGCGGCAATTCGGCGGCGGATGGAAGCACGATTCGCGCCGAGCTTGGCAAGGCGTCGTGGAACGTGGTTCGCGTGAAACTGGCTTAAGCAGGCGGCAGGAGCTGGCGATTGCGGGAGCTCCGTGAGGGAGGCAGCTAGGCGGGGGCCATGCGCGTCTCCGCTAGGGTGGCTGCTAGGCGGAGACCATGCGCGTCTCCGCTAGGGTGGCTGCTAGGCGGAGACCATGCGCGTCTCCGCGAGAGTGGCAGCGGGGCTCTTACATTCGTGCCAGTCCCGCTTATAGAGAATTCAAAAGGATGATGCAGGCGACCTAGAAATAGGTGCTGCATCATCCTTTTGTTTTACATCGACTGTTGCGATTGGAGCTAGGAGGTGTATTAAATATGGAATTCCCTTCCTACAAAGCATATAATGAATGTATTGAAACTTTGTTTCATGCTACGAAACAAATCCAGAGGAGGTCATTCAATGTCATTCTCTTTCATCGGTGTAGACCATGTACAGCTTGCCGCTCCAGAAGGCTGCGAAACCGCTGCGCGGAATTTTTTCAAAGGTGTACTGGGTTGGCCGGAGATCTCGAAGCCGGAGCCGCTCCGCCAGCGAGGCGGAGTATGGTTTCAATGCGGCGCACATCAGGTCCACATAGGCGTGCAGCATGATTTTGTTCCAGCGACGAAAGCTCATCCCGCTTTTATCGTGCAGAATTTGGATGGACTGATTGGACATCTAACTGAGTTCGATGTTCCGTACAACCTTGATGATGCCAGAGATATAGAAGGCGTCCGGCGCTTCTTCCTGAACGATCCGTTCGGCAACCGGCTCGAGTTCATGGAGGCGTAACCGCCCGAATCGTATTAAACGATACTATAATACCGGCAACATGCTGGTTAGCGGCAATTTCGCCTAATGAGCTGCACCCAGTGCAGTTCATTGGTGTTTTTCCGGAAATTTCCCCTGATGTACTGCACCCAGTGTCACCAAGTGCAGTTCATTGGTTCTTTTCCGGCAAGTTTGCCTGATGTACTGCCCCCCAGTGCAGTTCTTTGGCGATAGGTGCAGGCTGCTGAACCGTTGGCCGTTGGGCTGTCAGCAAGCTAGCCACCAACAAACAACGTTACTTCCCCGATAACCCCAAGCCCGCGCATTTAAGCCGCGCCCTTCAACAGCACGCTAAACCGTACGCCTTCCAGCGTATTGCCAATACGATACTGGGCGCCATGGGCATCCAGCACTTTGCTGACGATATACAACCCGAGCCCGCTGCCGCCCGTCGAACGGCTCCGCGACTGCTCCGCGCGGAAGAATGGCTCGAACAGACGCGGCAGCTTCGTCTCGTCCAGCTGCACGCCGGTGTTCAGCACCTCTAGCCGATAACGGATCGGCGCCGCAGCCAGATCATCCAACAAGCTCTGCGCGGCGTCTCCCTTCCATGCCAGCCCTTCCCCGGTCAGACCATCCGGTGCCGGGCTTTCCAAGGCCGCCATTTCGCTCGACGCTCCTTCGAACCGGGCGCTCGCACCCGCATGCGCTTCACCGGACGAGCCATGCACCCGCTCGTCCTCCCCAGGTTCCCCAAGCTCCCTATCCGTCTGCCGCTCTTCGACAAGCCGCACGAACACCCGCTCCCCGTCGCCGGAATACTGCACGGCATTCGTAATAATGTTCGAAACGGCCTTCGAGATCAGCCGTTCGTCGGCGATGACCATCGCCTCCTCCGGCAGCTCGAAAGCGATCTCCATATGCTTCACGCCGGCAAGGTAGCTCATGTTGTTGATCGCTTCCCGGACGAGCTCCGTCAGGTCCACCCGACGCATAAGCGGGCGGAATTCGCGGCTTTCCAGCTTCGACAGCTCCAATAGTTCATGGACAAGCTTGTCCATGTCCTTCATGATCGTATACGACTTACGCAGGTACGCGTCCCGGTCGCGGAACGGCCCGACGTTGCCGATCATCGCCTCTAACTGGCCGCTGACCGCGGTGATCGGCGTCTTCAGCTCATGCGAGATCGTCGCCACGAATTCGCGCCGCTTCGCTTCCTGTTCCCGCTCCAGCTCGATGTCGCTCTTGAGCTGGGCATTGGCGTCCTGCAGCTCGCCCATCGTCGACTGCAAATTGACCGCCAGCTTGCTTAAGCTGAGCGACAACTCGCCCAGCTCGTCATGCGACTTCAACGCAGGCTCCGTCTCCGTAAAATCCAGCTTCGCCAGCCGGTGCGCCACGCCGTTCAGCGACAGCAGCGGACGCGCGATCAGCCTGGCGTAAATGAACGCGCCTCCGATGGCAATCAGCACGATCGGAATAAGCATGTAAGGCAGGAAGAGCAGGATGACGCTTGCCGCTTCACCGATCGGCTGCAGCGGCGCATCGACGTACAGCGTGAATGCTTCGTTGCTTTCGGCAAACGATACCTTCCGTTCCGCGCTCAGAATATGCATTTTCTGACCGCCGGTCCCGCCTCCCGATGCAGGACCGATCGTGCCGTTGCCCGATTTATCCACGAACCTGCCGGTTTCCATCTGCTTGCGGAACAATGGATAGTCCATCGACCCGGTTCCTCCGTTGAGCCAGCCTTTGAACGAGCGGAAATTCGGCGGAATGTAGTAGCCGCCTCCGTCCTTATCCCTCAGCATCATGACGGCGTTATGCTCTTGCCCGAACTGGGCGATCTGCGGCAGCGCCTCTTCAACGGGTTGTCCGTTCACATTGCGCAGCAGCTCGTTCACGCCGCTCTCCAGCTTGGACTGTTTGATATATTTATAGTAGCTCGGCAGCATGAAATACAGCGTCAAATAGATGAGCACGGCCGAAACGACGAGCAATGCCGTCGTGACGAGAAAGATTTTGAACCGGATGCCCCTGCGCCGAATCATCCGCCCACCCCTGCCAGCTCCGACTCGAGCGAATAGCCGACGCCCTTCACCGTGCGAATAATGGAAATGCCGAGCTTCTTGCGGATGTTCTTGATATGCGCGTCCACGATCCGGGAATCGCCGAAATAATCGTAACCCCATACTTTGTCGAGCAGCATGTCCCGCGTCATGATCCGCCCGGCATTATGGATGAGCGTGTGCAAAATATCGAATTCCTTGGTCGTCGTCTCCACAAGCTTGCCGTCGACGAACACTTTGTACGCATCCGCATCCAGCCGCAGCCTGCCGTCGAACAGCTGCTCCCCGGACTGCGCGCTGCGCGTGCGGCGCAGCACCGCCTCCACGCGCTTCATCAGCACATGGAACGAGAACGGCTTCGTGATATAATCGTCGGCCTCTTCCTCGAACGCTCGCAATTGATCCTTCTCCTCGCCGAGCGCGGTCAGCACGATGACCGGCGTATCGCCTTTGTCCCGAATGCGCCTGCAAATGGCATAGCCGTCCATCGTCGGCAGCATCAGATCGAGAATGACGAGATCATACGTCCCGGCTTGGAACTTCTCCCAGCCCTCCAGACCGTCTTCCGCCACTTCCACTTCGTATTGCTGCGCTCTTAGAAACTCTGCGATGAGCTCCTGTATATAGTGATCGTCCTCAATGACAAGAATAGCCGCGGGCATAGGCACACAACCCCCAATGTATGAATATAGGACTTTAGTTTAGTCTCGCATCCTGAAGCACAAATGAAGCCAAACTGAAATTAAGCTGAAAACGAAATATTTTCCCATATGTATCCATTTCATCATACCATCCGAGCATGCCAAAAAACCATCTGCGCATTCGCACAGATGGCTGCATCGATTCGTCTCTTCTACTTCCGTACAACGCGGATCTCCGCCTGGAGCGCTAAGGCTGCCCCTGGTTGCCGTTCGCCAATTTCTCCTGCGCCATGCGCACGAGCTCCTTGACCATCGCGCCGCCGATTTGACCGCCGATCTGGCCCATCGATTCCGTAGACGCGTTGCCGTTATAGCCATGCTCCAGCGGAATGCCGAGCGACTGGGCCACCTCGAACTTCACGTCGTCCGGACGGCCGGGATTCACGACGAACCCTTCCCGCCGCATGACTTCAGCCTTAAATGCACTCATCGCGGCATCCGCGCCCGGAACGAGATGCTTCCTCCGACTCCGTCTTGCCATCTGCCAATCGCCTCCTGAGGACCGTTTATGTGTACGTTCCCCGAACGAAGGCCAATTTATGCGGACAACAGACAGCGGGCAGCTAGGGCGGCTTTCATCAATCGAACCAGCCTTTGACTTTGAACCAGGCATACATGCCCACGGCAAGCAGCGCCATCACGATCAGCACGCCGAAATATCCGTTGTGCCACGTCAGTTCGGGCATATTGACGAAATTCATGCCGTAGATACCCGCGATGAACGTCAGCGGCATGAAGATGACGGTAATGACGGTCAGCGTCTTCATGATCGTGTTCATCCGATTCGCGCTGAGAGACATATAGTGATCGCGCAAGTCCGAGGTCATGTCGCGGTTGGAATCCACGATCTCCGACAGCTTCAGCAAGTGATCGTAAATATCGGTGAAAAAATGGTGATAATGCTTCAATTCCTCGATCCGCTGCGTATTGAGCACGCGGTACAGCAGCTCCCGCATCGGGACGACCGTTTTGCGCAGCTTCAACAGCTTGTTGCGGATTTCGAACACTTGAACCAGCTTCTGCTGCGTCCCTTGCTCGAGGGGCCCGGTTTCGAATTCCAGAATCTGATCCTCGATCGCCTGCGCCGCCGGAAAATACTCGTCGACCAGCTCATCCATGATGACATAGGCGGCATGAAGGCAGCCGTGCTTTTCCCGGCGCGGCTTCTGGAGCACTTTCTCCCAGGCGCGCTCCACCTCGCGGCGAGGATGCTGATGATAACTGACCAAATAATTTGGTCCGATGAATAAATCGACTTCCTGAATCTCCAGCGTCTCCTGCGAGATGGCGTGCAGCACGAGAAAATGCACATCGTCGTAATGGTCCATTTTCGGCCGCTGCAAATAATACAGGCAATCTTCGATCGCAAGCGGATGGAAGTGGAAATAATCGTCCAGCAGCTTGGCTTCTTCCGGCGAAGGCGCGCTGAAATCCGCCCAGTACCAGGTAATCTCATGGTTCGCCAGTTCATCCAGCGACGATAGTTGAACGACGCGATGATCGCTAGTCACGGCAAGAATATGTATCATACTATGGCTCTCCATCTGTTCTTCTTCATGTTAACAATATACTAGCACTGCGGATTCCGGCCTTGCAACGAACGAACCGGAACTAACCGTTCGTAATCGGCTTCGGCTGACCCGTAGACCCGATAACCTTGCCGAGCACCAGATCAAGCTTCAGCGGTCCAAAATAATTGCTGCCCCAGCCGCGTTCCGAAGTATCCGCCAGCACATAGACGGTTCCTTCCGGCACCGTCAATTCAGGTACGGTTTGATGATAGAAGGCTTTCATCGTTGCCTGGCAATCCTTCGGGCAGCTGTTGAAATCGACACTGCTCGCGAGAAATTCCTTCTCGGTCTGCCCCCAGTGCAGCAGCCGGCCGTAGTAGGTGTCCAGAAGTTTCCCGTTTATGTAGATGACGCTGTCGCGGACGGAGTAACGCTCTCCGGCCAACGCGATGACGCGGCCTGCGCTCTGCTTGGGCGGGGTGTAATCCGCCTCATGTTCAATTTCGGGCATCTTAAACCAAACGACGTCTCCGCGCTGCGGCGGTTCCAGCTTATAGGCATCCGGATCAACGACCAATTGGCCGACGAGATCGGTGGAATAGTTGCTCTGCTTGCCGGCCATGCCGTCGGAATAATAATCGATCAGCAGCTTGCCGCTTGTCGTCGCCACCTTCGGCAGCGTCAGCGGCGTCCGCGAATCCTTCACGACGCGCTCGGGCCTAGCCGTGAACGCCCAAATTACCGCGATCAGCACGAGTATCGCCGCCGCGCTGCCGATCAGGCGCAGTGTCGGTCCTTTCCGCATCCGTTCAGCCCCTTTGCCGATTAGACGATCAGAGATACGTGAATTTGAAACGCACGACTGCGCTGCTGTCCGTCGAAATAACGAATCCGACGTCGCTGTGCTTCGCGATCAAGGCATCCCAGACTGCTTGGCTATTCGTATCCTTGTAGAGCCTTTTGAGCGAAATCGAAGAAGATCGCGCTATGATCGCGGCATCGACTTTCGCGACAAGCGCTGCCGACGAATCGACGGTCAAGCCGTTGTAGACATGATAGTTCAACGTTTTGGCGGTCGCTTGCGGCAGTTTGTCGGTCCATGTATGGTCGAGGCGCAGCTCGTCGTCCGTGACGTTGAAATATCCGTAAGCCTGCTCGCCGGCTTCGTCCGGCACAGGATCATCCCAAGTGACGTCCAGGTCGTAATACGCGCCGTCGATCTTCACTTTGTTCCAGGCGTGCGGCCCGCCTCCGGCCGTGCCTCTTACATAATAAGTCTCAATGCCAGCCATCCGAAGCAGCAGCTGGGCGGTATAGGCGTAGCCTTGGCACACGGCAATGCCGTTTACGAGCAGGCCATACATCGTATAGGAATCGGCAGGCACCGTCCCTTTGCGGAAGTTATCGTAATCGTAGGCGGTATGCAGCACGAGATAATCATGAATCGCAAGCTCGCGCTCATAGTCCGACATGCCCGGCTTGATGATCGCCGCCAATATTTGACGCGCCATCTGATCGACGGTCTTCGCTCGGGTATCCTCGATCACCACCGGCTTCGCCTGCAGCAGCGCATTCAGCAATTCCGATTCATTGTGAACAAAATAACGGCCGAACTGCTCGAAAATCCGATACACGAGCACGATCGACTGTTCCCGCGTCGTCGTCGCTTTCGGCATGAAACGTACATAGCTGCCGGTTCCGTCGCCCTTCATGACGCCGTTCGCGGCCATCATGCCGACAGCATCGCGCGACCATGCGGCAAGCTGCTTCGCGTCCGCGAAGACCGGAGCGCTCCCTTTGCTCTTGCCTGCAGTCAAATCATTCTGAAAGCCTGCTTTCACGAGCGTGTTATAGAGCATCAGCGCGATTTGCTCGCGCGTTATCGTCGCTTTAGGCGAGAACGTGTTCGCGCCCGTCCCTTTCACGATGCCAAGCGCATAGGCTTTCAACACCGCGGCGCTGTTCGTATCCTTGAAGGGGTTGGCTCCCGGCGCGGGCGCCTTCTCATCGGTCAATACTTCGTACAGCTGAACCGCCATATCGCTGAATTCCTGTCTCGTTAACGCCAGCTGATAGCTGTTGGTCAGTCCATACGGGATCAATCCGCTTGAAATCGCCGCGTCGATCTCCGGTTTCGCCCAGGCGCTCGGGGGGCTTGAAGCCGCGGCATCGACCGGTTCGGCAGCGCCGCCAATCTGTCCGGTTAGCAGCGTAACGGCGACGACTATTGCAATCCATGGTTTTCGCATCTGTGTTCGATTTCCTCCTGAGCCGCATTCTCTATGTATCTCATCTATCATTACGAATCTGAAAGTTTAATAGTTCTCCTGCCAAAGAAATTCCAATTACTAGCTTAACATAATAATCTACACGCATTACATTAATTCGAATCAAAGAATGGGAATAGTACCCATTCCTTTCACTCATGATCCGTCAAGAGTTACACGAGAAAAAGCCCCGAAATGCCGATTCGGGCATTCCAAGGCTTATCTTCCCATATCAGCCGCTCGGTTCCGCAGCTGCTTCGGCTTACAACCACCCGTTCTTCTCCGCGATGCCGATCGCATCGATACGGTTCTTGGCCTCCAGCTTCTGAATCGCCTCGGACAAGTAGTTGCGCACCGTGCCCGCCGACAGAAAGAGCCTGCCCGCAATATCGCCGGCGGAGAGCCCTTCGGAAGCGAGTTTCAGCACCTCGCGTTCACGCTCCGATAGCGGATTCTCGCTGTCGAACAAGGTCATGGCCAGCTCCGGGCTGACTGCCCTGCCGCCTTTGAACACCGTCCGCAGCGCGGCGCCGAGCTCGTCGATCGGGGAATCCTTAAGCAGGAAACCGCGCACCCCGGCCCTCATCGCCCGCTGAAAATAACCCGAGCGCGAGAACGTGGTCAAGATGACGACTTTACAGGAATGATCCAGTTCCTTCAGCTTCTCCGCCACATCGAGGCCGCTCATATGCGGCATTTCAATATCCATGACGCAAATGTCAGGCTGCAGCCGCTCGATTAATTCAAGTGCCTGCCGGCCGTCTTCCGCCTGTGCCGCGACTTCGATATCGTCTTCCAAATCAAGCAGCGCGCTGAGCGCGCCGCGCAGCATCCCTTGATCTTCCGCCACGATAACCTTCATCGCGCTCTCCCCTTCCCAGTAAAACCGATTGTTCGATGCCGGCAAGCGCCTCGGCTCCAATCGCAGAAACGCCTGCACCAACTAGTCCGTTTTCCCCGTTTTATCCACCAGAGGCACCGTAAACTCAAGCCGAGTGCCATGATCCGCCCTTCCCGGACCGGCCGTCAGAACGCCCTCGATCAGTTTCAGCCGATCACGCATCCCTTTCATTCCGTTGCAGTTGCCGGCGGCTGCCGATTCGTCTTTCTTGGGCAGACCGACGCCATCATCCTCGATGGAGAGGCGCAAACTGCCCTCATCGCGCTGAAGCTCGACCGTGCACGTGCGAGCCCGGCTGTGCTTGACGACATTCGTAACCGACTCCCGCAGGCACATGCCAAGAATATTATCGATGAGCGGCGACGGAATCGTGATGTCCAGATCCCCCTGCTTCTCCAGCACGATGCCCGCCGCGGCGAGAATCTGCTTCGCATGGTCGACCTCGACCCGAATCGTGACCGCGTTCATCCCGGAAACCAGCTCCCGCACCTGCTTGAGCGCGGCGCGCGAGGTCACTTGAATATCCTTGACTTCCTGCACGGCGCGCTCAGGATTCTTGGCGATCAGCTTCTCGGCCAGCTCGCTCTTCAGCGTAATGAGCGAGAGCGTATGCCCCAGCGTATCGTGCAAGTCCCGGGAGATCCGCTGCCGCTCTTCGTTCTTCGACAGGCGCGCGATTTCTTCGTTGGCCAAATTCAGCTTCTTCCGCAGCTCCTTCGATCGCATGCCGAGCTTCATCCCGATGGGCATGAACAGTATCACGGCCATAGCCGGAAGCAGCTGCACCATCAGATCCTGGTCGTTGTATATCTTCCAATAGAAGAAGTCGAACAGGAACAACGTAATCACAGCCGCATAGCCAACGGCCAATTCCCAGCGCTTCTTCAGCTGGCCGAGGAGCGGCGACGGGTAGAAGGCCAAATAAACGCCGCTGACATCGAACTTCATGCAGAACAGCAGCGCAATCAAGATGAGCCCCAGCGCGGAGAGCAAGCGTCCTCGCTGGAACCAATACCCGCTCACGTAAAGCACGATAAAAATAAGCATGACGAAGAGACACCCGATAATCTCTAACGTCGGCAGCTCGAATAGCGATACGAGCGGAAACACAAGATAAACGAGCCAAATCAATGTAAAAACGAGAGGCGGTCCCTGTTCGGGCCGCCTGAACGATTTGCGCATGCGCATGAATCTACACCGCTTCCTGCTTCCTCATGATATAGGATGATAATACCATGAACACGACCACGTAGGCAGCCAATATTCCGACGCCGGTCCAATCCACCGAGCCGCCGCCAAGCATGTTCCATGCGCCTTGGCCGAGCCGGTACGTCGGCAGCGCTTTGGCGATGTCCTGCATCGTCTTGGACATCGTCGAGACCGGCATCCATAAACCGCCGAGCACGGACATGCCCATGTAGACGATCATCGTGACGACCTGCACGACATCGGGATTGCGCACCGAGCCGAACAAGGTGCCGAGCGCCATGAACGACATGCCGCCGATCCAAATCCAAAGGCCGCAAGACAACCATGTGGAGACAGGCAAGTCAATATGCTTGCCGATGCCGCCGATCAGGAACATCATGACGATAATGAAGAGATTAATCAACGCCTGCGAGGCGATTTTGGATACAATGTACGCCCAGGATGGCAGCGGCGTGATTTTGAGCAGCCGAATCCAGCCTTGGGAACGTTCGCGGGACAACCGCATGCTGAACGTCGAGAAGCTGGCGCCGATGATGCCGTAACACGTCATGGACATGAGATAGTAAGAGCTCCAGTCCACGCCGTCGATCTTCTGAGCGCCGACCGCGCTGGAGAAGAGAAAGAAGAACAGGACCGGCATGATGATCGAGAAAATCACGAACCGCCGGTTGCGGAACGTCCGCAGCAATTCCGCCTTGCAGTGGGCGATCGTTGCCCGTAACATCGTTTGATTCATTCGTATTCATCCCCTAATCGGTAATGGTATATGCGGTTTATCGCGCTAAACATGCCTTGAAACGAATAGACAGGTTAATTATTAATTGGCTTGCTGGACGAGCGCCTGGAATGCGTCTTCCAAGCCGCCGCTGTGGATTTCAATATCGCGCATGTCGAACTTGCCTTCTACGAGCGCCCGGATCAATAGGTCGGTGTCGGTGCTGAACACCTTCACCTTGCGCCCGCTCCACTCCACGTCCGTAACGCCCGGAAGCCGGTGCAGCGCATCCGTCGTAACCGTCGGTCCGGCAACGAACGAGATTACGCGTCCCGTCGTTCCCGATTTAATCTCGCCCGGCGTGCCGTCGGCGATAATCTTGCCGTTGTTGATGACGATGACGCGATCCGCGACGCTGTCCGCTTCGTCCAGGTAATGCGTCGTCAGCACGATCGTCCGGCCCTTGCCGGCCATCGCCCGTACCGTGTCCCAGAACAATTGGCGCGACGTGACGTCCATGCCGACCGTCGGCTCGTCGAGGAAGATGACTTCCGGATCGCCTGCCAGCGCGAGGGCGAAACCGAGACGGCGCTGCTGTCCGCCCGACAACGCGGAAGCCATCTTGTTCTTCTCGGCCTCCAGATTCGAAACTTTGAGCAGATAGTCCAGCGGGAGCGGCTTCTCATAATAGCTGCGGAACAGGTTAATGCTCTCGCCCACCTTCAAGCCGTCGATCACGCTGACATCCTGCAGCATCGCGCCGATCCGGTCGCGGACGCGGATGTCGCCGGGATCGCCGCCGAGCAGCTTCACGGTTCCTTTCGTCGGCTTGTGAAGTCCGAGAATCATGGACACCGTCGTGGTCTTGCCCGCGCCGTTCGGTCCGAGCAGGGCGACAACCGTGCCTTCCGCGATCGACAACGTCAGATCGTCAACGGCTTTCTTGTCTTTATAAATCTTGCTTACGCCGGTTAGCTGAATAGCTGCTTTCATAATCGTTC
The DNA here is from genome assembly GCF_010365285.1 of Paenibacillus rhizovicinus. NCBI lineage: Bacteria > Bacillati > Bacillota > Bacilli > Caryophanales > Paenibacillaceae > Paenibacillus > Paenibacillus rhizovicinus. The sequence continues at coordinate 2,861,761 of NZ_CP048286.1, forward strand.
ACTCCTGTCGTCTAACTGATAAACCCATTGTACCCTTCAGTCCGTCAGCTCGGTATGCATGAATATAATGCGTTTCATATGACAAATGTCATTTCTTCCTATTTCGGCTGCTCTCAAGATCGGAGCAAATAGCAGCTTGACTAATCCCACTCATGCGCGTATAATTCACATTTAGTATCAAGTGTAACCTCTGGTTTTTTCCTCGGATTGATTGTGATTTACCCTCCATGAATCACCACAGTTATTTTCCTTTTAACACGGCTGCTTGAAGGAACACGGATTCACACTGGCGCGGTCGAGGAACCGCAAGGACGTTAGAGAGGTTAGGGCTTTCGTTGCTTTCGTGCATGTTTTAATTATGAAAGTAGGAAGACATTAGCGGTTACGCTTATCATACAGGGCAGTGCTGCAAGAATACCGGCGCTAGGCCCGGCTTACATTAATAGACCCCCGCTTCGGGATGAAGCGGGGGTCGTCTAATTTCTAAGGGTTGCCGGCGCTTGGCGTCACGTCGCTAGACGTTCACGGCAGCCGGCTCTCCCCGTTCCAGACTAATCCATATTAATCCCGCCACCATGAAGATTCCGCCCGCCAGCTGCCAGCCGCTGAACGATTCGTCGAAGAAGAGATAGCCTGCCGCTACCGCGAATGCCGGCACCAGGTATCGGAAGAAATTCGCCCGGGTCGCGCCGATTCGGAGCATGCCTTCGTTCCAGACGATGAACCCGATGACCGTGCAGAGGAACACGTTGAACAACACGGCGCTGTACTCGCTGCCCCCGAGCGCACTCCAATCCACTTTGCCCCAGGATGGGATCGTGAACGGAAACATGAAGACGACGCCGAAGGTCGTATACCATGTGCTGAGGTACAACGGCGAGCATTGCTTCATTAATGGCATGCATGCGAGGTTGAACAACGAACCGATGATGCTCACGGCGAACGCCAGCAGGTTGCCGAGCATGTTGTCCGAGGAGAGGTCGAAGCCTTCCGATCCGCCCAGAATGATGAAGCATACGCCGATCATCGCCGCGATTCCGCCGGCCACCAAGCGGGACGTAATCCGCTCGCGCAGGAAGAACGGGCCGAACAGCGCGGCGAAGATCGGCCATGGCGCGACGTTCAGCAGCGACGAATTGGCCAGCGTCGTATATTTGATGGAATACATCACGATGATTTCAAGCGCTGTCAGGCCGACGAGCCCGATGATCATGAACCGAGGCACCATTTTCAGCGAAATCCCGACCTTGCCTTCCTTCAGCTTCAGAATAAGAAAGAAGAACGGAACTGCGAGAGAGAAGCGCAAGAAGGAAAACAGCACGGGATCGAACGTCTCCATCCCTTTGCGCGATACGCCGAAATTCGCCCCCCAGACGGCGGCAACGAGCGCCAGCCCCAAATAATACACCCATTTCCGATCCTGCTTCATCGATCGCCCGGTCCCCATTCCAAGTATTGTCATTATCGATCCTCCACCAGTTTGAAGGATTCCGCTCGGAAATACAATATAAAAAATCGGCGCCGCGCGGGCTGCCGATCGATGAATAACGATTCGTATGGGCGTCTAATAAAATGGCTTCATGATCATCATGACGAACAGCAGGACCCCCATGACCGTCGCGCCGTAATAGAGCCTATTGATGCGATGCAGCAGACCGGCATGCTCTTCGGGCACCGGTGCGTCCGAGCTCAGTCCCGATTCGTTCACCAGCTTGCCGAGCTTCTTCGTTACGGGCGCCGCAAAGCCGATGACGAGCACTTGAATGCCCACGTACAGCACGAGCGAAGCCAGAATCCAGAAGCTGACGAACCGCCAGTCGTCCGCGAACACGAGGATCAAGCCGGTAATGACGGCGATCGTGCCTCCGATCTTGGGGAAGAGCTCCAGCTTGCTGCCGAGTTTGAACGCACTGCGTACTTCGCCGAAGTTGTCTTTCTTCCCGAACAGGGCATGAATGAAAAACGCGGGGCCTACCCCGATAATGGCTGACAGCACATGAAGAAGAACCAGGTACCTCATCCTGAACCCACCTCTTTCACATATTGAGAAAACCATCCCTGATTTGTAACATTATGTATTTTAGCACGCGGGCACTTACAGCTATATTACGCCGGACTTACAGCCAATCATGCCTTCGGATCGCCGTCCGGAAGTCCGTTCGGCGAATTTATTTTGTGCACGCCCGGATGAGGCAGGCATGCCGCGAGACGTCAGTTCCGCTCCGGCAGTGCGGATGCGGAAGACTTGAACAAAGGCAGCGCCCAGTCGACCCAGTCAATCTCTTCTCTCACTACGCGCACCCTCCGCTGATAGAGCAAATAACGGCCGAACTGCCTGGAAGCGTAGTCGGTCACGGGCGGATCCTGCTCCTCTTCCATCAGTTTGATTTCTCCCTCCAGCCGGCGCAGCCTGGTGAGCAGCGCTTCGCGCCGTTCGAGGAACAGCCTGCGGCTCGTTTGCGGTTCCATCAGGCCGATCGCGTAGATTTTAATAAGAAACTCGTCGCGTTCCAGCTTCTCCGCCGCCGGCTGATCGCGAATCCACTGCTGCAGCTCGGCAACGCCGGCATCCGTGATGCTGTACAGTTTCTTGTCCGGCTTCCCGGTCTGGCCGATCAGCTCGAACGTCACGTAGCCCGCCTTCTCCAGCTTCGCGAGCAGCGGATAGATCTGGCTGTGCTGCGCCTGCCAGAACACCTGCAGCAGCTTCGTCAGTTCGTAGCCCGAACAGGGCTTGCGCGCCAGCATGCAGAGCAAGGCGTACGATAATGCGATCATCTTGAAAATCCCCCTAGGAATGCACTCTTTTGCTCCAAATCGTACCACAAAACCTTGCGGAGCGCATGCTGGATCTGCAGCCCGAAAAAGGCGCGCGGACACGGGATACAGCGATTCCGATCAGGTACCATGAAAGATAGAACTCCCGGGCTATGACCGGCAGCGATATGATGGGAGCAGCAACAGTACATCCATTCCCGAAAGAGGGGTTCCATGCCGAATCCAACGCCATCGCTGCTGAGCGCCATTCCTGCCTTGTTCGCCCGCAAAATGACGACCGCGGCCATCGCGTCGACGGTTATTGTCCTCTCCCTTGCCCTCACGAACATCTGGGGGATTACGTTCGATTCATGGCGGGAGCTGCTCGGCCAGATCTGCTTTCTGCTTCTCTATGTCGTGCCCATCATCTACATCTACGGCGTCGCTGCTTCCATGTTGATCGAATTCCTGCTCTTCAAGCTGTCGCCCTATCCCTGGACGCATCGCCTGCTTTCCTTGCCGCTGCATGCCTTCTTCGGCTTCCTTGGACTGTGGCTTCTCTTCCCCTCCATGCAGATAGGCGGGTGGGGCGCGGCTTTCGCCTCCCTCTTCTTCCTTATGGATTTCGCTTTGTCCAAACTCCGCGCCGGTTACGAGGCTTCGCATGCGGTGATGAGCTTTATTTTCCTGCCGCTGCTGCTGTTCTTCATAAGTATCGTTGGTGTAAATTTCTAGCCGCTGCATTGCCATGGTTGCGCTTTCTTGCTAAGATGAAGCTAGGTTTGAAGGCGATGCCGCACGATACGGAACAGCGCTCCTGTCACCGGTTCTGCGGTCAAAACGAGGTGCGCGCATGAACAAGGTCGAAGCGGAATTCAGCAACTTGGTGAAAGCTTATCGCAAGCGGCATATGGGCAAAGGCCCCGGCCGCATAACGACGACCTTCTGCAAGAATTGGGCGATCTGCGAAATGGAAGGCAATCTGTCGCCGGTGGAGAAATTCATCGCGGCGGCCAACGACGGCAAACAGCTGCTGCGCGAAGCGCGCACGCAGTGGGTGAAGGAAATTTACCGCAGCCATCCGCCGCTCGAAATGGAGGCACTGCTCGGCGCGCGCTACCTCGAGCTGTACGTGGATATCGATATCGACAAAGACTTCGGCATGTCCGTCTTCGTGTTCGATCAAGACATCGAGCGCAAATTCGGCAGCAGCCGTTCATGATTGTGATTGTGAGTGTGAATATGCGCTTGGCGCTTGGCAGCGAACCTGCGAGAGACTAACCGCGTTCGAGACGATTTTTTCTTGGCTTATGAAACCCCGGCCTCCTGTCATGGGATTGCCGTTTCGAGTTTCATTCGGAAGAAAAAGCCGGACTCGGCGCGGTTTTTTTATTTCTTCGCAGACGCCATTGGGCGCTTCGCCATTAACGAGGAGGCAAGTTCCATGGGGAAAACGAAGCATACGGGGCCGATCAAGCTGCCCTCCCTCCCGGATCCGAAGCTGTGGGTGAGCAAAATGCCCTTCGGGCTCGGCAAGGTGAAGCCGCATCATATCCGCGACACGCTGAAGGTGGTGGCGGAGAACCGCGACAATCTGCCCTATGCGTACCGCATTCTGACGCAGGGCGTATGCGACGGCTGCGCGCTCGGCGTGTCCGGCCTATACGACCAAACGCTCGCCGGGCCGCATGTTTGCACGACGCGCCTTAACCTGCTGCGGCTGAACACGATGCCGGCGATCAAGCCGTCCGTGCTGCACGCGGATATCGACGAGCTGCGCAAGATGGACAGCACCGCGCTCCGGAAGCTCGGCCGGCTGCCTTATCCGCTTATTCGGCGCAAAGGCGAGCGGACCTTCAGCCGCTTGTCCTGGGACGAAGCGCTCGACATGATCGCGGCCCGCATTAAGGCCATCGATCCGAAACAGCTCGCCTTCTACTTGACCGCGCGCGGCATTACGAACGAGTCGTACTACGCCGCGGCCAAGGTCGCCCGCTTCCTCGGCACGAACAACATCGACAACGCGTCTCGCATTTGCCACTCGCCGTCCAAGACCGCGCTCAAGCGATCGGTCGGCATCGGCGCTTCCAGCTGCAATTACAAGGATTGGATCGGCACCGACGTGCTCATCTTCTGGGGCAGCGTCGCCGCGAACAACCAGCCGGTCTCGACCAAATACATGTACGCCGCCAAGCGCAAAGGAACGCGCATCATCGTCATTAATCCTTACCGCGAGCCGGCGATGGACGGCTATTGGGTGCCCTCGATCGCCGAATCGGCGCTGTTCGGCACGAAGATTGCCGACGACTTCTATCAGGTCAACATCGGCGGAGATATCGCCTTCATGCAAGGCGTCATGAAGCATTGGTTCGACATGGAAGAAGCGCGGCCCGGCTCCGCGGTCGACCATGACTTCGTGCGCAAGCACGTCGATGGCTACGAGGCGCTGCGCGAGCATGTACGGCGCCAGGACTGGGCGCAATTGGAACGCTCCTCCGGCTTATCCCGCGCGCGAATGGCCGAATTCGCCGAGCTGCTGGCCGCTTCGAAGACCGGCGTCTTCGTCTGGAGCATGGGGCTGACGCAGCACCGCTTCGGCACGGACAACATTTCGCAGGTCGCCAACTTGGCCTTGCTGCGCGGATTTCTAGGCCGCGAGCATTGCGGCCTCATGCCGATTCGCGGCCACAGCGGCGTGCAGGGCTCCGGCGAGATGGGGGCCGATCCGTTCAGCCTGCCCGGCGGCGAGTTCAAAGGCAGCGACATTCCGCGGATCGAGAGCGTCTGGGGCTTCCCGCTGCCGAAATGGCAGGGCGACATCGTCGGCGTCACGCTGGAGAACGCGCAGCTGCCGGACACGCATGAGCGGAAGCTGAAGCTGTTCTACACGTCCGGCGGCAATTTCCTGGAGACGATGCCGGATCCCGCCTTCGTCCGCGACTGCCTGGAAGCAATCGATATCCGCGTCCATCAGGATATCGTGCTGAATACGTCGACGCTCGCCGATGCGCGCGAAGCCGTAATCGTGCTGCCCGCCATGACCCGCTACGAACAGCCGGGCGGCGGCACCTCGACGTCGACGGAGCGAATGGTCTACTTCTCGCCGGAGATCGACGGTCCGCGCATTGAAGAGGCACGGGCGGAATGGCAGATCTACTGCGACCTGGCCGCGCGGGTTGATCCGAAACGCGCGAACCTCGTTGCGTTCCGGGACGCGCATGCGCTGCGTTCGGAAATCGCGCTCGCCGCGCCGAACTACGACGGCGTTCAATGGCTCAGAAATAAAGGCGACGTGTTCCAATGGGGCGGCGCCTGGTTATGCGAAGGCGGCGTCTGCCCGACGAAGGACGGCCGCGGCCATCTGCTGCCGATCGAGCTGCCGGAGCTGCGCAAGCCGGAGGGGCACTTCTATATCACTTCGCGCCGCGGCAAGCAGTTCAACTCGATGATTTACAGCAGCACCGATCCGTTCAATGCCGCCGACCGTTACGACGTGCTCATGCACCCGAACGACGGCGCGAAGCACGATATTCGGGAAGGCGATGCCGTCGTGCTCTACAACAGCTGCGGCACGTTCCACGGCAGGGCGAAATTCGCCTCGATCGCCGCCGGTAATTTGGAGCTGTACTGGCCGGAATGCAACGCGCTGCTGCCCAAGAAAGTCTACGAGCCCCATGCCGGCATTCCGGAATACAATACGGCGGTCGTGTTGGAGCGCGCGGACACGTTCCATGCGCTCAAGGATACCCGCTATGTCGAGAAGCGCATCGCGGAGCTGGATCATGAAATGGATGAACCGGATGACGAGGGACGGCATTCCGTGCGTTGATAGGCGCTGATAGATTCCGGCCGCAGCGCTGCACTCCTGTCGACGGATCCTCATTTATGCCGAACGTCCCTTTCGATAGACACATGATCTACAAGTAGGAGGAGATCACACTATGCTGCCGCGCATCACGACAACCTGGCCCATCCGCAAATACACGGACGGCGCCGCCTCGCTGCGAGAGGACGACATCGCCTCGGAATATCCGCTCACCGTAGAGCTCGACGGCGAGGAGTTCGCGACGATCGTCTGCTCGCCGACGGATTTGAAGGAGCTCGCGATCGGTTTCCTGGCTTCGGAAGGCATCATCAGAGAAGCCGTGGATTTGAAGGAGCTGCGGATCGACGAGGAACGCGGTTACGTGTATGCCGAGCTGCACCGGCCGCAGTCAACGGGGAAGGACGATTATTCGAAGCGGTTCATCGGGTCCTGCTGCGGGAAGAGCCGCCAGTTTTATTTTCGCAGCGACGCTCGCACGGCCCGGACGTCGATGAGCCGTCTAACGGTTTCGCCTGCGCAATGCATGGCGCTCATGCGGCTGCTGCAGCACAGCTCCGCCGAATTCCAACTGACGGGCGGCGTGCACAATGCCGCGCTCTGCACGCGGGATGCGCTGATCGCCGTTCGCACCGACATCGGCCGCCACAACGCGCTCGACAAGCTGTTCGGCTATGCCCTGCAGCAGCGCCTGCCGGTGGCGGACAAAATCATCGCCTTCAGCGGACGCCTCTCCTCCGAGGTCGTGCTGAAAGCCGCCAAAATCGGCGTCGGCATCCTTCTCTCCAAGTCGGCGCCCACCGACCTGGCCTTGAAGCTCGCGGACGATCTCGGCATCACCTGCGTCGGTTTCATCCGCGGACGCGAAATGAACGTGTATACGCACGGGGAACGGATCGTGGAGCCGTAACTCGCCATTCGCATGAAATGTTTGCGAATACAATCCGATAACGAAGGAGTTCATGGCGGTGGACAAATTGGCATTGAAACGCGAGTTAGAAAGCAAGTATCCGCATGCGAAGGCGCGTCTGGCAAGAATCGAATGCGTCTACATCCCGGTTACGAACGCAGCGACGGCCAAAGCATTTTTCATGAAGCACGGCCTCATTACTTTGTCGCCTCAAGGGAATGTGAAACTCGCCTCCGGACAAGGCATCTTCTTCCTGGAGACGAAGGAGAAGCAGACATCCAATTTCGTGACGCATGATTGGGACGACAATAATGAAGAGCATGAGATGGAATCGGTCTGTTTCGAAGTGACGCAGATTGATGAGCTATATGCGCAAATGAAGGCCGACGGTGCGGCGGTTTCGGAGCTGAAGGATAGCGGGGATTGCGGGCTGGGTTTCCATTTCCGTGATCCGGACGGTAATAAATACATGGCTTGGCAGCAAGCGTAGGGCTGAGCCGTTCTGATTCTATTCAACCTATTGGCGGTGACTGAATGATGCTCACAATCAGGCAAGCGACGCAGCATGATCTTCCGAAGGTGGTCGAATGTTCTCAATTATGGACCGCCGAGAATATCACCTACGGTCTCGGGCCTAACAGCGAGGAAGGCTTGCGTTCGTCGATCGGAGATTATTTCTGGATCGCCGAGGTCGATTCGGACGTGATCGGCTATATTACCGGCAGCGTGCATGAAAGCGAAGGACTGGCTGTCATCGCCGCCGGGGAGCGTTATCTGGAAATCGACGAGGTGTATGTGCATCCCGAGCATCGAAGCGGAACGATCGGCCATCAACTGGTCGACAGACTGCTGCAAACCGCCGAGGGGAACGGCATCAACCGTTCCATCGTGAATTCCGCGAGCAAGCAATGGCGCGAAATCGTCGGCTTCTACGAGAAGCACGGTTTTCAAATGTGGTTCGTTCAAATGTACCGTTAACGAAGCAATCGCACGCCGCCATATCCTGCCGGCCCGGCAGCTATTCAGGCTCGTGCGACGGATGCACGGACTACACGATGCCGAGCCGGCATATTCCCGCCTGTCCGCTTCCTCCGCCGTAGTCGACAAGTCGACACCTCAAGCCTTACTTCTGCCCCGCCCTGTCCCGGTATTCCTGCGGCGTCATGTTCGAATACGCCTTGAACAGCTTGATGAAATGCGGAACCGCCTGATAGCCGACGATTTGCGCAATCTCGTAAATTTTATTGTCGCTGTTGCACAGCAGGTACGTTGCCAGCTCCATTCGGCGGCGCAAAATATAATCGCTCAGGTTGCTGCCCGTCTCCGCCCGGTACGCTCGGGACAAATACGCCGGATGCAAGCCGACATGCGCCGCAAGCGTCTGCAGCGACAGCCCCGTATTCATGTTATGCTCCACGTATTCATGGACCTTGTCGATCAATCCCATCTTCTGCTTCTCGGCCCGCTCGTGAAACAAGCCCCGTATGCTTTCGAAAATGAAGAACGCCCACCGCTCGAGCTGCTTTAACGACGGCGCGGCCGGCATCAGTCCCAACGAGGAGCCGCCAAGCTCGCTTAGCAGCTTCCCTTTCTTATGCGCCATGTACTGGTAAGCATTCGCGATGGCGAAATAGGCTTCGTTGGCATATTCCGGCGGATAATGCACGCTCTTCAGTTCATTGAAGATTTCGTTCAGCTTCTTCTCCGCGCCGTCCCAATTGCCCGTATCCAGCAGGTGAAGCAGCAATGGCGGCCGATACAAGGATGTCATCGTGCCAATAACCACTTGGCTGGGGCTCTCGATGACGCGCAGGAAGGCGCTGTCCCGGCCGTCGTCGATTTGCCGGATGCCGTTCACGAGCTTGCGGTATAAATCCTGGAGGCCTTCGGGGAAAATCGCCCCGTTGCTGCCAAGAACGATCGACATGCTGTTGTTCAGCAACGATTCGGCTTTCTTCTTCAGCGTCGCGGCCAGCTTATCGAGCGCATAGCGATCGAGCGCCGAACCCGTCTCCAATGGCTCGCTCCCTTTCACGACCGGCGAAGCCACGAAGACGAGGTATTCGTTGTGATCCCGGCAGAACCAGAGATGAAAGGCCTCTTGGAATACTTCCTCCGCCATATTCGTGACGGCGTATTCGATCAGGTCCCGATCGGCATTCACGTATTCCTGCAGCCTTCCCTCCAGCCGCACGATGAACATGCCTGCCTCGCGGTTCGCCGAGAAAGGCAAATTGAGCAGAAACAGCTTCCGCTCCAGCTCCGAATACGGAACTCGGTCGCCGCCGAGCAGCCGAACCAACAGCTCGTTGCGCAATGCGGGCAGATTTTCACGAAACGCATACACGTCGCGCTGCTGCTGCTTACGCTGCTGCATTTCGCCAGCGATCTCTCCAAGCAACTTGCCGAGCATTTCCTGCAGCTGCACCGGATTAACCGGCTTCATCAGATAGCCCGACGTATTGTAGGGAACGACGCTTTGGGCGTATTCAAAATCCGCATAGCCGGACAGCACGATGATTTTGACCTTGCGGTCCTTCTCGCGAATCTGCCGAATAAGCTCAATCCCGTTCATCTCCGGCATCCGGATATCGGTAATGACAATATGGATGGTACGTTCTTGAAAGACTTTCAACGCTTCTTCGCCCGAATACGTCTTATGAATATGCGCAAAACCGAGATCGCCTTGCGCAATGGTTACGGCTATGCTTTCAACCTGGGAAGGCGTGTCGTCCACAATTAGTACTTCAAAGATCGGAATCGCCCCCGTCCTTTATGATCAATCCTACGCAGAGCCCGCCCATGGAGGAAGGCGCAACCAACAGTCCCGATGATTCGCCGAAATAATGCCGCAGACGCTGATGGACGTTCCGCAACCCGATGCTGTGGCTTGAACTGGTCTGCTGCTGCAACGATTGCCTCAACGCGATTAGTCCATCCTCTTGCATGCCGATTCCGTTGTCTTCGACGATCAGTTCATAGCCGTCTTCCGTCCGGCCGCCTCTAATAAGGATCTGGAATTTGCCTTTCCTGCCCTCCATGCCGTGCACGATCGCATTCTCGACAAGCGGCTGCAGCAGGAGCCGCGGCAGAAGCAGCGACATCAGGCCTTCATCGATTTCTTCGGCGTATTCCAGCCGCTCCGACTGCATCCGATGAATTTCCAAGTAATTGCGAATCAAATCCATTTCGTCGGCCAGGAACGTCAATTGCTGCTCCGTTCGGGTCGTATACCGATAATATTGGCTCAGATGCTGCGTGAAAGCTACGATAGCCTTCGTCCGTTCGAGCTGCGCCATGCTTTGAATATAGGCAAAATTATTGTACAGGAAATGAGGATTGATCTGCGCCTGCAGATGCTTGAGCGACGACTCTTGTGCACGAAGCTGCTCGATATACACCTTATCGATAAGCTCCTGGATATCCGTAGACATCATATTGAATTGCTCGATCAGATAGCGGAATTCATTGCTTGGCCAATGCGCGATGCGATACCCGTAGTCGCCCCGCCGAAGCGACTTGACCGCGCGGATCAATTCATAGATCGGCTTCTGCACGTGGCGGTACAGCAAGGCTACGGATGAAACGCCCATCAGCAATAACATCAAGCTCGCTCCGTAAAAGATCAGCTTGCTTTGGTCAATCGGCTTAAGCACCTGAGTCATCGGCACGAAATCGACCAAATACCACCCCAGAGCAGCTGAGGCGGCATAATTGACGAGATATTGTTCATTCTTGTACGAAATCTTGATCGAGCCTTCATTGCCGGGATTATGCGGGATAACGGCCGCAAAGCTCTTGGACATATCGTCGATCTGCTCGCGTTCCGAGTCCGAAGAGCGGATCGGCTCGTAAAGCGGGTTATACAGAAACGGCTGGCCGGCGCTGCCCTGCTTCAATCGATCCAGCATTTGGACCAAATTTTCTGCCGAGAACGTTATTTCCACATACAAGCTCGGATTCTCCGGCATCTTCTTCGGATCGAACGGCATGATGAGCTGACGCAGAAACGCCTGCTCCGTTCCCCGTTCCGTCGTAATGAGACGATAATCCCAACGATCCTGAACCGGATTGCGGAAATATTCCGCGTTGTACTGCTGCTTCCAGTTCGTCGAAACGACGACCCCCGAAGGCGGAGAATAAACCGTCAGCTTGTTGCTCCATTCAAACGTGGAAGACTGCAAATCCAGCTTCTCTTGTACTTGCTTCTTGGCTTGCAGCCAAGAGTAGACGGGATCGGAAGACGACCGAAACTGAAGCTGCACAACATCCGGATCTTTCGCGATGACGTAGCCGGCCTTCCAGAGCCTGTCCGCTTCCGCGTCCATTTGTCCGACGAACAAACGAAGACGGTTCAAGTTGACCTGGAGCAGTTCCTTCTCGACGACATCGGTACTGATCTTATTCGAATAATTGAACATCAATACGATAGGAATGAGCATAAGCACGATGACGATCATGATCTTGGTGAATATGTTCATTCTACGGCCCGTAAGCCGATTGAGCTTCAGAAAATCCAGCACGTGCATCCATCCCGTCATTCCAGTTATCTCATTAGGTTACGACTTCACGGAGCCAAGCACAATGCCTTTGACGAAATATTTCTGCAAGAACGGATAGACCAACAGGATCGGCAAGGCGCCGATGAAGATTTGCGAGTCTTTCACCGTGCGACTCGAGAAGTTCTGTACCTGATCGGCAGATACGCCGACACGGGACAGGTTGTCGCTCACGATCATCGAATGCAAGAAGGTCGCCAGCGGATAGCCGGACGGCTTGGAGATATAAATCATCCCGTCAAACCAGGAATTCCAGCTTCCTACCATGCAGAAGAGCGACAAGGTCGCGATGGATGGCAACGATACAGGCAAATAAACGCTCCACAATACTCTTAGATGACCGGCGCCATCGATTAAAGCGGCTTCTTCCAGTTCCGGTGGAAGCGAGCGGAAGAAGTTCAGCATCAGGATCATATTCCAGACGCTGACCGCGCCTGGCAGTATAAGCGCCCACATCGTATCGATCATATGGAGCTTGCTGACGACGATGTAGCCCGGAATCAAACCGCCGGAGAACAGCATCGTGAAGACGAAAATCCACGTATACAGCTGCCGTCCGGGAAAGCGGATGCTCGACTTCGACAAGCTGTAAGCCGCCATTGTAACAACGGCCATCGAGACGATCGTCGAGAGAACCGTCCGTTCCACGCCGATCCACATCGCTCTCAGAAAATCGTGGTTGCCAAGCGTATTGCTATAGGCGTCCGCAGTAAAGCCAACTGGCCAGAAATTAACGATGTTCGCCGTAGCTGCGGCTCGCGAGCTGAACGAGACGGCAAGGACATGAATCAAAGGAAGGATACAGAGCAAACCTAGTAAAGCCAGAAAGATCGTATTAGTAACTGTAAAAACAGCGTAACTTCGAGAACGGTAGCGCATGAGAGGCCCTCCTTAGAAAATCCGGTAGTTGGCTAGTTTGTACGCCAATCTGTAGCTGATCAAGATCATAATGAATCCGACTGCCGATTTAAACAGACCGACCGCCGTACCGAAACTGAATTTGCCGCTCATCAAGCCTTCGCGATAGACAAACGTATCGAGAATATCGCCATGCGAGTAAACAAGCGGGTTGTACAAATTCAAAATCTGATCTTGACCGCCATCGAGTACCCGGCCAAGCGACAATGTAGCAACAACGATGACAATTGGCAGAATGAGCGGAAGCGTTATATTAACGACTTGCTGCCAGCGAGTTGCCCCATCGATTTCCGCCGCTTCGTACAAAGAGGGGTCGATGCCTACCAAGGTGGCCAAGAAGATGATGGCAGAAAATCCAAATTCTTTCCAAATATCACTGACGATGACCGTAAAGCGGAACCACTGGCCATCACCTAAGAAGAAAATGCTCTTCATTCCAAGCACATTAAGAAAGCGATTGACGATACCGCCTTCTGTCGACAGAAGGTCGATCAAGATACCGCCGAGAATAACCCAAGACAAGAAATGGGGCAAATAGACAAGCGTTTGCACGACGCGTTTGAAATACGTGTTGACGACTTCGTTCAGAAGCAACGCAAATATGACAGGAATGACCAAATTGAAGACCAGCTTCAATGAAGCGATAATCAGTGTATTGATAATAACTTGCTTGCTGTCCGGATATTCGAAGATCGTCCGGAAATGCTCAAATCCGACCCACGGCGAACCTTTAATGCCGAGCCAAGGCTGATAATCTTCGAAGGCAATTGCAGCACCGAATAACGGAATGTACGCGAAAATGATGACTAATACTAATGCAGGCAACAGAAGCAAATGAAACGGCCAGGTCTTTCTCCAATATGAAGCCACGCTGCATCCTTCCTTTCTATGGAAAACGGGAGATCGGCGACAGCTTGCGGCAGCCTGATCCCCCGTTATTGAATCTCAAACCATTTATTCCGTAGACGTTCAGTCCTTACTTATTGCTTTCAGCGTACCAAGCATTGACTTCGTCCGTAATCTTCGAGCCGCCGTTATCGTTCCATTGCTTCACGAAATCATCGAAGTAGTCCATCGGCTTCTCGCCATAGATGATTTTCAGGTACGTTTCCGTCGCCAGCTTCGTGAGCAATTGGCCTTTCGACTTCATCGTCGGCGTCAGCGGACCCGTGAAGTAGTTTTTACCTTCGGTAATGCCTTGATTCAAACGTACGCCTTGCGCCGCTAAGGTTCTGGCCGGCGATGCCTTGACATCGAATTCCGTGGACGTTTGCGGCTCGGCGTTCGGATCGGCCAGGAATTTCTTGATCGCATCCGTGTTCGAATACGGAATCGTCGTCGTGCCGCCGGTGATGCTCGCCATCATGAAGCGCATATCCATCCGGCTGCCGTCTTTCAGCGGCCATTTGTCTTCCGGCACGCCGGCTGCTTTGTAGTCGCCTTTGACGATTTTGCCGTTGTAATTCACGTAGTCGTACCCTTCATGGAAACCGTCCTTGAAGCGCGGATCATTGTATGGATCTCCGTCTTGATTCAAGTTCTTTGCGAACAATTTGTTGAAATACGCGAACCATGCCTCGATGCCCTTGAAGTCTTTGTTGAACATCGTGAAGCCTGCAGTGATGCCTTTCTCGGCACGGCCGAACTTGCCGTCTGGACCGGAAGGAAGATTGTAGGCTTCGAAATCGGCTTTCGGATCGACCTTCGCAGCATCGCCGAGCGGCCAGCCGCCCATCCAGGCAGGTCCGAACATGACGCCGGCTTTGCCTGCGGCTGCAGCCTCGGAAGCTTTCATCGGATCCATGATGCCGGATTCTTTATCGATGTAGCCGTTGCTCATCCAGTCTTTCATGAGCTGGAGGTATTTCTTCGCGTCCGGCTGAATCGCGCCGTAGGTCAGCTTGCCGTCCGCGCCTTTATTCCAGTAGCTTTTGATATCGAATGTATTGATCATTTGATCCGTCAGTGCCGCGACGATCGCGTCCGTTTGACCCATCCATGTCCATGGTCCTTCTTTCAGCGGTACTGCGAGACCGATCGTGTCGGCCTTGCCGTTGCCGTCCGGATCGTTTTCCGTGAACGCTTTCAATACGTTCGTCAATTCGTCCAGCGTTTTTGGCGCTTGCAGACCGAGCTTGTCCAGCCAGTCTTTGCGAATCCACATCACGGTGCCTTCGTCACCCATGAAGAAGCCTGGAAGACCGTAAAGCTTGCCGTCGCGTTTCACTTCGCCGAGCGCGTAGTCGAATTTTTCAAGGATCTTTTTAAATTCCGGATGCGCGTATTTCTCGATGGCATCGTCCAGAGGCATGACTTTGCCGGCGTCGATCAGGTTTTGCAAGGAGTCGCCCGGTGCCGAGAACACGTCCGGGAGCTTGCCGCCGCTGGAGAGCAGCAAACGAATCTTCGTATCGTAATCTTCCGCTTTCGTCACGATGAAATCGTATTTCACATTGATACCCATGTTGTCTTTCATCCAACGCGTATTCACGTTGTCTTCCATGGATTCGCCCGGTTTGAAGGCATTGCCCCTGGAAGCGCCGTCATCTACGACCGCTGTCGTAATCGTAACCGGCGGATCGAATTTTTGCTGCCACATCGCCGCCGGATCCACAGTGGATTTCGTCCCGTTGTCTGCAGTTTGATTGTTGGTCGTTCCGTTGTTGTTCGCCGCTTCGTTGTTCTTGTCGCTCGAACAAGCGGCCAGAGTCGGCAAGGAGCTGATAACGAGCGCAAGCGTCGTCCATTTCGCAAGCTTTACATACCGTTTCATGTGATACCCCTTTTCTATATGGTGATTGGTACAAGTTGAGTATAAGGGAGGAAAATCGAGGTTTATATAATTCGATTTTTACTTAATAGCGTAAATCATACATTTCACATTTTAACATAGCATCCTAAAACTGCTATCCATCGCCTGCCGGGACTTTAAAACATTTAAGAAAAACAATGGAAAAAGCCCCGAAACATTAAGTTTCGGAGCTGGTTGCATCGTGAGTTGGCGCTTGCGGTTAGCCGACAGGCGTGCCTTTCTTTGCGCCAGCCAGCAGCTTCTGGATCTGTCCTTCAAGCTTCAACGGTTTCGTAGTCGGCGAGAACCGTTTGACGACGCGGCCTTCCGCATCGACGAGAAACTTGGTGAAATTCCACTTGATGGACGAGCTCAGGAACCCCGACGCTTCCTGTTTCAAATAGTTGTAAAGCGGATCCGCGTTCGGACCGTTGACGTCGATTTTGCCGAGCAGCGGGAAGGTGACGCCGAAATTAATCTGGCAGGTTTCCTGCATTTCGCTGTCTTTAACCGGCTCTTGATCCCTGAACTGATTGCACGGAAACCCGAGCACGGTCAAGCCTTGATCCTTGTATCTCTCGTGCAGCTGCTGCAGCGCCTTGAATTGCGGGGCGAGCCCGCATTTCGTCGCGGTATTCACGATAAGCAGCACATTGCCGCGGTAATCGGCAAGCGGCTTCCGTTCGCCCCTGGACGTCAGAACCGTGAAATCATAGACGTTCATCACGAATCACCTCATTTGATTTTATACAATACTATTGTATAAAATTTATGGCCGTTTGAACAGTTCGATTATTCCCAGAAAGGCCGTTCGACAGCCCCGTTGCATGAACGGCGCTTCGCTCAGCGGCGTGAATAATAACAGCCCGCGGCAATCGCCTTAATTTTGCACAAACCGTTCTTAATTCCGCATATCCCCAACACGGCTCCATCCCGTTACAATGAGGGCAAGCACGATGGTTACTCCACTTCAACCCTATGCCTATGAAGGAGGTTCTTCGCTTGAACGAAACAAGGCAGCAAATCCTGTTTCTGCATTCCACTACGCCGGATCTCAAATCGCCGGTCATCGCCTGGTCGCTGTACGACGGCGCCGCACCCGAGGATGCGCTGCAGATGAACACTGGCGACTCGTCCGTACCGCCCTACAAATCCGTGCTTCACGCCATGCGCGAAGGATGGAACGTGCTGCAAATCCCGGCGCTGCCGCACTATCCGGCCGGCCAGGAACATGATACCGGGCATCTGCCCTATGAGTACGTAATGGAAAGGAAGGTGCTCGTCCATGAGTGAACTGAATATCGTGCCGGTCGACCGCCGGCATTTGCTGAGCGCGGAGCAGATGGCTCATTTCGTGACGGAAGGCTTCCTGCTGCTGGATGCGTTCGTGCCGCAGGAATTGAATGAACGCGTATATCAAGAGCAGGTCAAAGGCGGTCAAGGACATACCTTCTGGAACAGAACCGATGCGATCCGCGAGGTGTTCGAGCTGCCCGAGGTGCAGGGAATCATCCAGAGCCTCGTCGGCAGCCGGCCCGTGTACGACCATTCGTTCCTCCATATCGTGCCGGATCATTATCCCGTCGCCCAGGATTGGCACGGCGATTCCATCATCGACGTACGGCCGCACGCGTTCGACATTCAGCTCTTCTACTTCTCCCACGACGCCCCCCCGGAAATGGGACCGACCCTCATCCTTCCGGGCTCGCATTTGCGGAAAATCAATACGTTCAGCCTCGCGCGGTACAAAAACATCGTCGGCCAGCGCCAGCTTGCCGGCAAAGCGGGCACGCTCGCCATTCTCCACCATGGCATTTGGCACTGCGCCCAGCCGAACGCGACAGACCGCACGCGGTACGCCTTCAAGCTCCGGCTTCGCCCGGGCCAGGAGCAGCGCGGCCTCTTCAACCTGGACGGCTCCGACAGTCCGGAAGTCCGAAGCATTATCGAGCATGGCTATCAGCGTTGGCAAGGCAACGAGGACCGGCTCGACCACATGCAGCGCGCGAAGTTATGGCGCTACGTGACCGGCGACGACAGCGTCGACGTCTCGTTCGAAGGCGCTTTGACGCGCATGGGAATTTAAGGATCGGCGTCGATGCGCCACAGCCAGAGCGCCGCGTACCGACAAGCGCTTGCCGCGGAGCGAAGCACATCCGCGGATTACGGCAAGGGCAGCTGCTGCCCTTGCTGCAAGCGCTGCATGCGCATCGTTTTGCGGTATTCGCTCGGGCTTGAACCCGTGTACTGCTTGAACATTTTGGAAAATTGGTACAGCGAGCTGCCGACCCGCTCCGCGGCTTCCGAAATCGTAATCTCCGTCGTCACCATCCACGTCTTCGCTTGCTCCATCCGCCGCTGATTCATGTACTGCATCGGCGAGCGCCCCGTTGCCGACTTGAAGAACCGGATGAAATAATTCGGGTGGAAATGCGCCAGCTCCGCCAGCTGTTCCAGCGTCACGTCATCCGCTAAATGATGGTCGATGTAAGCCAGCACCCGGCTCACTTTATCGACGCTGCCGTTTGCCGGCTGCCGCAGCTTCGCTCCCCCGCCTCGCTCCAGGAACTGGCACAGCAGCTCTTGCAGCAGCAGCTTCGCGCGCAGCATGGACGTCAGTTCGCTGCTATAGTAATGGTCCACCAATTCGCCGAATAACCGCTCCGTCTCTTCGGAATCGGCCACATCCACGCAGCTCGGCGTCTCCAAGAGCTGAAACAGCTCCTGCTCGCCGCTCCGTGCGTTGAAGTGGCAGAAAAATTTGGAGAACTCCCGGCCCTCCATGGTCTGAACCGACAGCATCGTGCCTGCCGGCATCACGACCAGTTGCCCCCGCTTCGGATACCATTCTTCTTCGCCGATTCGAATATGTCCGCCTTCGCCGAGCATGTAGTACAGCCGGTTGAAATCCGATAACACGTCCATGTGATGCCAGCTTGCCGTGCAATGGAAGAATGCCGCTTCCGAAATATGAAGCTGCATGTTGGCGATGTAATTGCTTAAGGCTTCATTATGCATGGATACCCTTCCGTTCACCGAATTGGATAGCTGCTTCTACCTACGCGAGAATAGCCGTTTACGAGTAAACAGGCTGCTCGCAGTGGATAAGCGGTCAATCCCGGAGTCAAAGCGCCCCGGTCAGCCGCAGTTCCCCGAGCTTCGCATCCCAAGTCGCATGAATGCCGAGCAGTTTCAACAGTCCGACCGGAATCATTTCAACGCCGTTGAACGCCTTTTGCACGACGGGGAGCGATACGAGATTGCCGTTAATTTCGGCAAAATCGCCGCCATTGCGCAGGGTCGCCGTCGTTTGCTTATAGGTAATCGCAGTCGAATAATCGGCGGCAACGCTGAAGCTTCCGCCGATCGCCTGAAGCACGGCCTTCATCGGAACCGAAGTGCTGCCGTTATCGATCCGGGCGGGAAAGGGAGCCACGAGCAGCTTGCCGTTCACATAGACGTCGATCGCTTGCTGAATCGGTACCGGCCTATAGACCATGCCGTCCTTTTGCGGCCGGACGTTCCCCGTCTCGTTCCAATTGTCCGCTCCCCAGCCCCATACCCGGCCGCTTGCGTCCAGCGCCAAGTAGTGATAGGAACCGGAAGCAATGGAGACGATGCCGGAAAGCCCCTTCACTTTGCCGGCGTTCCCTGCCGGTCCCTTCTCGAGCGTCCAGACGTCGCCTGCCTCGGTCAGCAGCATGCCAGCTTGAATGTCCTTCACTTTCAGCTCGGGGTGTATTCGCACCGCCTTGCCGATTACGTTCGCTGGTGCCAGCTTGGAGCCGTCGTAAGCCGCGTTAGGCGCAAGCGTCCATTTCAAAGCACCGCCGCTGCGGTCTATGCCGTACATTTGACCGTACAGCGATTGAGGCGAAATTTGTTTCAAGGCCGGGATGCCCGTCAGACGAAAAGGCTGCACGATCGACGTGGTTCCGTCCCTTTCCGTACGCGCGCCGATTTCCCACACGATCCCAGCCGCATCAAGCGCGAACGCCATATCTCCGGATGAGACCAGATTCGTCCATTTGTAAGTGCCGGACACTTGCTTAACGACTGCCTTGCCGGTGGATGCTTCGTGCGTCCATACGATCAGCCCGCCGTTTCCTTTCAAAGCGACGCCCGCGCTGTTAAGCGCGACCGCCGCGGTCGCGCCGGTGACGCCCGTCACTTGCTGCGGCAGCGCCGATTCGCGAATGGACGCCTTCAAGCCGACAATGGAACCCCATTCCCAGACGGTGCCGTCGCTCTTCAAGCCGACCTGCATGCCCGCGCCGTTCGTTGCGATCGCGGTGATGCCCGACAGATTCGGAAGCCGGACCGGCGCCGCGACGGAAGTAATTTGATTCTGCTTCAACACGCCGAGCTCGCCCCACAGGTTCCGTCCCCACGTCCATACCGAACCGTCCGCCCGCAGCGCGGCGGAATAATAATTCCCGGCTATGATTTGTTTGAAAGACTTCGAGGCAGCTGTCGCAGCTGACGTGACGGCAGCGGAAGCAGGCGCAGCAGCGGAAGCGGTCGCAGCAGCGGAAGCGGCGGCCGAAACCGCGCTGCCGTATGGGAGCATGACGGCCGCCAATGCGGCGACAAGCACGGGTTTGAAACGAATGGTCATCGAATGATCCCCTCTCAATGTTGGATATGCGGTTCAATTGCCTGGTTGCGGCTGCACTTGTGCAGTCCTCGGCATTTCTCGTCAGTCATAGCGGTCCTCAACCGCTCCCAGCAGTCTATCCTCAGGCTTTCTTCGGCGGAACAACGACGATGAAGCTGACGACCTGCACCGAATCCATATTCGCAAAAGGCGAGTACAGCGTCACCTCGTACGTGCCCGGGCCTTTATCCAAGAGCAGCCGATAGCTGAGCTTGCCGTCTTGCAAAGGCGCGGACACGATTTTACTCTTGAACGTGCCGATTTGATAACCTGCTTGCAAGGAGTTGAAATTCAACGCCTTGAAATCGGCATCGCTCGCGATCGTAATCGCGCCGCTCGTCTCGGCATAGCCGGCCGGCCAAGCTTTCCCGTCGGTGGACGTCAGCTTCAGCTTCAGGTCCATGCCGTCGAACCAGACGAGCCCGCCGTACCGGAACGGAATGTCCTCTGGCTTCACCGTACTTCTAATCGGAATGCCAGTCAACACGCGGTTGTTGGCCATATCCCGCAGGACGAGCTCGTTCTCGCCGGGAATGAGCGGCACATGGACCTCGTAAATGACGTACTTCAGCCCGTTATAGCCTTGCGGGGGCTTCAAATTCGTATAGCCGTGTGAAGTGTTGATGGCTACTTTCTCATTATCGTACAGAAACGGCGGCCCTCCGATCGTAAATACCTTGACCGCCAAATCTGCAGCGCTGCTCGTCCGTGGAAGCGCGTCCTTCAGCGCCCACTGGTTGGCATGCACCGTTACGCCCTTCGAAGCCGCGTCGTAATCCGCCGCAAGCCGGAATTGGTCCGTCATGAACCGGAGGGGCACCAGTGTCGTTCCGTCTTTCACGATCGGCTTGATTGCACCTAGCTTCTCCTGTCCTCTCGCGACCGTCCCTGTCCGCAAATCCAGCTTCAGTTCGTCTTCGTCCCCGTCCCGCGAAACGTAGACGGCGCCTTCCTTGCCGATATATCGAATCTTGCCGCCGATGACCGTCGCGATGTCCCGCAGGGGCAGGTAGACGGAGCCGTTATACACGGCCGGCGCCTTGGCAAGCTCCGCGAACCGGTTCTCGTACGGCTCGTAAAGCCGCCCGCGGCCGATCTGCATATTCAGCTGCATCTCCTTCGGCAGCAGCACGACGTCCGCGGAAGCAAGGAGGTTCGTCACCGGACGGAAGCTTGTCAGCATGGCCGTGAAATCCGCCAATGAACCGTAGCTGACGAACGAATAATACACGCTGCCGTCGATCGTCCAGCTGGCGGAATAGACCGTCTTCGACCCGGCGCTCGCAGCCAGTACGGTGCCGGTCGCTCCGTTCACCGGCGAACCGGGCTTGGACATGGCGGCAAACTTCGCGGTTAGCGCTGCGGCAGCCGTATCCGAGGCGCCGTCCGCCCAATACGTCCAGCCATCGGCGCCGAGCAGCCGCTTGGCTGTCTGCGGCACGGCCAGCCCCGCTTCGGCCGCCGTACCAGCCTTTAGCTCATAAAGCACGGCGGCCGGGTCGACCCCCGACTTCCCGCCCGCGCTTGGCAGCGTTTCCGAAACCGGCTGTAATTTCGCCGTGCGGAATGCCGTTACGGCATATCCGTCCCCGCTCAGCGCGCTCTTCAAGCCGTAATATTGCCAACCGGAATCAGGCAGGCGAGTGGGCAAATACGCCGCCACCGGGCTGCTCGCCAGCAAGCTCATGGCCAAATCATGCGTAAAATGCGTTTCGTACCCGAAACCGGGGTCCAGCATCGGCTGCACGGCTGTACTTGGATCGGCCGCCGCCGGCATATCGGCGCTGCCCGCCGCCATCGCCGTCCCTTGCTGGCCCGCACTGCCCGAAGCGAGCAGCAAAGCCGCCGCAAGCAGCAGCTTATACGATCGTCGCTGTATCATTTTCACACGCCTCCCGCATTATACAAACCGGATCTGATCATCTCAATAAGTCGACGACCGCATGCGTGGAAAGGTTGCATGCCCGTCCCTGCCCAAAGCAATAAAAATCCGCAGCGATTCGCTCCCGAAGCCGCCTTGGCTTCCTGGCACGAGTCGCTGCGGACCGGCTTTAATCATATTGGCACATCATGAGCGCATTGCCGTCGCAATCCCGAAACGTGAACGACGCGTGATCGCCGTGCCGTTCCAAAGGTCCGACCGTCACGCCACGGTCAGCGAGCATGCCGCGCGCCGCCTCGATATCGTCCGTATCGAACGCGAATGTCGCTCGTTCCGCCGGACGGGCGGTTTCGTCTTTAAACAGATGCATGACATACTGCTCGTCCAGACCGAGCTCCACGAAATCGTTCTTGCCGTATCCCCGGAGCTCCAAACCGAGCTTCTCGCAATACCACGCGCTGGCATGATCCAAATCCCGGACATAGTGCATAACGCCGATCAGGTCTTTCTTAATGAGCGGCTTCATAGGCATTCCCCCGCTTTCTTCATTCCGAAAACTCTAAATGCGTTTCACTAATGTTTACCCAAATTCATCTCATGTTACGCGTGCGCATGCTTCTTCTACACCGATACCGTGCCGCGAAGGAGCTCAACCGCCCTGGACGTGCCTGCCTTCTGCTCCTCCAAGCCTTCGTATTCGACGCTCATCCATCCCTTATAGCCGATGGCTTTCAGCTTAACGATGATTTCGGCCACGCTTGCATCGCCTGCCGTCGGCACGACGCCGACATAGAAGGACTTGCCGCTAAGCGTACGGTAAGCGCCTTCCGCGCCTTCTTCTACCTGCTTGAAATCCTTCGCATGCACATGGGAGATATAAGGTGCCAGTTCATCGAACGACGGCTGCGGATCTTGGTCCACAAGCAGGAAATTGCCCATGTCGTACGTGCTGCGAAGAGCCGGCGAATCTACCTGCTCGATGATTTCCTTCACTTGCTCGCTTCTGCCCGCGAAGACGCCGTGGTTTTCCAGGCACAATACGATATTGCGGCTTTGCGCGTAAGCTGCCGCTTCTTGCAGTCCTTCCACGATCCACACTTTGCCTTGGTCGTAGCCGATGCCTTCCTTGGTGTCGCCGGCGAAGACGCGAACGACCGATGCGCCGAGCAGCGCCGCCATGTCGACCGAATTCTTGATATCCGCGAGCGCTGCGGCCCGTCCCTCCACAGTAGCGTTGGCGAAATCGTTGCACGCGCCGAAGCAGGCTAGCTTCAGACCCGTTCTTGCCAATGCCTCGCGAACGGCAGGCACGTCGGTTTCCGCATTCCAGAAAATGCTCAGCAATTCCACGCCTTGCGCTCCGATACTCGCCGCATAGTCAATGAAGTCCGCGTTGGTCCATGAACCGTTGTACAAATAATGATGGACGCTCCATACGCTTACCGATACTTTCATTTCTTCATTTCCGCCTCTCCGGTACGTTAACGGTACCGTTTAATGAATTCCACCGCTTTGCGGATATCCTGCTCCGGCTGGCTGCCGACTTCGCGCTCGATCGTCAGATAACCGCCGTAGCCGATCGACTGCAGCGCCGCGAAATACGCTTCGAAATCCACGTCGCCCTCGCCCAGCGCCAGCTCCGCGAAATCCGCTCCTTCGCCGGCCATCTCGGCAATGTGTTCATGCGACATCTCCTCGTAACCGAGGAAGCCATAGACTTTGCGAGGATCGACGACGCGCAGACGACGGCCGTCCTTCACATGCGTATGGACGATATAATCCTTCAGCGTAATGACGCCCTGCACGGGGTCGTCGCCGGTCACCATGACCATATTCGCCGGATCGAAATTGACGGAAACGCCGTTCGTGCTGAGCGTGTCCAAGAAGCTCTTCAAATGCGCCGCCGGCTCCGGTCCCGTCTCGATCGCGAAGTAAGCGTTCATGCTCTTCGCGTACCGGCCAAGCTCGTCGCATGCGCTCTGCATGGCTGCATAGATGGCGCCGTCGCGGTCATCCGGCACGATCCCGATATGCGTCGTTACGATCGGCGTGCCAAGCTCGACCGCCAAATCAAGGATCCGCTTCGACTTTTCGATTTTGGCCGGATTGGCTGCCGCATCTTGAAAACCATGTCCGCCGAGGTCGCCGCAAAGCGCGGAAATCTCCAAGCCCAGTCCGCCGATGTAGCTCCGCAGTTCGCGTCTTGCCGCCGAATCCAGAACCGCCGGATCCATTTCGCCGGATACCGCGTAAATTTGCACGCCTTCCGCGCCGACCTCTTTCGCTTTCAATAACCCTTGCCGTACGCCGATGCCGAAGCTGTCCACGATCACGCCGATTTTATTGTTCAGAGGAGTAGCCATAATCCTCATCCTTTCTTATTCTGAATTTACCCGCCTGCCGCGGGACGAAACGGGCTTGGCAGAATGCTGCATGTCCAACCTCACGGTTGGACACGCAAACCAATCTGCTTTATCCGCTTAATCGAAATGGATTTCTTTGCCCAACGCCGCCGATTCGTATACCGCGCTCAGCATGCGCGTCACCTCCAGCCCGTCCTCGACAGGGCTCAGCGTTTCGCAGCGGCCGAGGCAGCTGTTCACGAAATGCGAGATTTCCCTGCCGAACGCTTCGTTCGCGTCGAAAGTGGTATGGTCGATTTGCGGCGTTACGTTGACGATCGTATCATGCTTCTCGGACATGATGACGAGCGCCGGCTCGACTTCCGCTCCGCCCTTGTCGCCGAACAGTTTGACCGAAATCTCATCCTTCACCGCATGCAGCGTAAAGCTGACGTCGACCAGCAGCGATGCGCCGTTCTCGAACCGGATGACCGCGTTCGCCGCATCCTCGACATCGTTGCGCGATGCATCGTAGTCGGCCGCTTTATAGAAATTGAGATTTTGAATATGCGCGCGGTTGCCCAGCTTATGATAGGTGTTGCCGCTGACGGATTTCACTTTCGGCCGGCCCATCAGGTACCAGCAAATGTCGATGATATGAACGCCGAGATCGATCAGCGGTCCGCCGCCGGAACGGCTCTTGTCCGAAAACCAGCCGCCGGGATTCCCGAGTCTGCGCAGGCAGGAAGCTTTGGCATAATAGACTTCCCCGAGCTCGCCCGCGTCGATGAAACGCTTCAGCACTTCTACGCTGCCCGCATAACGGCGCACGAATCCGACCTGCATGACCTTGCCCGACTCGCGCACGGCCTGCTGAACGCGCTCGGCGTCTTCCACCGTCTTGCACATCGGCTTCTCGCACAGGACATGCTTGCCCGCTGCCAGTGCGGCAAGGCTGATCTCCGCATGACTGTCGTTCCACGTACAGATGCTGACCGCTTCGATCGCCGGGTCGGCCAGCAGCTCGCGGTAGTCCGTATACACGCGCTTCGCGCCGTATTTCTCCGCTGCTGCGCGGGCGCGTTCCTCGTTCAAATCGCACACGGCGACAAGCTCCGCATCGGAATTCTTCCGATAAGCCTCCAAATGCAAACCGGAAATCGATCCATTTCCAATGACGCCTACCTGCAGCTTTCTACCTGTGTTCTCCATGATCTCGTCCCTTCCCTTCCCGCAAGCCGGCCGATATAATTGACTTGCATGACTAATGTAATTAAAACAATGTCTTAAACATACCATGACAAATCCGCTAGGAGAATGTACATTATGCCAACCTACATGGACAATATGATCAGTCCGCTTCCTATACGGCTCTATGATAATGTGATTGATTTGAAGAAGCTGCGCATACAGTCGCTCCTCATTCGCTATGCGGGCCATTTGCCCGGTCGGATTCAACAGCGGGCGGATGCGTCGTTCGATCAATGGGCGTTCGTATACATCGGAGGAGGACGGGGCTACTACCAAGCCGGGGACGGAGCAAAGCAGACAGTCGAGGCGGGAACGGTATTTTGCCTGTTTCCCGGAGAGGTCTTTCAATACGGCCCCGAGGAAGGCGGCTTCTGGGACGAGTACTATTTCACGTTGGAGGGTTCGCGCGTGCAGGAGTGGCTGAACAGCTGGTACGAGCAGCCGGAGGCCGTCAAATTCGTCGGTACGGACGAGAGCCTCTTCAGCAAAATCGAACTCATCTTCAGCCTGCTGGAAAGCGCGATTCCCGCTAACCTGGACCGGGCCGCACTGGCGCTGGAGGCGCTCCTCTTCGACATGTCGCTGCGCTTCCGCGAGCCGGAAACGAGCAGCAGAACGATGTTCGTCCACCAGCTGCTGGACGACTTGACCGGCACCGTCTACGGGAAGCCGGACAGCGGCGAAATCGCCGCAAGGCATCACATCTCCGTCCCGACGCTGCGGCGGATCGTGCATAATTACACCGGCTATCCGCTCGGTGAATTCATGCATCGCTTGAAGGTTGCGGAGGCCAAGAAACTGCTGCTGAACACCGACAAAACAGTCATGGAGATCGCCGGTCTGCTGGGCTACTCCGACATGTTTTATTTCTCGCGGCTGTTCAAGAAATACACGGATGCGGCGCCGACGACCTACCGGTCGCGAATGGGATAATTGTCACGGCCACCGGTCGGAATCGTCAAGTTCGATATGTTAATACTGACATAATATTTTCCTTATTTTACCTGTTCATGACATGGAATTTACTGGTATATTGACTTTTGTATCCTATTTTCCATTTTGCGTAAGGAGTGTTCATTTTGAAGAAAATCACCGCACTGCTGCTTTCCGCCATGCTGCTGCTGCTGGCCTTCTCCGGCCTGGCATCCGCAGCGACCGGCAAACCGCCGATTACCGTATGGGCAGGCGATCAGAAGGTTGCCTTCGACGCGCCGCCGATGATCACGAACGGCACGACCTATGTAGAATTCAAAGCCTTGTTCAACGTCCTCGGATTCAGGGTCGCGTACGATGCGAAGAGCAAGACGATCACGGGAACGTCGGCATCCGTTACCTTGACCTTGAATGTCGCAAGCGGAGCCGCGACCGTGAACGGACAAGCTTCGGCGAAGTCTGTCCAATTGATCGTCCAAGAAGGACGCACGCTCGTTCCCCTGCGTTTCATCGGCGAATCGACAGGCATGCTCGTCAGCTGGGATTCCGCAGCCCAAACGGTCAAGATCAGCGCCAAAGGCCCTACGGCCGCAGATATCAAAGAACTTCAGGCGTATCTGGCACGGATGGATGCCTACGATACGGCTAGCGATCTGGAAGGCACCCTGTCTCTAATCGCTCCCGGCTCACCGTTCTATGCGGCGGTTAAAGCACAGGGCGAAGCCAAAGAAGGGGATCCCGTCGTCCGCACCACGTCGAAGCTGATGGATATCCCGACCTTCACCTCCTCGTCCGCCGTCATTATCGTCAGCCAGCACTCGGCCAAAGAAAGCGGCGGCTTCTACCTGGACAATGACTGCGTCCTGAAGATCGAGCTCGTACGCGGGCCGAACAAGCAATGGCTGCTCAGCGGACTTGAACTGCAGAAGATGGAATACGTGAACACGGACGAAGCCACGAGCCATGAAGCGGACGTGCCCGCCGATGATAAGGCCGCCATTCTGGCCGTCGTCGATCAGCAGACCAAAACTTCCAACGACGAGGATTTGGACGGCTACAAAGCGACGATCGACCCTAATGTTCCCGGCCTTGACCAAACCATGGCAGCTACGAAACAGACCATGGACACTTACGACCTCAAGTATACGAACGAGGTGGTCCGCATCGTCGATTATACCGCCACCGAAGCCGTCGTCTACGTCGTGCAAACGGTCGAGAAAGTAAACGGCCCGGCATTTCAAAATTTCCGGTTGTCCATCGCATCGACCTACCGCAAGACAGCCGATGGCAAATGGCTGGACGCAGGCGAGGGCAAGCTGTTGAAAGTCGAGCCTTTGTCAGCCGTTTAAACGCTTGACCGATTAAACAAACAAGCCCGCCTCTTCGTTAGAAGGAACGGGCTTGCGTATGGTTAGGCTTCGTTCGCGCTTCGTGTCCGCGGTTAATCCCGCTCCACCAAATTCCGCTGCAAATAATGCTCCAGCGTATTGGAAATATCGAATACGGTATGCGCAAGATCGTAGTTCTCGAAGGCATGTTCGCATTTCGGCTGGTAAGCGATCGCCGTTTCGTATTGATCCATCTTGGATTGGACGATCGCCGGATCGATGCCCGCCTCCTGCTGCCGCTCCTGCACCGTGCGCCTGTCCGCATAGATGAACAGCCGGACGACCTGATCGCCGTACTGTTCCTTGAGCAGCTGCGCCCCTTCCGGATTGAGAATGAGATACACGCTTCCGCCCAGCTGCAGGCTTTGATCGATGTCGCTGCCGCGCACGCCGTATCGGCTTTCGTTGATGCTGATGCTCTCGATGAATTCGCCCGCGCGATCGAACTGTTCGTACAATTCCGAAGTAATGAAATGATAATCCTGACCGTTCACTTCACCCGGTCTCGGTTTGCGGGTCGCGTACGAAAGCACCTTGCCCATGCCAAGCGTGGCTCCGACACTGTCGGCAACGGTCTTGCGGCCGGAACCGTCCGGACCTGTAAATACGATAATCAGCTTGCGATCCGACTCTGCGTTCATCGTCTCAGCCTCCTGAAATCATTCGATTTGCGATGCTGCCAAACGATAGGACTGAAGTATTCAGATGCGGCTTTCATCTCGTTCAATATACAATTATTATAGCTTATACCTTGAAAATCCAGCAACGGGCGTTCGCTGTTCGTCTTGACTATTTTTTCAAGATCAGCTATATTTTATAAAAACATATGTTCGCGGTTCACTTACGTCGGAAGCACCCGTAAGCAAAGGCACTCTTGCCTTTCTTGCGGGTTTTTTTGCGTCCACGGAGTTGTTCCGCGGCGAAGGAGGAAGATTGTCGTATGATTAAGTCTATGAGGTTGAATCCGTTTTCATCCATGTTGCTTGCACTGCTTGCCTTCGTAATGCTCGTTCCGGGTACGGCGTTCGCCGCGTCGGTCTCGCTGTCCCAGACAGCCCAGACCGCGCTGGCCAAGCACATTGCCGCTGCCCCTGCCGTCACGAAGGACAAGCTGAATGCGCAGTCGTCCAGCCTGCAAGCTTACCAGCGTCAGGAGACGAGCCTGGACGATCAGTACAAGGTGCTGCATTCCAACAACGACATCGCGCTCGACGCCGTGAACAAACGGATCAAGCTGATCGACGCGGCCAAGCTGAGCCGGATGACGAATGAGCTGAACGCCTTGCGGGGACGGTATCAGCCGCTCTTCGATCAATACACCGCGATCAATAAACAGGTCGCGGCCGCCCGGGCATTGAAGCTGAAGGAACTGGCTTCCTTGCTGAGCCGGCAGGCGGAAATGATCAAGCCTGCCGTGCAGCTGGCGCGCGCGGACATTCGCATTCGCCAAGAGACGCTCTCGGATGCCAAAGCGGCGACCGCCAAGAAGATCAAGACGTTCAAGACCAGCCTCGCGGCCATCGACCCGATCCATGCCCAAACCAAAATCGCGCTGGCATCCGTATCCGGTACGAAGAAGAGCATCCCCGACGTCGTCAAG
The DNA here is from genome assembly GCF_010365285.1 of Paenibacillus rhizovicinus. Lineage (NCBI taxonomy): Bacteria > Bacillati > Bacillota > Bacilli > Caryophanales > Paenibacillaceae > Paenibacillus > Paenibacillus rhizovicinus. The sequence continues at coordinate 2,891,572 of NZ_CP048286.1, forward strand.
ACGCTGAACGCTTGCGTGAAGAGCGGTTCATTCGAGGGCACGCTCCAATCGCTCTCTACGCTCGTTTCCTTATCCCGGAGCATCGTCGAGCAGAAGACGCGCGTTATCGGACACGAGAATCAAATTACCGGCATCATCAAACAAGTCGGCGCGCAGGTTCCGTACAGCTAACGAAAGGATTCGTAACGGCGGGAGAAACGGCACTGGCGCCAAGGCTCTTCGAGGTCCGTTCCGGATGCGGCAAAAACGATGACATGCGCGAAGGAGCGCCTGAATACGTTAGAAGAGACGTCTTCAGATGATGCGGAATCACATGGGAGGAATAAGCGATGCAGATCCATGTCGTACATGCCGGCCAGACGCTCTACCGGCTCTCGCAAGATTATGGCATTCCGGTCGATGCCATCGCCTCGGCCAATGAAATATCGCCTGCGCAAACGCTGGTGATCGGACAGGCACTGGTCATTCCAATCGCGGGCCAATATTATTACGTGACGGCCGGGGACACGCTGACGTCCATCGCCGCCAAGTTCGGCACGACTGCCGCGAGGCTGGCCGCCCTCAACGATCTGGACCCGAATGCGCCTCTTCAAATCGGGACAAGGCTATATATACCGCCCATGCCGAAACGGAAAGCTTACGTAAATGCGTACATCGACCCGCGCGGCACGACGGTATCGCCCGCGCTAACGGAAGCGGCCCGGCAGGCGGCGCCGCATCTGACTTACCTGGCCCCGTCCAGCTTCCGCATTCAGCGCGACGGTACGCTGGCACTCCCGCCGCTCGGCGATCTGGAGAGTATCGCGACGAGGCAGCGTACGGCCATGATGATGACCGTCACGAATCTCGAAGGCGACCAATTCAGCGACGAATTGGGCCATCTCCTTCTAAGCGATGCCGCGCTTCAGGATAAGCTGATCGCCAACATCCTGAAGACGGCGAAGGAGTTGAATTACCGCGATGTCCATTTCGACTTGGAGCATCTATTGCCTTCGGACCGCGAGGCATACAACCGATTCCTGCGCAAGGCGGTCGTTCCCATTCACGCCGCCGGCCTTACGATGTCTACGGCGCTTGCGCCCAAGACCAGCGCCGGGCAGGAAGGCGCCTGGTATTCCGCGCATGATTACAAGGCGCATGGCGAAATTGCGGATTTCGTCATCATCATGACGTACGAGTGGGGCTACAGCGGCGGACCGCCGATGCCGGTTTCCCCCATCGGTCCCGTCCGCAGCGTACTGGAATACGCACTTACCGAAATGCCGGCCAACAAGATCTTAATGGGCCAGAATTTATACGGCTACGACTGGACGCTGCCCTTCGTTCCAGGCGGCGCTTACGCCAAAGCGCTCAGCCCGCAAGCCGCTATTGCGCTGGCGAGGACGCGCAACGCCGAGATTCTCTACGACACGACGGCCCAGGCGCCGCATTTCACCTACTGGGACGATAATCGCAAGGAACACCGCGTATGGTTCGAAGATGCAAGGTCCATTCAGGCCAAGTTCAATCTCATGAAGCAGTTGAAGCTGCGCGGCATCAGCTACTGGAAGCTCGGGCTCAGCTTCCCGCAGAATTGGCTCCTGCTCGAAGACAACTTCGACGTCGTGAAGCTGCTGCCTTAGCGCCAGAATGCTTACGGTTTCCGTCGCCTTACCTCCAAACACCTCGCTCGGCCGCTGGAATCAGCGTGCCGGCGGGGTGTTTGCGCTGCGCATCCATGCGGTCTCAGGTCTTAGTCTATCCCCGCCTTAAGGCTAGATTCCAAAACCGCCGCTGGACCGTTACGAGAAACCGCCAATCCCGGTAAACTTAAGCTATCGCTCAAGGATAAGAAGAAACGACGCTCACGGGCAGTCAGCCATACATGCTTATTACAAAAATCAGCTAACAAGGAGAGAAATTATAATGAGAAAACTTTACCGTTCTACCTCGGATCGCAAATTGACCGGCCTTGCCGCCGGTATTGGACAATGGTTCGGCATCGACGCCACTATCGTTCGGCTCGTGCTCTTGGTCTCGGGCGTATTCAGCCTCGGCACGACGCTGCTGCTCTATATCGTAGCCAGCATCGTGGTGCCGAAAGCGCCTTTCGAGGTCATGATGCCCGACCAGCCCTTTCGCTACTACGGTTAATGGATTGTCTGTCACCGCCGCCCAAGCACCCAATAACACACTAAACACACACCTATACTTAGGAGATGAACGCAATGGGAATTTTGAATCGTTTGTTTAACATCACGCAAGCCGCGGCCAATGAGCTGCTCGATAAAATGGAAGATCCGGCAATGATGATGAACCAGTACGTCCGCAGCATGCAAGAGGAAATCGGGAACGTGCAGCATGAGCTGCTGAAGCAAGAAGCGCTCGCCAAAGGCTGGCTGCAGCAAGCGACGGAAGCCGCCGCGCTGGCCGAGCAAAGCGAAGCCAAAGCGCTGGAAGCGATGAGAGCCGGCCAAGAGGCGCATGCCCGCGAAGCGTTGACGGCGAAGCTGCACTACGAAGAGAAGGCGCGCGAGTACCGCACTTGGTATGACAACGCGAAGCGTCAAACTTCCGAGCTCGCGATCCGACTGGAGACGGCCAAAGCAGAGCTGCCTCAGCTGTTGAAGAAACAAGAAGAACTGATGAACCGCATTCGGCTGGCGAAAGCAAATTCGCGCGCCGCGATGCCGAGCTTCAGCGCAGGTCCGGCCGTCCTCGATGGCGGCAGCGCCGCACGCGGCTTCCAGCGCATGGAAGAGAAGATCGCCCAATGGGAAGCTCATATTGCCGTTCGCGGCTCGTACGGCGCCCCAGGCTTCGGCAGCACGTACAACACGGATGCCGCGGCAGGCGCGGCCGCCGGGAAGAGCTCGCTCGTTGACGAGCAGTTGGAGCTGCTTCGCAAGAAACTGCCGGCAGACAGCGAGTAAGCCGTTTCCTCGCTCTTAAACGTCCGACCAAAGCGGTCGCGCCGACTCGCGGCCCGCAGTCTCATAGCACAGCGCAGTGCCCCGCAGGGACTGGCTTCCGACTAAAACGACGACGTGTTCATTCACCGTACCCCGCAGCTCCCTAGCCAGCACAAACAGAGAGGCCCCGTTCAACCGAACGGGGCCTCTCTGTTTGTGCATTATGGGACTTAAACGAGGAAGAAGCCTTCCTCGTGCAAATATTGTTCCGCTTCTTCGTACGTTTCGAGCACCATCTCCAGGTTGGGGCCCGCGTACACGTACCACAGATCATCCTCGTGCTTCAAGGTCAGCGTCTGTTTGTCGGCGCCATGCCATACCGACGCATTGCCGCCGTTGCTCTTGCCGCTGCTTCCCCCGGATGCCGCCGCTTTTCTTGACGAGCCGACCGGTTCCGGTTCGCGCTCGGATAAGGAGCGAATGGATTCCGCCACCAAGCTGCGCAGCTCCGTCTCCTCGAATTCGCGAATGTTCACGAATCCTTTATCATCCGTTTCGTACCCGCGCAGATGGCCGGCATATACGAATCCGTTGCCGTTCGGGTGCAGGTGGAAGGCAACGTTCTTCTTCTCGTACAAACTTTCCTCGTACTGATAATTGACGCGGCCTAACGACACGTCCTTCCGGCTGAGCTCGGGAAAGGACTCCAATATCGAAAGCTTTTGTTCGAAACTAAGCATGATCGCCTCCGGGAAACGGTTATAGAATTGCCTGTGATTATACCATAGCCGCATGCAGAAGGCCAAAATCAACCAATCTGCTGCGACATTTTATGTCGTACCGGCTGTTTTACACTGAAAGGGCAACTACCACAGCAATCGAAATGAGGGTCACAATCTTATGGCAAAAACAAAACGGGGCCGCATCCTATGGAGCCTGCCATCCCGGGGCCGGGGAACTTGCCCCATCTGCAGCCGTACGCGGATCAAGCTTCTTTATCCTCGTGCCAAATCCGACGGTACCGCGATAAAAGTATGCAAACGCTGCATCCACGCCCCGCAGGACAAAATCGACGTCCATGCGGGCTGAAGCCGACGCCCGTTCCCGTCCCGGGAACGGGTTCATCGTTTCAAAATCAGCTTGCCACGCGCCGAGCGCAGATGGTGTAATGAGGTAATCCGGGAAGAAACGCCGGCGTCTTTCCAAACAGGCGCAGTAAGCTTCTCCATTCGAGAATGCGCTTGCAGATTACCGCAGTGTCTTGCTTGATTGAATAAAGAGGTGATCCAAATGAGCAACTTGCATCGGATTCGCTGGTTTGACAGTCAGCTCAGAGAAGGCAATTATCCGAACAGCTCCACGCTGGCCGCGCAGTTCGAGATTTCCAAGCGCCAGGCGCAGCGCGATATCGAATACTTGGCCTGCTCCTTATCAGCCCCCCTGCTCTATGTTGCGAAGTATCGCGGCTATTGCTACGAGGATAAAACATACGCGCTTCCGCTCCTGTATATGACCGAAGAAGAGCAGAAGATTTTGAACTATTTGGCTCGCCGCTATCGGGAATACAATTACGACGGCGCTCCCGCCGTCAATCGCATCGCCAACCTGCTGGACCGCTTCGCCCCGAATGACGCGCAGACGGATTTTCGGCTGCCCGTCTTCGATATGAACCCCACGCTGATCGATACGACGGAACGGCTGTCCGATGCCATCTCCCGCCAACTCGCCGTCACGCTCGTCTACAGAGAAAGCGCCGATGCCGAGCCGCTTACGGTTTGGCCGATGAAGCTTTTCGCCAGAACCAATTGCGATTATCTCGCCGCCTACTCCGCGACCCAGCGGAAACGGCGAACCTTGCGGCTCGACTGCATCGTCAGCATGACCGTCACGAAGGACCGCTTCGATGCATCCGGACTGGAAGAACTGGAATGGAACAGCGGCGGCAGCGAAGGCAGCACGAAGAAACCATTCACCGCGAAGCTCAAACTGCCCGAGTCCGCTTCAGGCTCGGCCTGGAACGGCTATCGCATGCGAAGCACGGCCGAACCGCTCGTCTATTTGCTGGAGTTTCACGATACGGATGCTTTCCTGCAGCAGCTGTGGACTTCGGAATCGGCCTGGGTAACGCTCTTGGCGCCCAAATGGCTGATCGACAAGCTCGAGCGCAAGTGCAGCGCCATTCTGAAGCAATTGACCCCAACGAACGAGAGGTGAACGCAGCCCCATGTCCCGCGTCATGCTGCATCAGATTCAAATGAAACGCCAATCCAAGTCCTACGTGGACAGTCTCCATGCGATCCTTACGGCCGCCGGGCTGTTCGCGGGGCCCAAATACATGCTTGCCGGACTAAGCGGCATGGCGTTCAAGTTCGCCGTCCACCGGAAGCTGCTCTCCTTCTCGGTCTCGGCTTATGGCCAATGGGGGAACGAGCATGATCCCGCCATCGAGAACCTCGGGCTCTTCACGATCCGGGACGCAGGCCGCACGCGGCATGCCACGTATCCTTATTATCAAGCGGATGCCGTGAAGTGGGTCAAACAGTCGTTGGATGCCGGAGTCGGCGTCATTTACTGGATACCGGAGTTCGGCGTCATCTGCGGCTATGACGATGAAGACGAAGTGTTCTACGTGCAGGATGGCTGGAATGCGGAGCACGGCGTCGTGCTGTACGACAATTTCGGCTTGAATTTCACGCCCTTCTGGTACTGCCAGATGTTCGGGGAACGCGTCGAGATCGACCTGGCCGCCATGGTGCTGGAGTCGCTTCGACTGGCCATCTACGACTGGGAAACGCCTCATAAAACATTGCCCGACACAGAGATCGCTTCCGGCAAGCTGGCCTTCTCCTTCTTCAGGAACGGACTCGCGAACGAGGCGTATGACGAACGCGGAGCCGTCTATATCTTAGAAGATTACGTCTATACGCGAGGCGAAATCGCGGATTATCTGCACGACGTGCAGGATACGCTGCCAGGGCTTGAGGAAGCCGCCGCACGATACGCGGAGCTGCGCGGCGTTCTGTCCGCCGTCCACGATTGCTGGACGACCGGCCCTGACGGCAAGCGGATCGATCCCGAGCGGACCGAAGCGCTCTGCTCCATCCTGCTGCAGGCCGAAGCGCTGGAAGAACGCGCGATCGCGGTATTCCGCAGCGTATCCGCGCGGTTTCCGGATCGCAAACGATCGATCATTCCACGATGGGGCGCCAATTCGGCGCGCTGACGACAGGAGGTGCCCGCCGCCATGGGCAGCAAACAATTGACCGGACTAACCATGACCCGCGAATCCCGATCCTATACCGATGCGATGCACGGCGTGCTGACGCATTGCGGATGGTTCGGCCGTTCCAAAGCGATGCTGGCCGGGATGACCGTGAACGGCTTTCGTTTCTCGGCGGACCGCCAGCTGAGCGCCGATTCTTGGCATGCGTACAACTGGATCGCCGAGCATTTTCTCGCAGCCGACTTTATCGGCATTACGGCTTCTTCGAACGCCGGATTCAGCTTCGCCCCGACGTTCCCTTTGTATCAGAAGCATGCCGTCGCCATGATCAAGCAGTCCATCGACAACGGGATCGGCTCCGTGTTCTGGAAGGATGATTTCGTCATTGCCGCAGGCTACGACGACGATACGGCCAGCTTGTTCTACGTCGATGGTACCGGGGCCGAAGGAGAGCAGCCGAAGTCCCTTCCCTACAGCGACTTCGGCCGCAACGAATCGCCTTACTGGTATTATCAAACCTTCGAGGCCCGAATCGCGCTCGACGAGCTCGAAATTTACAAGGAATCGTTCATGCAGGCGATCTTCAAATGGGAGACGCACGACCTCTTGCTTCCCAAGGACATCTACGCCTGCGGCAAACAAGCCTACGATGTGTTTATCGATAAACTAGACGATAATAATATTCACCTAACGGATCGAACAGGAGCCGGCAGTTTAATACAGCGATACGCCGCCGCCAAACGGGATCTGGCCGAGTACACCGCGGAGCTGGCGAAGATCTGGCCGGCATGCGTCCCCATTGCGGATTGTTACGCCGGCGTAGCCGAGCGCTTCGACCGGGTGGCGGAAGCGCTCGAGGCTTGCCTAGACGCCCCGATCGTCCCTCTGATGCAGGAAGCGGGCGAGCTGGAAGACCAAGCCGTACAGCTCATGAAAGCCTTTATGCGCGAGCGGGTTCATAATCGTTTCGAAGACATTGCCTTGCGCTAGAATGCGGATGGCGGACACGGCGCCGAGTGTATTTCCCCAATCCGGGGTAATATATCAGTGATGCGAATGGAACAGTCCTCCAAATCATGCAAAAAGGCGGTGTATCCCCATGAAGAGAAACAGGGACGGCTATGACGAAATGTATAACGAAACCTCGAACACCGCGGCAGGCATCAATACGCCTAAGAATCACGAAGACAACGGTCCGCTCGATATGATCAGCGGCGCGGTCGAGGAAATCGTCGACAACGTGCAGCATGCCTTTGACCACGAACAGCATGCCGACGACGACGAGTCCGACGAGTCCGACCATCACCCGCATCTCAATCAGCATCAGTCGCGCTATGACCGGCATTCCTATTGAACGCCATGCGAAAACCGCCCTCCACGATGGCCAAGCGGCCGGTGGAGGGCGGTTTGCTATTTCAAATTAGGTTTACGAACCCGCGGCCAGCGACAGTTCACGCGCCGCCCGATTCATATCCGCGATCAGATCCTGCGGGCTCTCCAGCCCGATATACAGCCTGACGATGCAGCCATCCTCGGGCTGCTTGCCCGCCGCATTGACGGTAACGAGACTTTCGAAGCCGCCCCAGCTGACGCCGATTTTGAAATACTGCAGGTTGTCCGCCCATGCCTTCATCTTCGCGAGCGGCACGTTCGTAGTGAAGGAGAACAAGCTGCTGCTGCCCGACATTTGCCTCGCGGCCAGCTCGCGCTGCGGATGGTGCGGCATGCCCGGATGATTGACCTGCTGTACGTACGGCAGCGAACGGACATACTCCGCGATGATCATCCCGCTCTCCTCGTGCCGCTGCATGCGAAGGGGCAGCGTGCGTAAACCCTTGGCAACCAGCGCCGCGGTCTGCGGCGTCATGATCGCCCCGAACAGCATGTACTCGTTGTTGCCGATACGATCGACCAATTCCCGCGAACCGAGCACGACGCCGCCGACGCAGTCGCTGTGGCCGCCGATATACTTGGTGACGGAATGCACGACCAGATCGACGCCCAATGCGAGCGGATTCTGATAGATCGGCGTCGCCCAAGTGCCGTCGATGACCGTGCGCGCACCGATGCTCTTCGCTAACGCGGCGCATTGCTGCAGATCCTGCAGTTCGAAGAACAGCGTGGTCGGGCTTTCCAGATAGAACAGCTTCGTGTTGGGACGAATCGCTTCCTGCCAATTCTCGATAAAACGTCCATCGACGAACGTCGTCTCGACGCCGAAGCGGCTCAGGTAGACGGACAGAAACTCCCTCGTCGGCCCGTAAGCCTGGTCAACGCAGACAATGTGATCGCCTGCCCCGACGCAGGACATAATGGTTGCGGATATCGCGCCCATGCCGGAAGCGAAGCATTTTGCCTCTTCGGCTCCCTCCAGCTCGGCCAGCTTCTTCTCCAAATAATCGACGGTCGGGTTATTGCCCCGCGAGTAAATATGGTTGTGCATCAGCGATTGAAACGCTTGTTCGAAAGCCTCGTACGTCTCGAATGCGAACAGGCTGTTCTGATAAACCGGTACATGGATAGCGCCATGATGCCTCGCATCGATGGGATCGTGAGCGACTTGCGTGAAGCGCTCCTCCATCGGCGTTGTGGTCCGCTGCTGATTGTTGTCTAGGCTGCTCATCCTTTTTCTGCTCCTTGTGTTAACCCTTCTACGATGAATCGCTGCGCGACCGCGAAGATGAAGATCGTTGGAATAATGGACAATACCGCTCCCGCCGACATCGCGCCCCAATCCACGTCGAATTTCAAGATGAAGGAGTTCATCGCGACGGGCAGCGTCTTCAGGGAGTCGTTATCGATAAACATAACCGCGAGGAACAATTCGTTCCAGTTCTGCACGAAAGCGAAAATAAACGTCGAGGCGATACCCGGCAGCATAACGGGAATAATAACCCGCAAGAGCGCCGACCAGCGCGAGCAGCCGTCGATCATCGCCGCTTCCTCCAGGCTGGACGGAATCCGCTGGAAGAAGCCGCGCAGCATGATCGTCGAGAACGGAATGAGTCCGACGGTGTACATGAGCACGAGCGAGAACCGGGTGTTCAGCATGTCCATGTGGCTCATCATGAGGTACAGCGGCGCGAGCGCGATGAACCCCGGCAGCATTTGAGTCAAGAAGAACGCCAGCATGACTTGACCGTGACCCCGGAACTTGAAGCGTGCCAATACATAGGCGCTCAGAACCGCGATGACGAGCACGATGAACGCCGCGGCGATCGCAACGATCAAGCTGTTTCCGATATAGATATGGAATTTCGAGATTTTGAAAATATTAATGTAGTTATCCATGGTGAACTTCTCTGGCCAGTAACGCAGCGGGAACGAGAAAATATCCTTCTGCGGCTTCAGCGACGTGATGACGATCCAATAAAGCGGGAACACCATGACGAGCAGGTAGAGAGCCAGGAATACGACTTTAAGCGCAGTTCCGATTCGCAGCTTCATCAGAAGTCACCCACTTTCTCCGCCTTGGTGACGGTCAGGAAGAAGATCGTATACAGCAGCAGCAGCACGATCATGATAACGCCGATCGCGGATGCAGCCCCGTAGTCGCCGGCGTAAATGATTTTGTCCAGCATCAAGGAGGACAGAATATGCGTGCTGCCGGCAGGACCGCCGTTGGTCAAGCCGTAGATAATGGTCGGATCGTTGAAAATCCAAATCGCCCGCAGAAGCGTAGTGGCGATAATCGTAGGCAAAATATAAGGAAGCGTGACGTTCCACAGCTTGCGAACACCCGTCGCCCCGTCCATGTCGGCTGCTTCGTACAGCTCCGACGGCACGGATTGCAACGCCGCGAGCAGCATGATCGCGAAGAACGCGATGCCGTACCAGACGTTGGCGATAATGACGGAGGTCATCGCCCACTTCGGATTCGAGAGAAACCCGATCCGCTCGTGGATGATGCCGATGCGCAGCAGAAGATCGTTAATGACGCCGATTTGCGAATTGAACATCCACTTCCAGATCATCCCGATCAGGAAGCCCGACAGCGCCCAGGAATAGAACGCGAAGCCTTGGAAAATCCCCCTGCCTCTGAAAGGCTTTTTCAGCAGCAGCGCAAGAGCCAAGCCGAACAGGAATTGGAAGATCAGCGAGAAGAACACCCAGTAACCGCTGTTTTTCAGCGCCGTGAAAAATTTCGGATCGTGGAACGCATCCTTGAAATTGTCGAAGCCGACAAACCGGATATGACGGAGATCGAACAGCTTGTAATCCTGGAACGCCATGATGATCCCCTTCAGGAAGGGATAGTACGTGAAGGCCAACACTAACAACAAGGCGGGGAGCAGCCCCGATAGGATAAAGATCTTTTGATTTTTCATGTTTGCACCGCCTTGCTTCTGGAATATAGTCGAGGGCGGCTAGTGCCGCCCTCGCATCAACTCAATGACCGACGTCTATTTCTTCAGGTTGGCCTTCTGGTCTGCCCAGTAGCTGTCCCATTTCTTAAGCGTATCGTCCAAGGAAGCTTGGCCGAGCAGCAGGGCTTGGCCGGATTCCATCTCGACTTGACCCCATTGGCCCGTACCCGGATATTCGAACGGCGGCTTGAAGTTCAAGAACGTATCCGGCGCGTTCGTCATGTCGAGCAGCGTTTTGTAAGGGCCGGTTTTGAAGAACTCGTCCTCCGAAGCGGACGTATGGATCGGAATGAGTCCGTATGCTTTCGAGAACTCCGTGTTCTCTGCAGGGCTGGACAGGAACGAGATCAGCTTCCAAGCGGCTTCTTTATGCTTGGATTCGGCCGCGATGCCCCAGCCTGCTCCGCCTGCGGCGAGCAGCGCTTTGCCGGTCGGTCCGGCTTGCAGCGGCGCCGTTGCCCAAGTGCCTTCGGCCATTTTCTCCTGCAGCGATTGAATGACGTCCGGATCTTGCAGCAGCATGCCCGTTACGCCGGAAGTGAACGCCTGCACCTGCTCTTGGAAGCCCCAGTTGACGGAGTCCGGCGGCGATGCTTCTTTGTACAGCTTCTGGTACAGCTCGATCGCGGCTTTCGCTTCCGGCGTCGAGAAGACCGTCTTGCCGTCTTTGGTGAACATGGAATCTTCCAGGTTGACGTTGTCGCCGTTGAAAGCGAGCACCATCGCGTCCGTCGTGCCGTTCGCGCCGGCACCGCCGCGGAACGAGAAGCCGTAACGGTTCTTGGACGGATCCGTCAGCTTCTTCGCCGTTTCGAACAGTTCGTCCCATGTTTTCGGCGGCGTCAAGTTTTGCTCCTTGAACCAGTCCGCGCGGTAGAACAGTTGGCGCTCGTACAAGCCGTTCGGTACGAAGTACAGCTTGTCTCCCACGGAGCCGAGCGATTTCGAAATCGCGCTGACCGTGGAATAATCCGACCACTTGTCGGCATATTCGTTAAGCGGCTCGATAAAGCCGTTATTCACAAACTCGGAGACCGTCAAATCGCGAACCTCGAGCACGTCTATGTCTTCTTTGGCTCCGAGCATCGTTCTGATTTTGTTGTCTGCTTGGTCGAATGGAGGAGAAATGAGCTCCACCTTAATGTCAGGATTAGCCGCTTCGAATTTATCAATGGAAGCTTGAATCAGTGTCGTCCGTTTCGGACTCGTTAAGCTTTCGATCATGCGCAGCGTCACTTGACCGCCGTCAGCGCTTTCATTCGATGAGTCATTCTTACTGCCGCAGCCTGCCAGCAATCCCGCAGACAACGCACCGCAAAGCAATAAAGCAGAAACCTTCTTGCGATTAGTCATATAGATTTCCCCCCATCTAGATGTATCATACAGTCATCCTGTCTGATAGGTTTGATTATATTGAAAGCGCTAACCGCTGTCAATAAAAAAAAGGGCTCCCTTAAACGCTCTTGATCTTCGCTTCCAGACAGTCCATCATCTTGTAAAACTCTTCCATCGCGTTCTCCGTATCATGAATCCGAATCGCGTCGAACATCGTAATATGCATCGGATAGGTCTCGTCAAACAATTGTTTATCCCCCAGCGGATCGTTAAAGAACTTCTCGTAAAGCCCGGAGAAAGAATCCAATACCGTCTCCAGCACGGGATTGCCCGCCGCCTTGATGATATAACGATGAAAGGCCAAATCGATCTGCGACGTATCTTTGCCCGCTTCTTTCCGCTCGCGGTATTCCGCCAGGCATGCCTCGACTTCCGCGATCTGCTTGTCGTTGATCCGCTTGGACGCCAGCCGGACGGCTTGTCCTTCAAGCGCTCGCCGGACCTCGAGCGTATGCAGCAAGAAAGCCCGCTCCTGCTCGACCTTGACTTTGCCCATGAAACGGAAGGTGTTCACGTCGCGGACGAAGATGCCCTTGCCGTTCTCCACTTGGATGATATCCATCGCTTCGAGATACCGCAGCGCTTCGCGCAGGGACGAGCGGCCGACGCCGAACATTTGCGTCATTTCCTCAACGGAGGGAAGCTTGTCGCCTTCCGACAGCTCTTTCTCTTGAATATAATTTTGTATTTCTTGCGACACCTGCTCATGCACGAGAATCTTTTGAATTTTTGGCATGGTTTCAGCTCTCCCCCTCACCTAGCAACCTATCTGACAGGTTAATAGTAAGCCAGCCCCCTGTCCGATGTCAAATTGATTATGCCACAGAGAATAAGGAAGCTTCAACCAATATTGGTATAAAGCTTCCTTCGGCGAGAGAACGCCCTATCGGACTGAACCCGCTAAAATGGCAACGATGCCTATTCGATCGGAAGCACCTTGACGGCGGCACCCTTCCCGCTGACTTGAATCCCCGTTTCCTTCGTCCCCTTGCCCTTGAGATCCGCAAGCAGCCGCTCCAGGAGCGCCTTCGCCTGCTGGCTTTCCTTCCCCTTGCCTTGCACGCGCACCGTTAACTCGACGGCGCTGCCGGATTCCAGCATTTTCGCGATCTGACGCAGCTTCGTATCGTAATCATGCTCCTCGATATGCGGGGTCAGCCGGATTTCTTTGGTCTTCTGCGGCTGCTCCTTGCGCTTCTCCTCCCGCTTCTGCGCGTTCATATCCTGCTTCGCCGCGCTTCGGCTGATCAGCCGGCACGGCGGGGGACTGCTCATGAGCGACGTGCACACTAACGAGACCTTATGTTCTCTCGCCATCCGCAAAGCCTCTTCCCTGGACACGATGCCTAAATCCTCGCCGTCGAGCCCTGTCAGCCAAACCTCTGACGCTTTGATTTGTTCATCCATTATCATGATGGATTGACCTCCGATGATTTCATATATTCATGATCGTCTAGCTCCGAGCACGTACGCTCGCATTCTATTATATCAGCATTCTAGCGCGAAGCACTGCTCGCCCTTTCCCTTGTCGCTCATGCTCGTTTTGTACTGAAAAATGCCATATGAGCAATGCGTTCAGAAGAAAAACGAGTTTTTAGCAGTACAACAGAAGCATGGATCATGGCATGCTTCTCCTAAACGGAGGTGATGGATACGTTCGGCGGCGAACGAACGCGCATGCCTAAATGTAAACGTTATCAAGGAAAAATGAATAAGGGAGTGACAGGATTGAGCAGCAAAGCAATTAAAAAGATGATGGCGGTCCTCATAACGCTGATGATGACCCTGAGCCTCGTACAGATTCCCGTTTTCGCGGACTCCGTCGATGACCAGAGCGGCGCAGCCGGCACCGTCGAACAGGCCGAACCCTCGCCGGACGACGGAAGCGCGGCGCTTCCGTCCGATTCCGAAGCAGGCCGCGACGAGCAGGCGGACATGGCTCAGCTCGACGCGCAGCTTAACGCGACCGACATAGACATCTCTCCGACCGACGCGGCGATACCCTCGGAAGATTATAAAGTAACCAACCTGGGGCAGCTCATGCAGGATACCGACAGTTGGGACACGGTCAGCATGGACGCCGCGAGCAGCCTGGCACAGGGCCAGTTCAATATGGTGTTCGGCGAATCCCGGCAGTCGGCAACCGGCACAGGGACGTGGGCATCGCACATCTATTACGCGAAGCCGATTCCAACGGACACCGCCTGGGCGTTCGACATGCAGATCAACACGCTGGGCAGCAGCGCTCAGTTCGGCTTCAAACCGCGGACGACGGTGCTGGCCGCGGATACCTATAATCCTCGGATGTATTACATCCGCTATTCCACGGATAACGGCGGCACGCTGCAGCTGCGGCGCTCCAATTCAAACTGGACGGAGACCACGCTCGCAGAAGTGCCTAACAACGGTTTGCTCGCCGTCAACACGAAAGAAGAAATCGTCGTCGGCGCACTCGATGAAGACGGCGGCGTAAGGCTCGTCTTTGAAGTCAACGGTGTCTCCGTGTTTAACGTTCTGGACACCGGCGACGCGGCAGACTCCGCCATTACAGACCAGTCGCAAGGCTTCGAGCTCTATTTCCAAGGTCTGACGGGCCAGACGGGCGGCATTGCCAACAACGCCCAGATTACCCCTGCCGACACGGCGAAATATCCGATAACGCCTCTCGACAACGGATCCGGCACATCGGGGGACTATCAGCTCACCAACATCAGCACGCTTATGACGAGCGGCACATTAGCCAACTGGCAGGCGCATCCGTCATCAACCGGCGATCGCGTCGAAGCCTCCGGCCAGAACGTTGTTCTCACCCCGGGCGCTCAGAATTCCGCGGTCAACTGGAGCAACTCGTTCTCTTATGCACAGCCCGTCGATAAGAACACGGTCTGGGCGTTCAAGGGAAAATTAGACGCGCTGGGGAGCGGCTGGATCGGATTCCAGCTCCGGGCACAGAAGGCGTTAGTAGACGACTCCAGCACCACCGATTACTTTATGAGGCTTGCAGGCGACCGCTCGCAATGGGACCTCTACAGGGTTACGAACGGCGCCGAGCAGAAAATCGTCGCGTCGGTAGCCAACGTCGCCGCCAAGGCCGGCGTGGTTCAGAACTATGAACTCGGCTCGCTTAACGTGGACGGCGGCGTCAGACTGATCCTGAAGGTAGCCGACAAGACCGTATTCGATCTCGTGGACACGGGCGCTTCTTACGGCGAGAATGCTCCTGCACATATCGCTCCCATCGATCAGGACGGCTATCTCACGATCAACATGTACGGCATGACCGGATCGCCGTTTACGATCTACCCCGCGGACGGCCCGGTCAAGACCGTGACCGTCGATCCGGCCAAGATCGACGTCAGACAAGGCGAAAGCGCGAGCTTTACCGCAGCGGTCGACGTCGTGACCGGTTCCGGCGCAAGCACGGACGTGACCTGGTCTGTGCAGGGAAACACCAGCGCGGACACTTCGATCACCTCGGACGGCTTGCTGACGGTCGGAGCTGACGAAGACGCAAGCCTGCTGACGGTGGTTGCCGCATCCGTCGAGGATGCGCTCAAATCGGGCACGGCCAAGGTCATCGTTCCGGAAAACTTCGCGTACGGGCCATCCGAGCTCTACGTGTCGCCGGCCGGGGACGACTCGAACGATGGCAGCGTCGGCAGCCCGTTTCAGACCTTGCAGCGAGCCAGAGACGCCGTGCGCGCCTACATGGCGGATGAAATGGTGCCGGATGGAGGAATTACCGTCTACTTAAGGGGCGGGGAGTACGTGCTTACCTCAACCGTCGAGTTCGGTGCGGCGGACTCCGGTACTGCGGACAAACCAGTAACCTATAAGGCCTACAATGACGAGAAGGTCATCTTCTCCGGCGCGCAGACGATACCGGGCTCGGCTTTTACGCCCGTGACGGACACGGACATCAAGGCAAGACTGTACCCGGGCGTCGCGAACAGGGTGATGCAAGTAGACTTGAACGAGCTCGGCATCCCAAGCTCGCAATGGGGCAGCATTCGCAGAGCCAGCCCCAACACGCTCGACGATCCGGATTCGACGCAGATGTATGTCGACGACATACGTCAAACCATCGCCCAATGGCCTAACCAAGGCTATGCCACGACCGGCGCGATCAAGACTCCGCAGGGCGGCAGCACAGGCGCGACGTTCTCCTACGCCGCTTCCCAGCTGATCCCGGAAGCCGCCGACAGATGGGCGCAAGCCGATCAGGCGTGGGCCTCCGGCTACTGGTACTGGGATTGGTTCAACGATTCCATGCCAATTACCGCCAATACCCTGGATAGAACGCTGACGCTCGGCAGCACATCCGATTTCGGAGTCGCCAGGGACAAGCGCTTCTATGTATTCAATCTGCTTGAAGAGATCGACATGCCTGGCGAATGGTTCCTTGACAGGGACACGGGCATCTTGTACTACTACCCGACCACGAACGATTTGGCCGGCAGCCACATCCAGCTTGCCACGCTCGACAAGAACATGATCCTTGTCAACGGAGCGAATTACCTGAACTTCGAAGGCCTTACTTTCGAAGCGACGAGCGCGGCGGCCTTTAACATCAGAAACGCCGACAACGTCATGGTGGCAGGCAGCACGTTCAGGAATCTGGGCGGCAAGGTCGCGGACATAAAGGCCGCTACGAACTCCGGGTTCACCGGCAACGATATCTACGACCTCTCCAAAGGAGGAATATATATCGACAGCTCGGGCGACAAGGAGAAACTGACCGACTCGGGCGACTATGTGACGAACAACTACTTCTCCAGATTCAACCTGGTCAGCAAGACGTACACCCCTGCGATCAGCGTCAAGACCGGAACGGTCGGCGCAAGGGTGGCGAACAACGTGATCCACGACGGGCCTCACTCCGGGCTTCTGATCGGGGGCGTCAACAACGTGTTCGAGAACAACGAGCTGTATGACCTTGTCTCGGAGTCCGACGATGCCGGCGCGATTTACGGCGGGCGCAACTGGACCGACGTCAACCTCACCTTCCAAAACAACCTGCTGCACGATATCACCGGGCTGGAAGGCAAGAACAGCGCCTATGGCATCTATTTCGACGACAACATGGGCGGCGAGACCATCAAGAGCAACATGTTCTATAACGTAAAAACGCCTGTTTTCGGCCATGGCTCATGGGGCAACCATATTGACAGCAATGTGTTCGTCAACAGCGCCACGCCGATCAGCATCGTCAACTACAACTGGAACCAAGGCAACCAGGACCAGATGGTCGGCCAGTACGACGCGATCGGCTACGACAATCCGGCTTGGGACAGCGCGCTCTCCTGGTGGCAGGACAGAGGCGACGCGATCAACGCGCTGCAACCGCGCGGCGTCGGCCAGAGCGAATATCTGAACTCGGCGAGGGACAACGTCATCACGAACAACGTCAGCTACGATTCCGGGGATTACAACATCGCTTCCTCGGCCCTGCCGACGTTGACACGGGAAAACAACGCGACGTTGACGGATGACAGCTCTTTCAATGATCCGTCGGTTAACGACTACTCGTTGGCCGAGATCCCTTCGGACGTCGGCAGCGATTTCGTCAATCCGGATTATGCTTCGGTCGGGCAATACCTCGACTCGCATAGAAGCAAAATCTTCGTGATGAACGATTTTAGCCTGACCTATCCGTTTAACGGAACGACAGACGTACAGGCCTATAAGCTGAACCTGATGTGGAACCACGCCGTCGGCGCGACAGACTATAAGGTCACCTTGGCGACTGATCCCGACCTGGCGGACGTCGTGTTTACCGGCACGACCAAGAATAATTCCATCGAGGTTGCCGGCCTGAACTACGCAAAAACGACCTATTACTGGCATGTAGAGGCAATCGGAACGTCGGCTAAAAACCCGATCCGGAAGCTTGACGACAATGGCGTATATAGCTTTACCACGGCATTGCAAGAAGTCGCCGACACCACTCTTCTGGATGCGCAAATCAAGGTTGGCGAGAACTATTTGAACGGCATCACGATCGGCACGGCAACCGGCGAATACCCGCAGGCGGCCCACGACGACTTTGCCGCGATCATCGCCGACGCGCAGGACCTGATGACCGAATCCAACGCTGCGCAAACGACCATCGATGCCATGATCCAGAAACTGAAAGACGGCATGGACGCGCTGGAAGTGGCGAGAACAAGCGGTTTGGCGGACTTGAGCGTGCTCATGGACGATGAGGCCGGGTGGAAGAAATCCTCCAGCGCGCAATTCGACCTGACTGGCGCGCCTGACGAGCACATCACCTTTACGGGCAACCATCTGGGCTTTGAAGGGTATGAACTTCCCAACTACGCCATTTGGCATTTCAAGATGAAGCTCGGCAACCCGGGTGATAACTGGAATAACGACTGGTTTGCGATCTCGCTTCGCAACAGCAATACCATCGGCGACCCGTGGGGCGCCACGAATTACCTGCTCGGCTTCAAGCAGAACGTGTTCGAGCTCCAGAAATTCGGCGGAGCGTCCAGCCTGGGCGACTATCAGGTTCCGAACGACGGGATCTTCGAACTGGGCAGGGAATACGACATGCAGTTCGGCGTGTTGAATACCGCAGCCGGAACAAGGATCATCGTCAAAATAGACGGGAATACGATCTACGACTATTTGGATAACTATGACGAGACGAACAACAGCAATATTCCGGTTTCCGGATATATCGGCTTCCATTTGTACGGCGGCCTGAGCACGCTGCCGCTCCAACTCAATCCTGGCGGCGAGGTTGCGCCGGAAACTGCCAATTACACCGTAACCTTCAACGCCAACGGCGGCAGCGCGGTAGATCCGCAGACGGTCGCGAAGGATGAAACGGCAAGCAAGCCGGCCGATCCTACTCGCAAAGGGTACAAGTTCTCGGGCTGGTATACGGATGCCGATCTGACGACGATATGGGATGCCAGCACGCCTATTACCGGCGATATCACGCTCTATGCCCGCTGGAAAAAGGTGACTCCGAATGTACCGAGCGTTCCGGACGTGCCGGATGTTCCAGGAACACCAGACGTGCCAGGAACTCCGGACGTACCAGGAACTCCGGACGTACCAGGAACACCGGGCGTGCCAGGAACACCGGACGTGCCGAACCCGTCCTCCTTCAGCGACACTTCCGGACATTGGGCGGAGAAGTTCATTCAGCAAGCGGCAGCGGCCGGTATCATCGGCGGCTATACGGACGGATCGTTCAAGCCTAATGCCGAAGTTACGCGCGCCGAGTTTATCGTCATGCTGATGAGGGCCGTGCATCCGGCCGCAGCCGACGGCAAGACCGCCGTTTCTTTCACGGACGAGCAATCGATCGGCGCATGGGCGAAGACGGCCGTGGAACAGGCAGCCGGAATCGGCATCTTGACCGGCTACGAAGACGGCAGCTTCCGGCCGAACGATACGATTAGCCGGGCAGAGATCGCCGTCATGCTGGCCAGAGCATTCGGCCTGCATGCCAAGTCGGCGGCCGGCGCATCGTTCAACGACGAAGCGGACTTCCCGTCTTGGTCGCAAGACGCGATCGCCGCGCTCCAAGAACAAGGTATCGTGCAAGGAAGAAACGGCAATCGATTCGAACCGAATGCCGAAGCGACGCGTGCCGAAGCGATCGTCATGATGCTGAGGCTGCTGCAGTCGACTACATCTGCATAACGAATAAGAAGAAGCCTCCGCTTGCATTCGCTCGCGGAGGCTTCTTTTTATGCAGATCTGCCGTTGACCTTGGCTTGCCACGGTCAATGATGCCGGTTCTTCTATCTCTCCTTCAACAACGTCTGCCTTTGTCGATCACGGCTGTGTTCGTTCCTCATGTACAAGCTGCCCGATCAGCTGCGGCAGCCAGTCGTTCAGCTCCCGGAAAACGAAGCCGTCGGCTTCTGCTTTGGCCGTGTCCATCTGCCATGCGCCCGGCACGCCGAACGGCGAGCTGTCGGCTTCGTCGGTTTCGTGCCGAACGACGGCTTCCTTGCCGGCCGCCTGCTCGATCAGCTTCACGATCTCGCCCGGCGTAATATCGCCTGCGGAACAGGCATTGTACGACCCTTCGGCGCTTGAACGGCCAAGCCAATCCAGGAATTCCGCCGCCTCATCCGCTAGTATAAACGACAGCGGAGCATCCGGGACGGGAATGCCGATCGGCTGCCCTCGCATGATATGTTCCACGTGAAAATGCAGCCGGCGCGTGTAGTCCTCCGTCCCGAGCACGATCGGAAAGCGCGCCGCGGCCACGGGGAAAGGAGCCTTTTGCAGCAGTACCGCTTCTACGAGACGCTTGCCTTCTCCATAGTTGATGTCCGCCGGATAAGAGACGGGCAGCTCGTAACGGCGGGCATCGAACATCGCTTCCGTATTGCGCGGTCCCCCGAACGGATATACGCTGAGCGTCGACGTTACCACGTATTTGCCGCAGCGGCCCGCGAACAGCTTCACGGCCTCCTCGGCCTCCTGCGGGAGGTAGCAGATGTTGTCGTATACGACGTCGTACGCTTCATCCCCCATCGCGGCTTGCAGCGCGGCCGAGTCATTCCGGTCGGCCTGGATATGCTTCACGCGGTCTCCGAACGGATTCGGCAGCCCGCCTCTCGTCACGATGGTCACCTCGTCGCCTGCCTCAAGCAGCCGGTCGACCAGCTTCCGGCCGAAGAAACGCGTCCCGCCGAGCACGATAATTTTACGCATGAATGCCACTCTCCCTTGTCCAGCTCTGTTGTGCTTGAATGCTACTATCTTGCCACAATCCGGGCGCGCCCGCAAAGCCGCTTACGCGAAGAAACCTCCGGCCCCGCCCTAGGCGGAATCGGAGGTTGTCCTTATAGGCAACAGGCGGCAGCTTAGAACTTGAGCGAATCAGCTAAGTCGGACAGCCGTTTCGTCGTCTCGACGTCCGCCGGATCTCGATTCAGCTTCATGAATATTTGCCGCAGCGCCGGCGCTTGATGAATGACCGTTTCCCTGTTCGACGGATTGTTCAGCATTTTGCCGAAACGATCCAGCACGACGTCGATGAGGTCGTTGCGCGCTTCGAAGGTCGTTAGCGGCGACAAGGCCGCCGCGGCGGAAACGGCCGCTTGGCATGCGTTGAAGCCGTCTTCGTCCTCGTCCAGGTCCGTGCCGAAGCTTGCTGCCACGATACTCAGCTGATAGCGCAGCGCGTTATCCGCGCTCTGGTGCAAATAGCGAACGCTCTCGTCGCTGTCGTTCCGGGCCTTGATGTTGTCGAACAAGAAGACGGCAAGAATGACGATGACGACGAGCAATGCGGCGATGGCATAGTTGATAGACTTCAATTCGGCAGCTCCCCTCGTTGCATCCTCATGCTGATTTCGTTCATGTGCGCAGTACATCCGTTCCGTAACCGTTTGGATCCGTATTGCCGCCTAATCGTAATCTAGTTCTTTCACAAAATAAAGCACCAATTCGTCATCGACGCGAACCATCGATCCCGGCAGCGCTTCGATGTCCCGGTACATGACGCCGTTCCCATCCGGGATGTAACCGCGCTGGCAGTAAATACGCTGCGCTGCGCCGTAGCTCTTGTACAACCCGACGCCGATGCCGATCCGGTTATGGTCCCGGCCGACGATTTGCTCGAATTCGTCCATCATTTTGTTGGCTGCCCCATGCCTGCGAAAGGGAGGAAAGACGTTCAGATCATTGATTTCCGGAATATGCCGTTCCTTGAAGTACGGATACGCGGACACGTACTTCAAGTGCGAGCAGCCAATGAGCTGATGATTGGCAAAAGCTAGCAGCGTGACGCGGGTGCCGGCTGTGTTTTCGTCCAGACATCGGTCGTAATAATCCTCGGGCCGGAATATATCATGCGCTTCGAACGCCGCTTTCCACAGCGATTTCTGCTCTTCGCTGCCGAGCGTTTGCAAGACGATTTCCATGGTTCTCCCCCGTTTCTTCGTTGAATGGTATACCGGCAAATTTACAGTTCTACTTTGACTTTGATTAACTTCGTCCAGCTCAGGTCTTTGCCGAAGTCGCCTTTCTCATGATGCACGTAAATCACGTACAGCTTATCGGTCGGACGAATTCCTGCCGGCGCTCTGAAATACGCCCGCATCTTGTATTGTCCCGCTTCGGACGGACTGGGGAATCCTACAAAATCCTGCTCCGCAGGGACGTCGATTCCGGCAGCGGCCAGCGCTTCGCGAACGAGCTTCACATCGGCCGAACCGCTTCCTATGCTTCCCGGAACCGCAAATTCTCTCTTTTCCGTATCGTCGAACGAAAGTGATTCCATCCCCGGAATATAGGGATATATCATATTACTGCTAGACTTGTCGTTCTGAACCGCCACCGCCAGCATGTACGGCAAATCCGTAAAGCGCGTATTGAGGCTTGGTTTCAGCGTAACCGTGACATTCACATCCCGAGGCAGCACTTTATTCTGACCGGCATGCCGGTATACGAGATACGAAGCAGCGCCAACGAGCAGGACGAGAACGACTAGAATCGATGTTTTCTTCACTGTGCGCGTCTCACCTTTCGATTGGATCATCGTCTTCAACTCAAACGCCTATCGTTCCTTCCAGCCAGCCTTTAACGAATTCTTCGAGCGAGGAGCTTATCCTTTCCCTGCTATCATTCTCATGCTTCCAAACAATCACTTCATCGCTTTCGACCTTTCCATTCGATACGAGAAACGCGAACAAGTCGCCATTTCCTGCATCGGAGAAAAATAATAAATGATCAAAGGAATCATAATATTCAACATCATCTTCATTTCTAATATTTTGGTTTTCTTTGAGAATGCGCTCAACGGGCCAAAAGATGTCATAATAAAATTCACTGTGATGAACGCCATCCGTCTCCAGCAATAGACTTCTAAGCGACTGAGGAATTATGGCTTTCAATTGTTGTTCCACTATCTGAATGGACTCCATTGTTGCGGGCTCATTGAACCCTAATTCACTGTCTATTTCTTTTATAAAATGGATCCACATTCCCCTTACCTCCTTTATCTCTACTCGCTCCCCAACGAAACCGGTTCGTCCGGGCATGCTGAACAACAACTCTACAGCTCCTGAATCATATGGATGTCCATCGGCTCTTTCTCGAAGAGCTCCTCGTCCACTTCGTCCGTGATCCGGCTCCCGTTGCTCATATAAAACGACACCGCGGACCTCGTCTCCGTCGATGAAATATAGAGCGATCTGGCGCCCCGTTCCTTGGCCTTCTCCTTGAGGTCGCTCAGGATGCGGCTCCCGATTCCCTGACGCCTGTAGTTGCGCGACACGAACATCAGGTCAAGCTGCAGCTGGTCCTGCGCTTGGCCTCGAAACCGGTGGGCAAGCACGCCGAACCCGACGAGCGTATCCCCGTCGAAGGCTCCGACGGCAGCGCCGCCCTTCTGCAGCTCCATGACATACCTGGCCTCGATTTCCGAGAGAAGCTCGTCGTTCCAGTTCGGGCACTCATGATCCCGTTGAATCGCCGACAACGCTCCCTGCTGCATTTCATAGATGAGGTCAATATGCTCGGATCGGTCGATTTCCTTCAACTGCGAGACTTGTTCGACCGTCATCCATCGATAAGCGATCATATTCTGCCCCCTCTCATCGCGAAAGTTATTCCATCTGTTACGCCATCTTATACGACAATATCGGATCGCCGCACTCCTCGAACTCAGCCCACCATGAGATCTTCGACGTAAATTCCATAAGGCCTTGAAGTCAATCTCACATTACTACGAGCCATCCTGCTCCTCCTCAAGAACATCCTCATAGGACTTCCGCAAAAAACCCTTCTCCACCGATCGCCCGATAATCTCCTGCGCGTACGACCACAACCCCTCCGAGCCCTTGGCGATTTCCCGGTTGCGGTTGCGTACCATCTCTTCCGTAATCTTGTACCGCTGCCACGAGTCGCCTTCGTTATGATGATTGTGAATGAGCGGCTGCAGACGGTCGAGCGACGATGCGAACCGGGCTTCCGCCGTCTCCTTCGCTTCGAATTCCAGCCAGAGCCCGAACAGCTCCCGCTCCTGTTCCTCGGGCAGCAAGCCGAAAATCCGCTTCGCCGCGCGCGTCTCGCGCTCCTGCTTATCTTCGTGCCCCTTCGTATCGTAGGCGAACGTGTCGCCGGCATCGATTTCCACGATGTCGTGGACGAGCAGCATCTTCATGACCTTCAGCAGATCGACGTCCGCGTTCGCTTCCTGCTGCAGAATCAACGCCATCATCGCCAGATGCCACGAATGCTCCGCATCGTTCTCGAGCCGATCGCCGTGCATGATTTTCGCTTTGCGCTGAATCGTCTTCAGCTTGTCGATTTCGACCAGAAACGCCATTTGTTTCTCCAAATTCGCCGCTGCCATGCTGCTCAGCCTCCGTGAGTCGATTCTATTAACCCTTCTTCCATACTAGCATATTTTGGAATGCGAAATCGTTACACTTTGGCGGTTGATCATGGCCGCAGCACAAAAAAAGCCGTACCAGAGATCGAAGATCCCCGGAACAGCTTCAACTGCATGTTCGCAAGCCAACGAATCGATTCTCCGCCGCGGCCCTAGAATTGAAAACGCTCATGCCCTGTATTCGTAAACGTCCGGACGCCCTCCAGCCGGAGCAAGTCCTCTTTCATTCTCAGACCGCCTCTGAACCCGGTGAGCGTCCGGTTGGCGCCGATGACGCGATGACAGGGGACGACGATAGGAATCGGATTCTTCCCGTTGGCCGTTCCTACCGCCCGCACCGCCTTCGGGTTACCGATCGTCCTCGCGATCTCCGCGTAACTGCGCGTTTCGCCGAAAGGAATGTCCGCCAGCGCTTGCCAAACGGCATTTTGAAACTTCGTCCCTCTAAAATCGAGCGGAAACGTAAATCGCTTGCGCGTTCCATCGCAGTATTCTTTCAACTGCCGGCTGTATGCGGACAGCCGTTCGGGATCTTGAACCAATCGGGCATCCGGTATGCGTTTGCCGATCCACGCCCGAACCGTGTCGAACGACGCTTCGTTCGGCAGCGTAATCTGGCATAAACCGCTATCCGTGGCAGCCAAATATAGCGCCCGATTCTGAAAGATCGGATGGACGAACGTATCCCAATACACAATAGTCGCTTGCTGCTGTTTCTCCACGGGCCAGTCCCCCTTCATGATCTATAACGAAAGCCGCCGCGCTGCTGCCAAAGGCAACCGCACGGCGGCTTGATAACCGGCATCCGGGGTTCCGGCTGCTTCACTTCCTTCATCCAGCGACCTTCGTTCGGCCGGCGTTAACAGCCAGGAGCAGCGCCTAGAAGCGCTGGATCGGCTCGATCCGGTAGACGCCCGCTTCGCCGGGATCTTCCTCGCGCACGTTCCAGCCGAACGACAAGACGGACAGCAGCCGCTCATGCTCGGCAGGCGTCAGCGACGCGATAACGGATTCGTTGCCTTCTTCCAGCACGAGCTCCGGTTCTTGCGCGTACGTGACGTTGATCCAAGAGCGAATGCCGCGGACGGTGTTGTATTTGATCGCATAGCCGTTCTTCACTGCCGACTCGAACAGTTCCGGATTGGCTGCCGCGAAGTCCGCCAGCTGCGCATAATCGAATTGATAGATGCTATCGTCCGCAGGCAGATCATCGCGTTCCCGCACGCGCTGCAGTACCTCGTCGTCGGACCAGCCTAATCTCCGCAGTCCCTCCAGCAAGAGCGCATCCCATTGAGACAGCTTCACTTTGTTCTCCATGATCGGTTCCTCCCTTAGTCGTTCGTTCTAATGACCGGCCACAAAATGACCCGGACTGACTTCTCGCAGCTCGTTATCCCCGGCGGCCGCCGCGGCACGCGGGTCGTAAATCAGCGGACTGTTGTCGCGCGCCGTCCGCGGATCCGGAATCGGAATGGACGACAGCAGCGCCTTCGTATACGGATGCAGCGGATTCTCGTACAGCTCGTCGCTGTCCGCCACTTCCACGAGACGGCCGCCATACATGACGCCGATCCGGTCGGAAATATGGCGCACCATGGACAAGTCATGCGCGATGAAGAGATACGTCAAGCCGAACTCGGCCTGCAGATCCTCCAGCATGTTGATGACCTGTGCCTGAACGGATACGTCCAGCGCCGATATCGGCTCGTCGCACACGACGAATTCCGGACGCACGGACAAGGCGCGGGCTATCGAAATCCGCTGGCGCTGGCCGCCGCTGAATTCATGCGGATAGCGATTCATATGCTCGCGCTTCAGCCCGACCTTCTCCAGCAATGTGCCGACCGTTTCGATCCGATCCTTCTCGCCCTTGTACACGCCATGGATGTTCATCGGCTCCCCGATCAGATCCAATACCGTCATGCCGGGGTTGAGCGAGGAATACGGATCTTGGAAGATCGTTTGGATCCGTCTGCGGAAAGGCTTCAACTGCTTGTCTCCGAGCTTGGACATGTCCTGCCCGTCGAACAAGACTTCTCCCGCCGTATAGTCGTAAAGCCGGATCAGGCAGCGTCCTACCGTCGACTTCCCGCTGCCCGACTCGCCGACGAGGCCGAACGTCTCGCCCCTGCGAATCTGGAAGCTGACGCCGTCGACGGCCTTCAGCACATCCTTGCTGCGCCCCCAAATATCCGTGCCTTTCGTAAAATGCTTCTTCAAATTGCGCACGTCGACCAAGATGTCGTTCTTGCTCATTTGACCGCGCCTCCTTCCGCCAACGCCTGCTCCAGCGTCTGCTTGCCGCCGTCCAGCAGCCAGCACAGCGAGCGGTGATTAGGGCCGAGCTCGTACATCGGCGGCAGCTCCGCGCATTTGGCGAACGCATGCGGACAGCGCTCCATGAACGGGCAGCCTGACGGCGGATCGATCAGATCCGGCGGCGAGCCTTCGATCGGAACGAGCCGTTCCTTGTTCGCCCCGCCATGCTTCGGAAGGGACTGAAGCAAGCCTTGGGTGTACGGGTGACCCGTCCGATAGAAAATATCCTCGACGCTTCCCTCTTCCATCACCATGCCGCCGTACATGATGACGACGCGGGTACATACTTTGGCAACGACGCCGAGATCATGCGTAATGAGGACGATCGCGGTGTCGGACTGCTCTTTGAGCTTCTGAAGCAGATCGAGCAGCTGCGCCTGGATCGTGACGTCGAGCGCCGTTGTCGGCTCGTCCGCAATGAGCAGCTCCGGGCTGCACGAGAGCGCCATCGCGATCATGACGCGCTGGCGCATGCCGCCGCTGAATTCATGCGGATATTGATTCACCCGGCGTTCCGGCTCATTGATGCCGACCTTGCGCAGCATCTCGACCGCTTCGCGAACGGATTCCTCTTTGCTCAAGCCCCGATGCCTGCGGATGACTTCCGCGATCTGCATCCCGATCTTCTTCACCGGATTGAGAGACGTCATCGGATCCTGAAAGACCATGGCGATCCGATTGCCGCGGATATGGCGCCATTTCTTCTCCGGCAGCCCGCGCAGGCTCTCGCCGCGGAAGCGAATATCGCCGCTCCGTATTTCGCCCGGCGCAACGA
Organism: Paenibacillus rhizovicinus; assembly: GCF_010365285.1. Taxonomy (NCBI): domain Bacteria; kingdom Bacillati; phylum Bacillota; class Bacilli; order Caryophanales; family Paenibacillaceae; genus Paenibacillus; species Paenibacillus rhizovicinus. The sequence goes on from NZ_CP048286.1 coordinate 2,918,918, forward strand.
TCAAATCCATGATCGCCTTCGCCGTGACGCTCTTGCCGCTTCCCGATTCGCCGACGATGCCGAGCGTATCCCCCGCGTCGACGCGGAAACTGACGCCTCTTACCGCCTGGTTCTCGCCGGCCCGGGTATGGAAAGAAACTTTCAAATTGTCGACCGTCAGCAGCTGTTCTGTCATCGTTCCTTCACTCCTCGTGGCCGCGGTTTACCGTTTGCCCAGCTTCGGCTCGAAGCCGACCCGCAATATATCGCCCAGCACGTTGAAGCTGAGCACCGTCAAGAAAATCAACACCCCTGGTAATATGGCCAAATACGCCGCTTGGAACATCAGACCTTGCGCGCCGTTCAGCATACTGCCCCAAGTGGCATTCGGCGCTTGCACGCCAAATCCGAGGAAGCTGAGCGACGATTCCATCATGATCGCCGAAGCGACGTTGTTCGTCGCGCTGACGATAATGACGGACACCAGGTTCGGCAGGATATGCCGCCAGATAATGCCGAACGCCCCCTGCCCGGAAGCTTTCGCATAGAGTACATACTCGCGTTCCTTGAGCGCCAGCGTCTCAGCACGAATAATCCGGGCGATGCTCATCCACATCAAGAGCGCGATTATAACGATCAAATTGCCGACGCTCGGCCTGAGATAAATGCTGAGCAGCAGCAGGATCAAGAAAGACGGAATAGACATGATGATTTCCAGGAAACGCATCAGCAGGGTATCGATCCACCCGCCGAAATAACCGCTGATGACGCCGATTGCAACGCCGATGCTCGTCGACAGAATCATGGCCAGAAACCCGACCGTCAGCGATACGCGTCCGCCGTACAACGCCCGTGCAAAATAATCCCGTCCGTAATCGTCCGTTCCGAACCAATGGCCCGCACCCGGGTGCACCAGCTTCTGCGGAGTCATCTCATTAGGATCTTTGGACGACAGGAAGGCGAAGACGGCCGCCAATACAAACACGACGAGCACAAGGATCGCGACGATCCCCAGCTTGTTCGTCATCAATTCTCTGCCGACATTGCGCCATTTGCTCCGATTCATGTGCTCACCTCGTTGTTTTGATTCGTGGATCGGCAAAGCCGTACAGAATGTCCGCAAGCAGATTGCCGAGAATCAGCATGACGGACGAGAACAGCGTAATCCCCAGAATGACAGGGTAGTCCATCCCTCGTACCGCCGTCATCCCGAGCGATCCGATGCCCGGCCAGGAGAAGACGGTCTCGGTTACGATCGCCCCCGTCACCAGTTCGCCCATCGACATCCCGAGCAGCGTGATGATCGGCAGCAGCACATGCTTCATTACATGGCGGAATAGGATCGTCCGTTTGCCGGAGCCGAACGCATATTGGATTTGAACATAGTCTTCTTTCAACTGACTGATCGTACTCGAACGGATGTACCGCACATAGGTGGATAGGAAGCTAATCGCGAGCACCGAGCAAGGCAGGATCCCATGCTTGATGACATCGATCGCGCTTTCCTTCCCGATCGTGTGCATGCCCATGCTCGGCAGCCAGTGCATCTTGATGGAGAAGAAATAAACGAATAGAATCGCGAGCCAGAACAACGGAACCGATATGCCCACATACGCGAACAAGTTGACGAGCTTATCGATCCACTTATTGCGGTTCGCCCCGGCCAACAGTCCGAGCGGAATGGCGAGCAGCACCGCGAGCGCTATTGCCGAGCCCATTAAACCGGCCGTAGCCGGCAGTCGCTCCACGATTTGTTTCATCACCGGCAAATGGTTGATGAGCGAATAGCCCAGATTGCCGCTCAGGCTTTCTTTCAGCCAGATACCGTACTGCACATAGCCCGGCTTGTCCAAGCCAAGGTTGTGACGGACGCGTTCAATATCGTCCGCATGCATGTTCGGCGTCACGAATGACAGCACCGGATCCCCGGGAGCGGCCTTCACGAGCGCGAAGCACACGAGCGAAACAAAGAACAGCATCGGTATAGTTTGCAAGAGTCTTCGAACGATTAGTCGTCTCATAGTAGCTGCTCCCCGGACAGAATGACGGCAAAAAAATAAGCTGGATGTACCAGCTTATTTCTCGCGCTCATCCTTATTTCAAGTAAAGTTTAGAAGGATCTTCGAAGATAACGACCGGTTTTAGCACGGCTTGGTCCAGACCGCCGTATTTCTTATCGATCGCTACGATCGTTTTGGTGTATGCGATCGGATAGACCGGCGCATCTTCAGCCACGATCTCTTGCATCTTCTTGTAGAGGTCGCCGCGTTTAGTTGTATCGCCTTCAGCCGCGCCTTGTTGGAAGAGGCTGTCCACTTCTTTGTTGGAGTAGTGGAAGAAGTTCGAGTCTGCGTCCGTCGTGTAGAGAATGCTGTACGCATCCGGGTCGTAACCCATGATATATCCGCCGGCCAACAGATCATAGTCGGTTGTTTTCGTATCCTGCAATTTCGCGCCGAATGCGGAAGCGTCCAAGGTGTCGATCGTAACTGCTACGTCGATTTTCTTCAATTGTTGCTGCACATACAGAGCAATGGCCTCTTGCGCCTTGTTGCCGCCCGATACGATGAAACGGAGTTTCAGGTTGCTTACGCCGGCCGCTTTCAGCATTTCTTTCGCTTTAGCCTCGTCATAATCGAAGCTGGCCACGTCGTTATCGAAGTAAATGTTATCGGATGCCAAGATCGATTTTGCAGGATCTGCATAGTCGCTGGACATGTACGTTGTCGTAATCAGATCGTCCCGGTTCAGCGCGTAAGACAACGCTTGGCGAACTTCTTTCTTGCCGAGTACGCCAGAGTCGCTGATCTCGTTGAACATCAGATAGGACAGACGGCCTTCGCTATAAGGCTTGATTTCGAAATTGTTCGTCGCTTCAATCGGAGCTACGTCTTGCGGATCCATTAATTTCACGTTGATCTCGCCGTTTTGCAGCGCCAGGTTAGCAGCATTCGTGTCTTTCGCGATGCGGTACGTGATGGAATCCAAATGCGGCTTACCGCCGAAATAGTTATCGAAGCGCTCCAGCGTTACATACTCGCCGGTTTTGTATTCTTTGAATTTGAACGCGCCGGAACCGACAGGTGCAGCGTTCTTCGTGCTTTTCTCGATGTCGGCTTCGTTCTCGAAGATATGCTTCGGAATCGGGGACACTTGGACAAGCGTCGCTTCGAATGCCGGAGCAACTTGCGGAAGCTTGAATTCAACCGTCAAGTCGTCGACTTTCACCGCTTGGATCGGTTTGCCGTTGATGATAAAGTTCGTTCTCAGCAAGCTGTTTTGCTTCTCGTCGAGAATCTTATCGATCGTGAACACGACATCGTCGGCTGTCAGCTTCTCGCCGTCATGCCAAGTCAGACCGCTTTTCAATTTCAATGTATACGTTAATTTATCTGCGGAGAGATCCAGGCTGTCCGCCAGATAGAAGGTTTTCTTGCCATTGTTAACTTGGAACAGCGGCGCGTACAGCGCTTGGTCGATCGTCAGGCTGACACGGTCGCCTGCGTAGTTAGGGTTAAGAATTACAGGATCTGCTCCAACGGCAATAATCAAGTTGCCGCCGTCTTTCGGTTGATCGCTCGCAGCAGGCTCCGAGTTGTTCGCCGGCGCATTCCCGGTGTTAGACGTGTTATTGCTGTTGTTGTTCCCCCCGCAAGCACTGAGAAGCAATGTTAAAGATAGTAATACGACTGCCCCAAAATAACTTTTGCGCATACGCATGATGTCTCTTCCTCTCTCTTGTCTATCATGATGTTTCTAATCTCCTAGTATAGTACACTGGATTACTCGGGATTGCAATCATGAAACAAATTCCATTTGCTCAGTTTACCAGTTTTGCTCGCTAATTGTGTGTTATTATCCCACAAATGGCAGCCATTTATCAGCGTGTTCATCAAATTGTCGAAATATAAGGGTTTCTGTCGAATTCATCCGCCTTGCCGACGAGGACGGCTGTTCTGCAAGCAGAAGCCCCCGACCGGATTTGGTCGGGGGCTTCCGGGATGACGGCGCCGTTTGCGTGCTATTCCACTTTCACGTAACCTTCGTACTCCGGATTGCCCCGCAGCTCGTCTTCGTGCCTTTCGGCGCTTTCGTAAGACAGCCATTCATAATGGACAATCCCCAGCCGCTCTGCCAACCGATAGGCCGGCGTCATTTCGAACAGCTCCTCGAAATCCTCGCAAGCAAACAGATGATTCAGGTCGCCGGTTTCGATGGGCTTGTCTCTTTCCACGGTGCCGTTCAAGAGGCCCATCATCGCATCCAGGTTTAATTCGCTTCGATCATGGACGATCTCTTCTTCCCAATAGCAGCTGTAGTGAGCGATCTGGCTGGTTCTCTCATACAGCGTGAAGGACCACCCATGGTCTTCCGCATAGACGTAATGCAGCAGAATCCCGCCGTTTTTCGCGATTAAGTCCTCGTTATATTCAAAGATTCCGCCGCTTGGCAGAAGAGTAACCCAATTATTGCGCGCCGGAAATACGTAACCGGACAGCCCGGCTTTCCGAAGCAGCGCCGCGCCTTCCTCTTGCTTGCCGCTAACCAGGTGGTAACTTTCGCTGAATTCGCTCATCCCCACGTCTCCCCTACTCGTTAATGGTATCGCTTATGCGCCTGCTGAATGCTTAAATAACGACGATGTCCTGCACCTCGTACGGATAATCCATCTGCTTCTTGATATTGGCGACCTCGTCAGGGTCCAGAAACAGACTGACCAGATAGAGTCCCAAGTCCACGGAGGTGGCCACGCCCCCGCCCGTAATCCGATTTCCTTCATGAACGATTCTCGCTTGAACGACTTCTTTGCAGTAAGGCGCTAACAGATCATAGGCGAACGGATGCGTGGTCGCCCGTACGTCAGCCAGGAATCCCGCGGCGCCCAGCAACAGCGATCCCGTGCACACCGAAACCAAGTAACGAGCCTTCTCGGCTCCCTTCAGCCAATCGGCAAAAGCAGTCTCATTGCGCAGTTCGCGCGTACCCAGGCCGCCCGGAACGAAAATCAGATCGTAGGCAGACAAATCCGGCCGGACCCGGTTCGCCTTCATCGTCATGCCAAGCTCGTCCGTGATTTCCTCCTGCATCGCGCAAATATCCCATGACGCATCCTTCGTTTTCTCAAAAAACCGCAATCGCGTAATGACATCATAGAAGCCTACAAAGTCCAAAAAGGTGACGCCGTCGAATAAAATAAAAGCTATCCTCATCCCCTGTACCTCCCCGTTATGGCTCGCTTTCGTCGTATGTCGGTTTTTAGCTGCCCCTCCTCATATATTAGCATATTTTGGAATAATTCTTCTCCGGCTAGGCAACATTTCGTCGGACAAGCCCGTCAACTAAATAGGAATAGCCGCAGGGCTTAAGGGCATCCTTAAGAGCGACGGCAGTCGTCCAAAATATGGAGCTGGAGCTGATGATCATTTCGTATCTAATCGCATTCATCGTGTCCTTTCTGATCGTGTATCTCGTTATACCGCCGCTCGGGAGACTGGCGTTCCGCCTTGATTTCGTGGACAAGCCCAGGCAGAACGTCGAGCGCAAAATCCATCGCAAGCCGATTCCGCTGACAGCGAGCTACGCCATCTTCGCGGGCTTTATCGTCACCTATCTGTGTGTCGCAAAAGGATTCACGATGCAGACGGGAGCGATTATTCTCGGCTCTATCTTGCTGCTCGCCATCGGAACTGTCGATGACTGGTACAAGACGCGGGGCAAGGATTTTCCGACGCTGCCGAAGTTTCTCGTGCAAATTTCCGCCGCTGTCGTCGTCTACGCCTCCGGCATTACATTCAGCGGGTTCTACAATCCCCTCAGCGGCGCATTCGTGAATTTGCCGGAGTGGCTGCAATTCGTCTTGACGATATTATGGATCTTCGGGGTGACGACGGTCATTAACTTCTCCGACGGCATGGACGGGCTGGCTGGCGGACTTTCGGCGATTTCCGCCGTTACGCTCTTCGTAGTCGCCATGGCCAAAGGGCAATCCGACTCCGCCATGATGGCGATTATTCTCGTCGGGGTCACGGTTGCCTACCTTCGGTACAATAAACCGCCGGCGCAGGTATTCATGGGCGATGCGGGGGCGACGTTCCTCGGCTTCATCCTGGCGGTCATCGCGCTCGACGGCGCGTTCAAACAAGCGACGGTATTGTCGCTCTTCATTCCGATCCTTGCGCTCGGCGTGCCGATCTTCGACAACATCTTCGTCGTGCTGAAGCGGCTGCGCGGTGGCAAGCCGATCTATCAAGCCGACGCCAGTCAGGCGCATTACCGTCTGCTGCGCGCCGGCCTCAGTCCCAAGCAGGCCGTCATGTTCCTGTATTTGATCAACGGGTGCTTGAGCTTGTCGTCGATTATTTTGCTGCTGCTGCAGGTGTGAGGGCAGGTGAGGTTGGGTGGAGTTGAGTGAGGGAAGGCGAGGTTAGGCGCGAAGTTGAGTGAGGTTGGGTGAAGCTGGTTGTAAAGAATGACGGATGACTGGTGGCAGGTAACGGGTGACTCCCATTGCATCATTACCAGCAATTGTGATCAACGATCAACCACTAACTTATAGTTAGCTGCTTGATAAATATATGTCACTGTATCATAATATGAGGGTAGATAGTAATAACGGTTATGTTTCCATCCTACATGTCGCCGCGATCGTGCATCAGGCGGCTGCGTCCGCCATACCATCTCGATTCGCGTTAACCTTGCATGCCCATTGTCTTGACTTGACGAGGCTTGCTTTCGCAATGCGTTCCGGTGCATTGCCTTTGCCTTGATGCCGGACAGACCGGTTTCAAACGCCCCACTCATTACACTTCCAGGAGGTTTTCCTATGACTGATACACGCACCGTGCCGCTGTCCGTCCTTGATCTGGCATCCGTCGTGGAAGGCGGAACGCCAACGGAGTCCTTCCACAATACGTTGGAACTGGCACAGCTGGCTGAGCGCCTTGGCTATAATCGCTACTGGCTGGCCGAGCATCATAACATGGCGGGGATCGCCAGCTCCGCAACGTCCGTGGTCATCGGCTATGTAGCCGGAGGCACGAAACGGATTCGTGTCGGTTCCGGCGGCATCATGCTGCCGAACCATGCCCCGCTCGTTATTGCGGAGCAATTCGGCACGCTGGAGTCCATGTATCCCGGCCGGATCGACCTTGGCCTCGGACGCGCGCCCGGCTCCGACCAGACGACCGCACGCGCGCTGCGCCGCGACCTGGCGACGCATGGGCAGGAATTCCCCGAACTGCTGACTGAGCTTCGGGCGTTCTTCAACCCGCCGGCCGACGAGTTCCGGCCGGTACGGGCAACGCCGGGCGAAGGACTGAATGTGCCGATTTGGCTGCTTGGCTCCAGCGGCTTCAGCGCGAAGCTGGCAGGGGAGCTTGGCCTGCCCTTCTCGTTCGCGAGCCATTTTGCGCCGGAGTATTTAATGCCGGCCATTCATCTGTATCGCAGCAGCTTCCGCCCGTCGGAAGCATTGGAGAAGCCGTATATCATGGTCGGCGTCAACATCGTCGCCGCCGACACCGACGAGGAAGCAAAGCGTCTGGCTACTTCGCAGCAGCAGCAATTTCTCAGCTTAATTCGCGGACGTCCCGGCAAACTGAAGCCGCCGGTCGATAACATGGACGATCTCTGGCAGCCGCATGAGCGCGAGGCGCTGCTGTCCAAATTCCAATTCGGCATAGCCGGCAGCAAAGCCGCTGTGCAAACCCGCCTGCAGGAAATTCTTAAGGACACGATGGCCGACGAACTGATCGTCACCTCGCAGATATACGACCATCAAGCGCGTCTGCGCTCCTATGAAATTGTCGCCGAAGCCGCGAATCTCCAAGCGGACAACGGAGCTTAATGAAACCGAAGAGCCGGAAGAACGCATTGCATATGCGTCTTTCCGGCTCTTTTTGTCGTTAAATTGCCATTCCCCTGCCAGCCGCATCGCTCACACCGCTGCCTTTAGCACCCTGCTTCAAAAACAAGGATGCACAGATCATCCTCCGAATCGTTGACGAGTCCGTGCTCGCCCCAAGGACGATTGACGAGGACATCCCCTTTCTTCACCGGGGTCGACTCGCCGTCAACCGTCATCGTGCCTGTTCCTTCTAGAATGACATAGACTTCCTCGTCTTGGGCATGCTTATGATAACCGATCGAGGTACCGGGAGGCAGTACGGTGTAATTGAAAAACTTCAATTTGCTCTCAAGCTCAGATGAGTTATACAAGGTAATATGACGCAGCGTCCCCACGCCCTCGTGGCAATGATCCAGTGATTCAAGCTCCTCCGCTAGAAAGTTTTTCTTCTTCATCGCAATCCCCTTTGGCTCCATGTTATACGATCCATCGCCCCAACCTTCTTATGCCCTTCGTCATGCAGAGATTTCCGGTCGGTTGTCATCCGACTGCTATTTCCGTGCGCTCAGTTAAGCATCCAGAAGCCGATCCATTCCGATCGCGCTGATGAGCAGCCGTTCCTTCTTGCTGCCGAGCAGCTGCTGGGTCCAATCGACGAAACCGCCGTCCCCGATAGCATAATCCTTGCCTCTGATCGTCGTCTTGATCGTAAATTGCATGCCCGCGTAGTAGAGATTGCCCGGGGACGCCGGCCCGACGGTAACCTTCAAATCGTTGCAGCATTCCTCGCCGTAAGCAACGAGGCGGGCAACAAGGCCCTCCGCATCCCGATACCCGCTACGCGCACTAAGGATCAATTCGATCTCGGAATCGAACGCCTCGCGAAATATCGTCCGGTAAACCTCGACATGCTCCCAGAACGCTTGCTTCTCGAATCCATAAGAGCCGGTGTCCAGTCCGGAAGTGACCATGCCGAACAAGTGAAAATGCGGCAGCATGCCGGGCGCCTTCCCGAAGTTCTGGGCGCGGACATGCCGGTGCGTGGTGCAATACCGTAACAACCCGCTCCGCTTGTGCGGCTCCCCGCCCTTCCGAAGCGTATCGCAGACATGCAGCGCCAGAAGATTGGTCGCATCCGGTACGACCTCCGTCCCCCGCGAGGCAGAGATCACTTTATTCTGGTCGACCTTCCCCATGACCGACGCCGAGCCGAGCGGCGCGACGGGCGACAGCTGGACGGGAGCGACATGATGCCGCACCGCAATGTGGAGCAATTCCAGCTCCAGCTGCTTCAATGCGATCGGATCGACATGGGCCGGATGGACGAAGCGGTTCTCCGTATACCGTTTGAGCAGATCAGCGGCAGAAGAACCTTCGATTCGTTCGCGGAACACCTCCAAGAGCAGCGTATTGAAGTCGCTTCCCGACAATTCTTCTGTCAACAGCCGCACCAGCTCCGGCTGCCGCAGTCGGCCGAGAATGCGCTCAAGATCGGTTCTAGACTCAGCATCCATAGGTCATGACCCCTTTCATGCTCGATTATCCAAGCATCTCCGCGCACTGTACGAAGCTATCGAGCGTCTCCGTCCGCTGCCTGGCCAGCTGCTCCGGCGACCATTTGGCCGGAAGTGCCTTGGCACGGTTCAACGCGGCAAGATCCTTCTCGATCAGCAGCAGCATCCACAGCGAGAATACGGCAGAGAACCGCGCATAGTCCTGTTTGAAGCCATCCGCCGCCATCCGCGCCATGCCTTGGCCTTCCGATTCCGTCAAATAGCGATCGAGCAATCGTTCTCTGTCGGATGCATCCAGCGCCTTCGGGAAGACCGGATGAGACAAGTCCAACAGATGGTACAGGTCCCAATGCGGACTATTCAGATGCACATGCTCCCAGTCCAGCACAAAAACCGCTCCGTTCACGCGCGCATAGTTGCCGAGATGCAGATCGCCGTGGGACAGTACCCGGAGGTTCCAGCTGGCCGGCAGGGCTTCGCCGCCGTCACGCAGCGGCACAAGCACCCGTTCAAGTAATTCATCTCCGAACGGAACTCCGATTAATGCCGTTCGCAGCGCAGCTTCCTGTTGCAGTACCGTTTGAAGAAGCGCTTCGATCATCGGCTTAGGCCCTAGAAACGGAGCATCCAGCCATGCCTCCACGGGGAGCGAGTGCCACTGCGCAATCAAAGGCATCAACGCTTCGGCCGCGTCGACTTCGAACGCATGGGACAACGTTCCCAAGTCTTCGAACAGGCACCAACGGACGCCGCCCGCTTTGCTGGCGCCAGAGGCCGATGCCGTCGAATCGTCTTCCGCCGCTTTCGCTTCAAACGCCATGCCGGCTTGTGCGCCATCCGTTCCTTCCCATCCCGAATAGGCTAGCAATCGGGGATAGATCGCGGGAAAGGAAGGAAGCAAGTGGGTATATACCCATGCTTCGCGGCCATGCTGGCTGTCATTGGTCAGCGGCTTGAATATTACGCGCTCGCCGGAAGCGAGGATCAGCCGTTCCACGCGTTGTCCGTTCATTCCCGTGTACAGCGTCTCGCGGCTGCCGATCATCGCTTCATCGAGCGTTCCGTCCGGTCTCACCACATTGCTTATCATCGCCGCCGCTCCCTTCCCAGTCCTAAATCACGATCGGCGATCCGCCGGCTTGCGGCATCCCGCCTTCGAATGCCGTACTGCCCGCTTGCTTCGCGGCGCCTTCTCCAGTCTGCAGCTGGTACATTTTATAATAACGTCCTTCCAAAGCCATGAGCTCGCGGTGATTGCCGCGCTCCACGATCTCGCCCCGATGCAGCACCAGAATCTGATCGGCCTCGCGGATCGTCGACAGCCGGTGCGCGATGACAAGCGTCGTCCGCCCTTCGCTGACGACTTTCAACGCCTGCTGGATAAGGCCTTCCGTTTCGCTGTCGATGCTCGCCGTCGCCTCGTCCAAGATGAGGATGGACGGATCGAACGCCAGCGCGCGGGCGAACGAGATGAGCTGCCGCTGCCCCGAAGACAGCGTGCTGCCCCGCTCGACGACCTGCTCGTCATAGCCGTGCGGGAGCTGTTCGATGAACGTCGAAGCGCCGACCTCGCGCAGCGCGCCCTTCACGCGGTCGAGCGTGATGGATTTATTATAGAGGCTGACATTGAATTTAATGTCGCCCGCGAACAAGAACGGATCCTGAAGCACGATGCCCATGTGCTTGCGAAGCGCCTGCTTCGAGAATGTCGAGATATCCCTGCCATCGATAGAAATGACGCCGTGCTGCGGTTCGTAGAATCCGAGCAGCAGGTTCATGATCGAGCTTTTGCCGGAGCCGGTATGGCCGACAAGCGCCAGCGTCTCGCCTTTGCGCGCTTCGAAGGAAATGCCTTTCAGCACGTTCTCGCCTTCCTTGTAGGCAAACGTCACGTTGTCGAACTTCACGACGCCTTCGGGACGAGCCGTTCCGTCCGCTTCTTGGACATCCGTGCCCTCGAGATCCATGATCGCGAACACTTTCTCCGCGGATACGAACGCCCGCTGCGCGTTCGTGAGCTGATCGAAAATACCGATGATGGGACCGAAAACTCTGCCCAAATAATCGATAAACGCGTAGAATACGCCGAAAGAAATCGCCGCTTTCGTCAGCGACTCGTTCCCGAAATACCAAATCACCATCGCCGTCAACAGACCGCCGATCGTGCCGACGATATTCCGCGAGGACAGCGAGAACACCCGGAACTGTTTCACTTGATTGATATATCTGTCGTGATTGAGCGTCTCGAACTCCTCGATCGTCACCTTCTCCCGGCGGAACGCCTGAATGATCGGCATGACGTTGATCGTCTCGTTGAACATGGCGTTCATGTCGCTCAACCGGGCGCGCATGATCGTGATGTAGATCTTGGAGTATTTGAGATGCACGTACATGATGATGACGAACAGCGGCGGCAGTATCAGCGTAAACAGCGCCAGCCGCGCGTCCAGGATGAACAGCGCCACATAAATGCCTGTCAACTGCACGAGACTCACGACGAACGTCGCCATGAAGCTCATGAACAGATCGCGAATCGCTTCCGTATCGTTGGCGATCCTGGAGACGACCTGCCCGATCGGCGTATTGTCGAAATACCGCACCGGTATGCGGGAAATATGCTTCATTAAGTCCATCCGCATATTCTTGATGATGCGCAGAGCCGTAGATTGGAGCAAATACGACTGCGTGAAGTTGCAGACGCTCGCGGTCAGCAGCAGGCCGATGTACAACCCCAGCAGCATCAGAACGGCGTCGATGTCCTTGTCTCCGGAGGACAGATGCTTGTCGATGATCGTCTTGGCGATATACGGTCCGCCAAGCTCGGATCCGACGGCGCAGCACAGAATGAGCATGGCCGCGATAATGCGGTATTTGTAGACGAGCGCATAGCGGGCAAGCCTGCTCGTCGTGGATGACTTCATCGCTCTAAGACCTCCTGACGATTGTCGCCTCGATGGGCGCGTGAAATGGTTGCGCGATGCGCGTCTCCTTTAATCCTCAAGCCCGGCTTCCATCTGCTGACGCTCCCATTGCTTCCGGTACCAGCCGCCGAAATGCATCAATTCCTCATGGGTGCCTTCTTCCAGGATGCGGCCCTCGTCGAGAACGAGAATCCAGTCGGCATGGCTGACGGCAGACAGGCGGTGCGTCGTGATGAACGTTGTTTTGCCCGCGCGTTCCTTCCGGATATGCTGCAAAATCCGGCTCTCGGTCCGCGCGTCGACGGCCGACAACGAATCGTCCATCGCCAGTATTTCCGCGTCCAGAATCAGTGCCCGCGCAATTGCCAGACGCTGCTTCTGCCCGCCGGAGAGCATGACGCCGTTCTCGCCGACGATGGTTCCCATGCCTTCGGGCATGAGCGCAATATCGGAAGTGAACGAAGCCATCTCCACCGCTTTGGCGATTTCTTCGTCGGTGGCGTCCACCTTGCCGAGGGCGATATTATCGCGGATCGACTTGGACAGCAGCAGATGCTCCTGCGGTACATAAGAGACCCACTGCTTCACCCTGTCGAGCCCGATCGCTTCCACCGGCACGCCCGCGATGAACAGCTGTTCCTCCGCCAGCGGATACTGCCGCAGCAATTGTTTGAGCAGCGTACTCTTCCCGCTTCCCGTACGGCCGACGATGCCGAGCGTTCCCCCGCGTTCCAGCGTAAACGAAATGTTCCGCAAGCTCGGCTGCTCGGCCGTCGGATAGGTGAACGATAACCCCCGCATTTCGATGCTCGCCGGGACGTCCACTTGGACGGGCCGCTCTTGATCGGCCAAGTCGGGCTGCTGCAAGAACGACTGCTCCACGCGATCCACGGAAGCGTTTCCGCGCTGCAGCACGTTAATGAACTCCCCGAATGAAATCATCGGCCAGATCAGCATGCCCAAATAGATGTTGAACGAAATCAATTGACCAAGCGAAATCTCCCCATGGAAGACCAAGTACGAACCGTACCCGATGCCAATGGAATAGCTGACGCCGACAATCAACGAGATGAGCGGCTGAAAGAGCGCGTTGAGCAGCGAGACTTCCCGATTGCGGTCCATGACCACTGAGGTCACGTCGTCGAAGGCGGCAAGGTCGTGGTTCTCCTGCACATAGGAGCGCAGTACCCGGATGCCCGAGATGGACTCGAGCGCATGGTCGTTCATTTTGCCGAATGCATCCTGAGCGGCCATGAAGCGTGCCCGTACTTTGCGGCCTAGGAAGCTGATGACGACGGCGAGCAGCGGCAGCGGAATGAGCGCGGCCAGCATGAGCCTGTAATCGATCAGCGAAATCATCGTAACGATAACGACGGAGGCGCCGACCAGCGTGTTGACGAGCGTCATGACGCCGTAGCCCGCCGTATTGCCGATGTTGAGGATATCGTTGGTGGCGAGCGCCATGAGCTGGCCCGTGCTGTTGCGCTGGAAGAAGCTCGGCGTCATCCGCGTCAGATGGGCCATGAAGCGGCCCCGCAGCAGCTTCTCCAGCAGAACGGAGTTGCCGTAGAGCGTCGTAATCCAAACGTACACAAGCACATAGAGCAGCAGCGCCAAGCCGATGAGGAACACGACCGTCCGGCTTAAATCCGAGGCGGTCAGATGACCTTTCTGAATATCGTCGATGGTGTTGCCGATCATCTTGGGCGGTATGGTCTGCAGCAGGCTGACCGCCGTCATTAATGTGATGGCCAGCGTGTAATGCAGCCATCTTGTTTTGAAGAACCATTGCAGCCGCGTAACGAAAGACACGTCTTCTCCCCACTCCTTCTGCCCTCTCGGGCGCTAGCTCGATGGAATGCCTTCGCGCCGGCCGGGCGGCCGTTCTCTCCGCGAGCCCTTGCTCCCGGCTAGAAAGACGCCGGCCAGTATAACGACGAGCCCGGCAAGCATATTCCATTTGATCGTCTCATGAAGCAGCGCGTAACCCCAGACCAAGGCGGTCGAGGGCACCAGATACGTCACCATGGAGGCGAATTCGGCACTCCCCTTCTCCACCATGTAATAAAACAAAATATAAGCAAAGCCGGAACCGAACATGCCCAGACCGATGAGCATCGGAATGTTGGACATCGAGGTCAAATGCGGCAAGGTGATCGATTCCGTCATCAAGGCGGGCACTCCGCTCACAACCGCGCTGCTCAGCAAGGTGCCGTATGTAATTTGGTACATGGTGCAGCCGCGCACCGAAAGCCGTTTGGACAACTGCGATCCGAGGCCGTAGCAGCAAGCGGCGCACATCATGCCGGCGAAGCCGATGCCGTCCACCGACAGCAGGGAGCCCGGCTTGACGCCGAGCAGAACGAGCAAGCCGATCGTGGCGATGCCGAGGCCGACCCACTGCATCCGGCCGGACCGTCCGCGGAAGAACGCCATGCCGACTAGTACCGTCCATACCGGAGTCGTCGCGTTGAGGATGGAAGCCATGCCGCTTGGGATCCGCTGTTCGCTGAACGCGATCAGCGTCCAAGGGATAGCCGTGTTAATGGCGGCCATGATGAACATCGCGCCCCACGGAATCGTACGGAAGCCGAACGGTTTCCGGAAGGCAAGCATAATGAGCAGCACGACGACGAGTCCGCAGGATGAACGCAGGCAAGCGATGGACCACGGTCCGAAGTCATGCAATAGCATTTTGATAAAATAAAACGACCCGCCCCAGATGAGACTTAAACCTAGAAGTGCGACATAGACGAGTCTGGGCACCGGCATTCCTTCTTTCTCTCGCTTAAATAATCCCGACATCCGCTAACTGGGCTCGAACCGGAACTCCCCCAGGTCGACGGCGCCCGCCGGGTTAACGTACACGCCTTCCTCTTCAAGAAGCGCCCGCTGCATGAAACGTCCCTCGTCGCTGCCGATGGCAATCTCACCCTTGGCGTTAATGACGCGATGCCAGGGCAAATCGTGCTTTCCGCTCATGGAATGGAGGATGCGCACTACCTGTCTCGCTGCGCGCGGGCTGCCCGCCCGGGCCGCGATCCCGCCGTAGGTCATGACGCGGCCTTCCGGGATGCTGCGGATGATCTTCACTACGTCTGCTGTAAAAGGCGTCAAGACCGCGAACCTTCCTTTCGTACGATAGCTCCGGGCCGGTGATGCGAGCCGCTTGATGCGCCGTATCTCCCTAACAGAATAAATGACCCGATTTCTTCCTAGTATACCTCAATTATCCCGTTTACGGAGCAAAATATACGAAAATATGTTCGTGAAATTTCCGTACCGCGCCACGAAGCGCATCCACAAAAAAGAAGCCGAATCCAGAGCAAAATACGACATTCGCCGCAACGGCCAGTGCTATCCTCCTGCCCCATCGTGCTTTAGAGTTTGGACGCCTAATATGCTAAAATAGGGTTATCCGCAAGTAAGGAGTGGTTTCAAATGATTAACGATTTCCAAGTAAAGCTCGAGCGTTACGCGGCGCTTGCCGTCGAGGTCGGCGTCAATGTCCAGCCCGGCCAGACGCTGGTCGTCACGGCAGGCATTTCGTCCGCGCCGTTCGTGCGCATGGTCGTGAAGAAAGCCTATGAAGTCGGCGCCAAGAACGTGCACGTCGAATGGAACGACGATACGGTAACCCGCACGAAATACGAGCTCGCTCCGGACGAGGCGTTCACGGAATACCCGCAATGGCGGGCGCAGGGCTGGGAGGACATGGCCAAGGACAACGCGGCTTTCCTCAGCATTATCGCAGCCAATCCCGATCTGCTCAAAGGCATTAAGCCGGAGCGTATTGCCAATGCCAACAAAGCGGCGGGCATCGCGCTTAAGACATGGCGTTCCTACACGATGTCGGATAAGGTCAGCTGGTCGATCGTAGCCGTGCCTTCCATGGATTGGGCGGCGAAAGTCTTCCCCGACGTCGCGCCCGAGCAACAGGAAGATGCGCTGTGGGACGCGATCTTCGCGGCAACGCGCATCAACGAGCCGGATCCGGTCGCTTCGTGGAAGCAGCATATCGAGACGCTCGATACGAAGGCCTCTTTCCTGAACGAGAAAAAATACTTCGCGCTCCGTTACACCGGCCCGGGCACGGACCTGACGCTGGAGCTGGCGCCTGGCCATATTTGGATCAGCGCGGGCAGCGAGAACGCGAAAGGCGACATCTTCGTGGCGAATATGCCAACGGAAGAAGTGTTCACCGCACCGCTTCGCAATGGCACGAACGGCGTCGTCTCGAGCACGAAGCCGCTCAGCTACGGCGGCAACCTGATCAAGGACTTCTCGCTGACCTTCAAGGACGGCAAAGTCGTCGACATTCAGGCGGAAGAGGGCTTGGAAGTGCTGAAGAACCTGATCGGCACCGACGACGGCGCCGCCTTCCTTGGCGAAGTCGCGCTCGTGCCGCACCGTTCCCCGATCTCGGATACGAACATTACCTTCTACAACACGTTGTTCGACGAGAACGCCTCCTGCCACCTCGCCATCGGCAAAGCGTATGCCTTCTGCATCGAGGGCGGCAAGGAAATGAACGAAGAACAACAAACCGAAGCAGGCCTGAACACCAGTCTCGTGCATGTCGACTTCATGATCGGCTCCGCCGAGCTGGACATCGACGGCATCCGCGCCGACGGTTCGGCTGAACCGCTCATGCGCGGCGGCAACTGGGCGATCTAGTCCAGCGGCTCCGCGTCCAGGAACCGAACACATGCAAAAAACCTTCACATCCACACGGTGGCTTTGAAGGTTTTTTGCTTTGTTACTTTTTCGCATTATTACTTGTTCGCATTATTACTTTTTATTGTTACTTTTTCGCTTTGTTACTTTTTCGCATTGTTACTTTTTCGCTTTGTTACTCGATAGCTTTCTACGGCTCCCTACAGCACCTTGGACAGAAAACCCCGCGTCCGTTCCTGCTGCGGGCATTCGAACAAGACGTTCGGCGGGCCCTGCTCGACGATCCGGCCCTGTTCCATGAAGAGCACGCGGTCTCCGACCTCGCGGGCGAAGCCCATCTCATGGGTGACGACGATCATCGTCATCCCTTCCTTGGCGAGCTGCTTCATAACAGCGAGCACCTCGCCGACCATCTCGGGATCGAGCGCCGACGTCGGCTCGTCGAAGAGCATGATTTTCGGCTCCATCGCGAGCGCGCGGGCAATGGCGACGCGCTGCGCCTGACCGCCGGAAAGCGATGACGGATAGACGTCCGCCTTGTCTTCCAAGCCGACCTTGCGCAGCAGCGCCATCGCCTTGTCCCGCGCTTTGGCAGGCGGCCATTTGCGGATGCGCACAGGTCCCAGCGTGATGTTCTCCAGCACCTTTAGATGCGGGAACAGATTGAACTGCTGGAACACCATGCCGAGTTCCGCGCGAACGGCGACGATATTCGTCTCCTTCGCGAGCAGCGATATGCCATCGATGACGATCTCGCCGCCGCTCGGCTGCTCCAGCAAGTTGAGGCAGCGCAGCAGGGTCGATTTTCCGGACCCGGAAGGACCGATGACGACCAGCACTTCCTGCGGCGCGACGTCGACTGAAATCTCCTTCAGCACCTCCTGCTTGCCGAACCGCTTGGATACGTTCGTAACTTGAATGATAGGCTGCGCGGACATCGGCATTCAGCTTACTCTCCTTTCCAACGCTTGCAGCAGCTTGTTGAGCGTGTAGGTGAGGATGAAATAGATGCACGCGGCCGTCAAATACGGCTCCCAGATGCGGATGTACTGATTCTTCATCGCGTTGCTCCAATACATGATTTCCGGAACCGTAATCAATGTCAGGAGGGACGAATCCTTCAGCAGCACGATAAACTCGTTTCCGAACGCCGGAATCATGCGTTTAACCGCCTGCGGCAGTACGACGAACCGCATCGTCTGCCACGGTGTCATGCCGATCGACAGCGCTGCTTCCGACTGTCCTTTGTCGATGGATTGAATGCCGGCCCGGTAAATTTCCGCGGTATACGCCGCCGCATTGAGCGCCAGCGCGGTCACTGCCGCCGCGATCGCATTGGTCTTGCCGTTAAGAAGCGGAATGAGACCGAAGTGAACGATGAAGATTTGCACGAGTAGTGGCGTCCCGCGGAAGAAATTGATATAGGCGTGCATCGGCCAGCGGAGAAACCAGAATCGCGACATTTTCCCCAAGCCGACGCCCAGCCCGAGAAGAGAGCCAAGCGCGATCGAAGCAAGCGAAATGCAAACCGTGTACAGCGTGCCCCGCAGCAGCAGCGGCAGATAGCCTTCTACGATATCGAATCTGAAATCCATGCCCCTCCGCCCTTTCGCCTTCGCTCGGTGCTTCGATCCTTATTTCGCTGCCAGCAAACGGGTGGTGTCAGGCACTTCGTCAAACCATTTCTTGTAGAGGTCCGCGTACGTGCCGTTCTCGATGACAGCTTTGATTGCCGGATCCAGCTCAGCTTTCAGCTCACTGCCTTTCGGATAAGCCAGCCCGTAATACTCCGGATTGAAGTTGACATCGTCCAGCACTTCCTTGTATTTCTTGTCCGGATTGTTCTTGATGTAATCCCGAACGATGGCGATGTCCGCCACGACGGCATCTGCGCCGCCTTTATCCAGCTCCAGCAACGCGACGGCATTGCTGTCGAACTTCTTCAAGTCCGTATTGCCTTTCCCCATAATCTTCGTCATGAGCGTATCCGCCGTCGTTCCGCCCTGCAAGGCAACCTTCTTCCCCTTCAAATCCAGCGCGCTCGCAATGGCACTGTCTTCCTTGACCATGATGACATTCTTGGATTCAAAATACGGCATGGAGAAATCGTACGTCTGCGCCCGATCCGCTGTAATCGAAATGCTCGATACGCCGGCCTGGTACTCCTTGCCCTGTTTGACGCTCTCCAGCATGGCATCCCAACCGACGTTGCGCACCTCGTATTTCAGCCCTGCTTCCTTCATCACCGCCGCGAGAAAATCGATGTCGAAGCCCTTCAGTTCGTCCTTATCCATGAATTCCATGGGGGCGTAGCTGGCATCGCTGGCAAACTGGTACGTCGTCTCGGCGGCGGCATTTCCGCTGTCACTGCCGGTGTTGGCGGCAGTACTGCTGCCGTTGCCAGAGCCGCCATCGTTGGTGCCGGAAGTATCGGCCGCTGCTCCGCCTTCGGTATTTTCAACCTTCTTTGCTCCACAGCCTGCGAGCATGATTACGCACATTAATGTAATGATACCTAACATAAACTTCCTGTTCATCCTACGTCCCCCTCATGAAATCCGAATCATAAGCCAATTCTATCAAGGAAAGTTCGGGTATTCAATTCATTTCCAGAAATAATGTTAGATTATCTAACATATAATCTACAAAAAAGACGCCCGATCCGCAGCACGCTCGCTGCAGAACCGGACGCCTAACGTTCCAACGCCTATCTTCTACTACTCTTCTTCTTCCCCTAATGCCATATTCGGATTAAAGTCCGCCACGACCAAGACATCCATATGACGGCCTTCGCGCAAAATCGTATCAATGACCGGTTTCTGCTTCAACCGGCTCCAGAAACCGCGGCCCGACTGTCCCAGAATCATCTGCGTGCTCTTCAGCCCGTTCGCCTTCGCAAGCAGCGCATCCGGAATCCGGTTCGCGGTAACGCCCTGCTCCGCTTCGAACGTCCCTCCGAGCCGGTCGACGAGATCCTTGATCTCCTCGATCCGCTGATCGCAGGCAGCCGAGCGTTCCCCTTCGGGACGCACGTAATGCACATGCCAATCGGCCTTCAGGCGGTAAGCGATACGGAAGCCGCGGCGAATGAGGCGTTCCGCGTTCTTGCCCGTCGTGACCGCGACGAAGATGGACTCGTGCCGGCGCCAAGGACCGCGCAGCGAACCGTGGCGTTCCCACGACTCCAAGCGCTCATCCACATCGTCGGCGATCTCCCGCAGCGCAAGCTCGCGGAGCGCGATCAGATTGCCGGTCTTGAAGAAGCCGGCAAGCGCGCCTTCCACATCTTCCGCCTTGTAGATCAATCCGTCCCGCATACGCTCCTGCAGCGCGCTTGGCGCAACGTCGATCAGCTCGATTTCGTCCGCCAGACGGAGAAATTGATCCGGCACCGTTTCACTCACGATCGTCCCCGTAATATGTTCCACGGCGTCCTTCAAGCTCTCCAGATGCTGCACGTTCATCGTCGAAATGACCGAGATGCCAGCATCCAGGATTTCGCGAATATCTTCATAACGGCGCTTGTTGCGGCTGCCCGGGACGTTGGCGTGCGCCAGATCGTCGATCAGCACCACCTCGGGGTTGCGGGCGATGATGGCTGCAACGTCCATTTCTTCGGTCCCCCGCTCCCCGGCTTCAATCCGCGGAATAGCCGTCAACCGGCCGACCTGAGCGTCCGTATCCGCCCGGCCATGCGTATCCACGTAACCGATGACGACATCGATGTCCTTGCGAAGCAAATCATTGCCTTCGCGCAGCATCATATAGGTTTTCCCCGCTCCCGGCGCCGCGCCAACGTACACCTTGAACGTGCCGCGCCGGATGCTTTCGATCTTCTTCTCGACTTCCTGCTCGCTCAAACGGCGGTAAGGCTCGGAAGGCGGTTTCGACACCGCGCGTTTCACCGGCAGCACCCGCTCGCCCTCATGCTCCGCACGGTCGGCCATGAAGAACACATCGATATTGCGCGTCTGTTTCAACAGGGCGCGCGCGATAGAGCCCTGACGCAGCTCTTCCGTTCGAGTCTGTTTGGAATGGCCCATGACGATCCGGGTCGCGTTAATCAGCATCGCGTAACGGATCAACGCCCGCGGCACTTGCTTGCGGCCCGAGATCGCGATTTCGCGGAAACCCGCGTCGATCTTCTCGACCAGCTTCAGGATCGACTTCTTGAACGCTTCCCGCTCCTTGGTCGGTTCCTGGCTGGTGTCGGTGAAGACGACGACTTGCAGATCGCCCCCGAGACGCTTGGCAATTTGCTGCCCGCGCCGAATGTAGATCGAACCATTAATATGGTACTGCGCCGCGACCAAGATGCGCTCGGATGCCCCGGAAGGACCGATAAAGCCTTGTTCCTCGCGGTATTTCTCCAGCGACTCGTTCACGCCCTCCGCCACCAGGCGCAGGGTCAATTCCCGCAGCTTGCCGACATTGCCGCGCTTCAGCAGTTCCGGGTCCTTCACGTTGTTCAGCCGGCCTTCGCTGAGCCGATTCAATATCGTCTCCGGCGACACGTCGATAAGGCGCACCTCGTCCGCAAGCTCCAGCAAATCGGCGGGCACGGTGCATTCCGGCGCAATGCCGGTCAGCTTCTGGGCTTGCTCCGTCACGCCTTCCAGCTCGTAGACGTTGACTGTCGTGATGACGCTGATGCCAAGGCTCAGCAAATACCGGATATCCTCACGCCGGGTCGGAAATTTCGCATCCGGACGGTTCTCATGCGCCAGCGAATCCACGAGCAGCACTTCCGGATTGCGTTCCACGATCGCATCCAAATTCAAATCCTTCTTTTCCACGTCGCCTTTCATCCAATGGATGCTCGGAATACGCTCTAAATCCGCGAGCTGTTCAACGGTTTCCGGACGGCGCATCGTCGAAACGGCGCACACGACTACCTCGATCCCCTGCTGCTTGAGCGCTTGCCCCTCGCGCAGCATATGATAGGTTTTTCCGGAGCCGCTGACGGCGCCGATATAGATTTTTAGTCGTCCGCGATGGATTTTAGAAATGGATAATAACAATTCCTCCGGAGTTTTACGCCGGTAGCCGGCCATAACAACAAGCCCCTTTCCTGCCCTATACCTATAAATTTACATTCTTCCTTGAAACTTATGCTCCATATGAAAACGAACATCAAAAAGAAGCCAACGAAAAACGGCCTCTATCTAGAGGAACGCCCCTCGCGGCTTCTTGGCACAGATATAAAAAAGTGTCCATTTGCACGCACATTCGTCGCCTCTCTCGGATCGCTTACGAGGTTAGCTGTCGGATTCGGACTTGAGAGCTGCCCTACCCGAGCTTGGCGGCCGCGGCTGCCTTGCTCAGGATTCACCCCAGGCGCAAGCTCCGAAGAAGATCTTCAGATACTTGGCATGCCATTGGTTCCCCCGTTTTCCACTGCTCGGAAATTCAGCGTGATCAATTACATCGTTTAAGCACGAATCGTATGTTACGCTTGCCGTCGCCTTTTGTAAAGGAAGTTCGTACGCACTCCGCTCGCGTATGCAGTCAACCGTGCCAGATATAACGCTTACAAATGAAGCGATCTCCAGCATCCTCCCGCATCCTCACTATATGGCTGTTTTTCGCAAAATCGGACAGCAGCGGAGGCCGATCAACGCCGCATTCGCCTATTCCCTGCCAAATGATCAAGGAATCCGGCTGCACGCATCCGCTTCGGCCTTCCACGTACACTAGATTAGACATTTCCGGTCGCCATCTCGATGCCCCGCAGCAGCAGGCCGATCAGGAAGCCACATAGCGCACCGTTCACGCGGATCCACTGCAAATCCTGCCCGACCTTGTCTTCGATCAGTTCGACGAGCTGGTCGTTGTCGAGACGGTCCAGGTTCTCCCTGACGAAGGAGCCGATCCGCACATGATTGCGCTCGATCAGCGCCGCGGCCTGGCCCTTGAGCCATTGCTCGGCATCGTCGACCAGCGCTTCGTTCTCTTCGAACCGGTTCATCAACCCTTCAATAAAAGGCCATGTCGTCGTCGTAAAAGCTTCGCCGTGCAGGAAGTCGATTCCCTTCTCCCGCAGGAGCTCAACCAGCTTGTACAGCTCGCCTTCAATATCGAAAGCGTTCAGCAGCTCGTCGCGCATGGCGTCAAGCTGGCCGGATGCCGCCAATTGCGTAATCAGCAGGTCCAGCGCTTCGCGCAGCTTGCTCATGACGACAAGCCGGCGCTGCGTGTCCGGGATCTTCAGCTCATTGATCTTGGCAAGGATGAACGACTGCAGCATCGTTCCGAGCTTATCCTCTTCCAGGTAGCCGACGAACGCATTGACCGCGAACGCCATCAGGCCGCCCAGGTTCAGCCCTTTAATGAGCGTCATGACCGCGCTGCCGAGCTCGCGGCGCATGCCTTCCGTGGCAACCCACGTTTCCGCGCGTTCTAACAGCATGTCGAGCATCCGTTCGTCCATGCCGTTCTCCTCCGCCTTCCGCAGGAAGCTGCGAAGCGCGGCCTCGAGATCGATCCGCCGCACGGCCGCCTGAATCTCTCCGGCCAGCATCGGAACGAAGCGTTCCGCGTCGACGCTGCGAACCACGCCTTCCAATAGATGCGGAAGCCGTTCACTGTGCACCGCCGAATGCAGCGCGCCGCGGACGGCGGGCAGCAGCTGCCCCATCAGTTCGAACTGCTTCAGCTTCTCGAGCATGCTCTCTTTGGCAAGCAGCCGGTCCTCCAGCACGCGCACGATGCCCTCGGACATCTTCTTCCGATTGCGCGGCAGCAGCGCCGTATGCGGAATCGGAATGCCCAGCGGATGGCGGAACAGCGCCGTCACCGCAAACCAGTCCGCAAGCCCCCCGATGACGCCGGCTTCAAAACCCGCGTGCAGCAGCCCGAGTCCCCCGCCGCGGAACGGAATAGTCGCAGCAAAACCAGCCGCCATCACCCCGAGCGATATATTGGCAAAATGTTTATTTTTCTTCGATTCGTTCGCCATATTCTTCCTCCTAGGATTGCTACTTACACCATACCACTATGAGGGAACCTGTTGCAAAACATCTGCGCGAACCGACGGGCCTTAGCGGCCGGCAACCCGCACGGCTGGTGAAGCTATGCAAGGCCATGTAACTACTACATGTGGTCTTTCCGTCGGACCCAGGTGAACCGTAATTACTACCTTCCGCATTCAGCCGTCAAAATATGACGATATGTCTATCATTTCAACAAACACTGACTAGATACATCTATAAAGAAGTTATATCCGACTTCAAGCTAACTTCAGGCAAATAGTAAGGAAGAACGCACAACGTAAAGTGTGTCCGCATGCGGACGAAAACAAGCCCTCCTCAAACGTCAGTTCGAAGAAGGCCGGGATGGCGGGCACGGCAACCTCCAGGCCCAGGGCGGAGCGGAACCCTTGGGGTCCCTTATGCATGGGGAGTTCCAGGGGGTGTGACACACTTTAGGGTATGGCTAGGAAAGATGTGCTGCCGACTCTAACGAACCGTATACGTCTTATACCAACAAAATAATCATCTGAATCCGGCTAAGGAATCCAGCACGCCTTATTAAGGCAAAAATGACTCGCAGGCAGGTCCAAAAGGCCAACTAGCGCTGCTGGGATTCGTTAGAATGTAAGAAGCAGAATATAAGGGCAAATAACGCCAACTCGATTCGTTAGCATCGGAGACATGATTCAAAGCGGCTAGCGTTCAACTGATGGCTGGCCAATAGCTAATAAGGACGCCGCCTGAAAGTGTGTCCGCATGCGGACGAAAACGAGCCCTCCTCAAACGTAACTCGAAGAAAGCCAATGTAGCACACACGACAAATTTCCGGGTCCAGGGACGGAGCCCCTGGGGTCCCCCTTAGGCAAGGGGGATTTAGGGGGTTGTGAAACGCTTTTGAACCGCTTTTGAAAGCTTCTGACCTAGACACTAAGAAAAGTAAAGTGTGTCCGCATGCGGACAAAAACGAGCCCTCCTCAAACGTTAGTTCGAAGAAAGCCAATGTAGCACACACGACAAATTTCCGGGTCCAGGGACGGAGCCCCTGGGGTCCCCCTTAGGCAAGGGGATTTAGGGGGTTGTGAAACGCTTTTTGAAGGTTTTGAACCGCTTTTAAAAGGTTGTAGAACGCTTTTGACCTAATTTTAAACGTTATTAAATAAAAAAAAGGAGGGTCAAAGGGGCCCCGCCCCCTCACCGCTCCGCGAGGAATTGCTGCCGATACTCCGTAGGCGTCACGTTCATCTTCTTGCGGAACACCTGCGTGAAATGCCGGACGTCCCCATAGCCAATCCGCTCGGCAATGTCCGCAAGCTTCAAACCGTGCTGCTGCAGCAGCTCCTTCGCCTGCTCAATGCGCAGGCTTATCACGTACTCCTTGTACCCCTGCCCCGTCTTCTGCTTGAACAATTGGCTGAAGTAAATGGGATTCAGGAACACGACGGACGCCACCTTCTCGAGCGACAGCTCCTCGTTGTAGTGCGCCTTCAAGTACTGCAGCGCCACGTCGATAGCATGGTCGCTGCTGCCCTCGGTCCGATCCGCGCCGGGTATGGAAGCAGCTTGACGCAGCCGCTTCACTTCCTGCGCGATCCGTTGAAAGTCGGTGATCGTGCCGGACTGCGTAATATGGAACGGCACCTTGAGATAGTGGCGGAGATGCGTCTTCAGCTCCGTGAGCATCGCTTCTACGCCCGCCGGGTTCGAGAAATGAACGATGGCCAGCAAGGTCTGCCGGTCGAAATTGACGACGAACCCCTGGCCATGCCGGTCCACCAGTTCAGACAGCACGTTCTCGATAATAAAATGCTCTAGATGTACCGGTTTGACCGCCTCTTCGATGTGCGCAAGCACGAGGTGGAAGTTCGGATATTTCTCAAAAATCGGCGCAATGTCCAGGTTGCCGATATCCAGCCCCGTCGCAAGCCGCTGGAACACCGCTTCGCGCAGATACTTCAAGTTCTGACGCAGCATATCCCCTTCCAGCGACATCTCGGTCTCCGCCTGCGTCTCCAGGGCCAACTGCTCCATCAGCTCGATGAGCCGCTGCTTGCCGATCGGCTTAAGCAGATAGTCGCGCGCGCCAAGCCGCACCGCCTCCTGGGCATAGGAGAATTCGGAATGCGCCGAAATGACGACCCATTTCACCTGCGGATATTTGCGGCGCGACATCTTCATGAATTCCAGACCGTTGATGCCCGGCATTAAAATATCCGTCAGCACGATATCGATCGGCCGGCTTTCCAGGATGCCGACCGCCTCCTCGGCCGAGCCGGCCAGATGGATCGTATAAGCGGGAAAAGCCCGCTTGATCGTGCGTTTAACACCTTCACGGATAACGCTCTCGTCATCCGCGATAAGGATGTTCACTGCCATGCAAGGCTCCTCCTTCCTTCTGCGGCAGGATCGGGATCGTAATGATCGCCGTCGTCCCGCGATTCCGTTCGCTGATTAATTCCAGTCCGTACGCGCCGCCGAACATATGCTGAAGGCGCCGCTGCAGATTGACCAGACCGATGCCGCCCTCTTGCCGTTCCGATTCCTCGTTCACATCCTGGACCGTGTCGTCCTTCGCCCGTTTCAGCGTCGCGTTCAGCTCGGCGAGCGTCGCGGCATCCATGCCGATACCGTTATCCGCGACCATGATGCGCAGCTGGCGATCCTCTTCCTCCATATAGACGCGCAGCACCCCCGCCCGGTCGACAAGCGGCTCCAGGCCGTGCTTCACGGCGTTTTCGATCACGGGCTGCAGCGTCATTTTGGGAACGGCGATGTTCGACCACGCTTCACCGACATCCACGTCGACCGTCAAGCGCCCTTCCAGGCGGGTTACGATAATCGTCAAATAATGCTCGATCTGTTCGGTTTCCTCGCGAAGCGTGACGGCCGCGCCATCCACCCAGTGGCTGCTGTAGCGGAACAACCGGGATAGCGACAGCACGACTTCCCCGAGCCGGTCATGGCCTTTCTCGTCCAGCATCCAATAAATCATGTCGAGCGTGTTATACAGGAAATGCGGGTTGACCTGCGATTGCAAAGCCTGAAGCTCCGCATTCTTCTCGCTGATCGAGGATACCTTTACCCGCTCGATCAGCTCCGCGATCCGATTAACCATTTGATTGAAGGACGCGACCAGAATATTGATTTCCCGATAGGACGTTACGTTAAGCGAGCCGCGGAAATTCCCGATTTCGACCTGCTTCATCTCGGAAATCAACCGTTTCAGCGGCGACGAGAGCGTGCGCGAGAAGATCGACGCGAGCAGCACGGAGAACACGACGAGGATGGCGCCGACGATGATCAGGAATCGCTTCGTCTCCGTCAACTCCACGTTCAGATCCCGGTCCGGCGTCACGCTAAGCACCGTCCAATCCGCGAACGGCAGCTGCGAAGCGACGACCAGCCGCTTGTCATGCTCCTCGACGACCGGCACGCCGTTCTGCGGACGCGGCAGTTTCGCCAGCCAAGCGGGGTCCCAATGGAAAGCCGTAGCGGATATAATATCCCCCTTGCTGTTCATCAGGAAAACCTCGCTGTGCGCGCCGAGCTTCAAATTGTCCATTGCGGCGGTGATTGCCTGCGGATCCGTCTCGAACAAGGCTACGCCGATCGGCCGATGATTGTTGAGATCGTATATCGGCCGCCCGAACGCGAACACGTCGCGGTCGTCGACCTGATCGATGATGGAATGATCGAACACGCCGAGCCACTGCATATCGCCGGTCGAAGCCGAGATCACGCCATACCAGCCGGTCGACCTGTACTCCGGATTAATGACATTGGCATAATTCCCGTAATTATAGACTTTCCCTTTATCCGTCAGCACATGAATGCCGATGATGTCCTCCTGCGACAAGAACGCGGCTCCCAATATATTGGTAATTGCCTGCTCATTAAAATAATCGACAGCAGGGCTGTCGATTTGAGGATTGCTCAATATGCGAGTGAGGTCGGTATTGCCGGTTACGGATTTGGATAAGCTGTCATACCCTTTCAGAAGAAGATCGAACAGGCCTGCCGTCTGCGATACGTTCTGCTTCGAGAGGCTGCTGATCTTCTCATGAAATTGCACCGTCGTTCGGTTGTAGTACAGGACGCTGACCGTAAGCACGATCGCGGACATGCTCACCAGGAAAAGCACGAACAGTCGATATTGTATGGAATGAAAACCGCGCGTCACGCCGTTACCGCCTTTCCAAGGCAGCATTCCTTCTTGCTTACCCTTTATACTTCACGCTGTGTAAGTAACCCTCTAAGCTTAACCTTTAACCGCTCCCGCTACCATACCTTTCGTAATGCGTTCGGAAAGAATGAAGTACACGAGCAATACCGGCAGCGCGCCGAGGATAAGGAATGCGCCGATTGCACCGTAGTTGACGTTGTACTGACTCACGAACGTGTAGATGCCGAACGGGAGAGTTTTCAACTTCTCCGACGAGATAAACGTCGCGGCCATGATGTATTCGTTCCAAATCGTAATGAACGTCAAGATGATGACCGTCATGATCGGCGGCACCGATACCGGCAGAATGATACTGCGGAAGATCCGATAAACGCTGGCGCCGTCCATGAACGCCGATTCTTCGATCTCGGCCGGAATGCCTCGCATGAAGCCGCTCAGAATGAAGACCGAGATCGGCGTCGAGAAGGCGACGTACGGGAGAATGAGCGCCCAGCGCGTATCCAGGATGTGAATGTTCTTGAAGATGACCATCAGCGGCAGCAGCGTCGCCGACATCGGAATCATCATGCCCATCAGGAAGATGAGCGTGACGATCGGACCGTATTTCCATTTAAAGCGCGAGATCGCGTAAGCGACCATCGAGCTGAAGACGATGACGCACAGCAGCGTCACGCAAGTAACGAGCACGCTGTTGCCGAGATATTGCAAGTAATGTCCGCTCGTGTAGGCGGCTTTATAGTTAGCCCATTGCGGCGTCGTCGGCATCGAGAAGAAGCTGCCTCCGAGAATCTGATCGTTCGTTTTGAGCGAGTACAGAACCAGCCAAAACAATGGATAAATTTGCGTGATAACGAGGATCGCCAGAAGCAAATACACGACCCATTTGGATATTGACTTCATGATTGCCGTTCTCCCTTCTAGCTGTACTTCTCTTCGACTTTTTTGAACACGGCGTTGATAATAACCGTAACGACCAGACACAAGACAACGAGGAATGTAGCAAGAGCGCTTCCGTAACCGTATTGGTAGGACGTGAAGGAGCTGTTGTACATGAGCGTCGCAATCGTATCCGTCGCGTGCGCGGGACCGCCGCCAGTCATGACCCATACGAGGTCGAACGACTGCAAAGAGCCGATAAACGCGAGTACGATAGAAATTTTGAAGATCGGAACGGCCATTGGAAACGTGATGTACCAGTCAGATTTGAAGCCCTCGGCGCCGTCGATCTTGGCAGCCTCGTACACTTCTTGCGGGATGTTCTGCACGCCCGTGAATTGAATGAGCAGGTGATAACCGAAATATTGCCACAACGATACGATATACAGGCAATACATCGCGATTTTCGGCTCCGTGAGCCAGTTGTGCGTCCAGCTGTCAAGACCTAACGAGTTCAGAATGCCGTTCAGCATACCGCCCATTTCCGTCGGGTTGTAGACTGTTTTCCACAATTGGCCGATGATGACGGTGGACAGAACGACAGGTACGAAGTAGAGCGAGACGAGCGTGTTCGCTTTCTTGACATAACGGTTCATCAATGCCGCGATAAACAAGCAAATCGGAATTTCAAGCATGGAGAACACTGCGTACATCAGGGTGTGTCGGACAGCCGGCCAGAAGTGCGCGTCGTGCGCGAACATCGTCTTAAAGTTATCGATCCCGATGTGCTTCGCCGCATTGATGCCGTCCCATTCGAGCGTGCTGTCGTAAACCGAAACGATGATGGGAACAAACACGAGACCGATGTAAATAAGTAGACACGGCAGGACGAATACTGCGATTGTACGGGCCGGTACTTTTAAAACATTCACTGGGGTTGCCTCCTGATTCATGGAAAAGTATGAAGCAACGATCACGGCTTCCGTGAAGGCCGCCGCGATGCTGCTTCGTAGGACAAAGCCAATGGGCGGGCAGAGCCGCCGAAGCGACTTGCCCGCCACCGACTTCGGTGCGTTTTTGGACGATTCTTACTTGTTAGCGTCGAATGCGGATTGGTGCTCGGCAGCTACTGCAGCCGGATCTACTTTCTGTACGAACATGTTTTGGATGCTGCTCAGGTGAGCTTGCGCTACGGCCGGTTTCATCGTGTTATCGAACGAGATGTCGCCGCCTTTAACGCCTTTGAACATTTCAAGCACGTCTTGCTGCAGTTGCGAGTAACCAGCCGCTTTGAAGTCACCGGCAATGATTTGGCCGCTGCCGACCGCGTTTTTCAGTTCGAATTGTTTCTTCGGCATTTCCGTCATGAAGTAGTTCAGGAAATCCTTCGTTGCTTGCAGGTGCTTGCTGTTAGCGGAGATCGCAAATGCGGATCCTGGCGCCAGCATGTATTGGTCCGGATCGCCTTTGCCGTTAACCGTTGGGAATTTGAATACGCCTACTTTAGGACCTACAGCCGAAGAGTCGACCGCGCCGGTTTCCCACGTACCCATGATCATCATAGCCGCTTTGCCTGTTTTGAAGATGTTGCCGCCCGTGTTGTAGTCGATGGACGTTGCGCCTTCTTCAAATGCTTTGGCTTGAATCAGATCCTGCATAGCTGTAACGGCCTCGATGAACGCTGGATCTTTAAACGTTTTCTTGCCGTCAACGACGTCTTGCAGGAAGCCTGGGCCGCCATTCGTGCGAAGCAGGATGTTCATGAACAGGAACGAACCCGTCCAGGAGTCTTTCTCGCCTTCGGCGATCGGCGTGATGTTCTTCGCGCGCAATGCTTTCACGTCCGCCAAGAATTCATCGAACGTCGTTGGAGGAGCCGTGATGCCCGCTTGCGCGAACAGGTCTTTATTGTAGTAGACGACTTCGATGTTGTTGCCGTCCGGCACGCCGTATGTGTTGCCGTCAGCGCTGTAGTAATCGAGCAGGCCTTTTTGGAACGTGTCTTTCAGGCCATTCTTATCGAGCATGTCGTTCAGTGGAGCAAGAACCTTAAGGTAAGGCTGCAGTTGAGCGGACGGGTTCACGATCGTGATGTCCGGCACTGTGTTAGAAGCCGCTTGCGTCTTCAATTTCAGCTTTTGTTGGTCCGTATTCATGGACTCGAGCGCGATCGTTACGTTCGGGTGATCTTTTTGGTATTGGTCCACGATCGCGTGGAGCATTTTGTAGGAAGGAGTCGCCGGATCCGGGTAGATGTTTTGGAAATTGATCGTAACTTTCTCGTCGCTTGCGCCTGTATTCGCGCCGCCCGCGTTCGTACCAGCGTTCGTGCCTGCATTGCCGGTATTTGTATTGTTGTTGTCGTTGTTTTTGTTACCGCATGCCGTCGCGCCTAGAAGCAACGCTGCCGCCGTCAGTGCAATCGCGGCTGTTTTTGTAGACTTTTTAACCATCTTTGAATCCCCCTTGGGTTAATATACGCTTATTATCATGTACCAACCTGTTTTCAACAATGCGCGAAATCAAGGGATGAGGTTTGCTTTTTTAAGGTGCTGAGGACCGAATATGAAGTTTTCCCACCTTCGTGCTATCATGAAAGAAGGATGGAAAAATAGACCTACGCTGATGAAGGAGATCGTTCATATGGAAGAAATCCGCAATATTTACTGCGTCGGGCGCAATTACGCGCTGCACGCAAAGGAGCTTGGCAACGACGTTCCGGAGGAGCCGATGATCTTCTCCAAGCCGACGCACGCGCTGCATCCGGCAAGCGGCAAGCTTGCCCTGCCCGGCACGATCGGGGAGATTCACTACGAGCTGGAGGTTGTCGTTCGGATCCGAACGGCATACAAGCCGGGCATGAAAGCGGACGAGCTCATCGACGGCATCGCGCTCGGCATCGACTTGACCGCGCGCGACGTGCAGTCGCAGCTCAAGGAGAAGCGCCACCCCTGGCTGCTGGCCAAAGGATTCATCGGCTCCGCCGTATTGGCGCCGTTCCAGCCGTTCGAGGGTGGAGAAGCATTCGAGAACTTGACCTTCAGCCTTATGAAAAACGAAGAAACCGTGCAAAGCGGCTCGCCGCGGGACATGATCTTCTCCCTGCAGCAGCTGATCGACTTCATCGGCACGCGCATGGGACTCGGCGCCGGCGACATTATCTACACCGGCACGCCGGCAGGCGTCGGCCCGCTTGCGGACGGCGATACGCTGGAGCTGAAGCTCGCTGCCGGCGGCAAGGAAGAGACGTTCGGTCCGCTGTACGTGGATTTGATCGAATAGCAGGAAGGGGCCGCCCCGGCGTCAATTCTTTGACGTCGGGGCGGCCCCTATTATTTTAGAAGGATGTACGTTGTTTCGGACAGCGCCGCTTCCGCTTGCTTACATCGATCGCCGGACGTTGAAGACATGCCTGGATGCCAGCGTGATACGGAGCATCTGCTTCGTAATTTCCTCTTCCGTTTGCCGCATGCCGTTCTGCAGCCAATACTTGTACACGCCGATCGCCCCGCCGATAATCCAAGCGATGAACAGGTCGTGGTCGATCTCGGCGGTTGCTTCCTTCGACCTTGCGAACGACAGATGCAGCGACCGGTTCATCTGGTCATGCAGCCGGTTCGTCAGATCGGGCACGCCGCTCGTTAACAGCATGATGCGGTAGAATTCCGCATGCTTCTGAATATGCCGGACGGAAAGCCGGATCGTATGCACGAGCTGGACGGAAGGATCCGCATGAATCGAAGTCGGAGCGCCTTCGATGATTTCGGCGTATTCGGTCAGCACCTCGTCGATCAGTTCGTCGAGCAGCTCTTCTTTCGTCGCGAAATGGTCGTAGAAGGTGACCCGGTTGATCTGGGCGCGTTCGGCGATCTCTTTCGTACGGATTTGATTAAAGGGCTTCTCGGACAGCAGCGCGATCAGCGCGGATTTCAATTGCTTGCGGGAACGAACCGCTCTGGCGTCCGATTCATGCGCGACCTTATTCATCCTCTTTCCTCCAACTCGGTACAAATTCGTCATTTCATGGTTACACGACATTTCGTCGTTAAGTGTCAGCTGTATCGGTAACGGAATTGCTACTATTATAAGCGTCAAGACGTTCGCATCACAACGATTCGCCATTCAAGGGAGGATGATTCGGAATGAAATTACAAGGCAAAAGCGCAGTCATCACAGGTGCGGCATCCGGCATGGGCAAAGCTATGGCATTATTGTTCGCCAAAGAAGGCGCAAGCGTCATCGTTGCAGATATTAATCAATCCGCCGTGGACGCGGTCGTCGGAGAAATCACGGCAGCCGGCGGACAAGCCCAAGGCGTATCGGCCAACGTCACGAGCGAAGCCGACGTATCCCGCATGATCGACACCGCGGTCGAGGCATTCGGCAAGCTCGATATTCTCGTCAATAACGCAGGCGTGATGGATGCGATGATGAGCGCGGAGGCTGTTACAGACGATATGTGGAGCCGAGTCATCGACATTAACGTGACGGGTCCGATGAGAGCGATCCGCAAGGCGATTCCGATCATGAAAGAACAAGGCCAAGGCGTGATTATCAACACCGCTTCGGTCGGCGGGCTGTTCGGTTCGCGCGCCGGCATTGCTTATACGGCGTCCAAGCATGCTGTCGTCGGCATGACGAAGAACGTAGGCTTCCAATACGGCAAGCTCGGCATCCGCTGCAACGCGATTGCTCCCGGCGCCGTCGCGACCAGCATCGGCCTTGGCGGATCGCAGCCTGATCCGTACGGACTCGAGCAAGCGATGGCAGGCATGGCGCTGCAGCGCACGGCGCCGAGCGAGCCGGAAAATATCGCGAGCGTCGCCCTGTTCCTCGCATCGGACGACGCCAAATTCGTTAACGGCACGGTCGTCACGGCGGATGGCGGCTGGAGCGCATACTAATTGGAATGCAGTATTTGCAGTAGAGCGGATGCCTGAATCGGGTGAGTGACGAAGATTCAGGCACAACATGAAATGTCCAGCACGGGGTGCACTAGCCGGCCCCGGCTTATTGTTCAGCCTGCTCGACCATGGCATGGTACTTATCGAACTCCGCTTTCAACCTGGCAGCTGCATCGTCGCCGAACATCAGCTTCAGATTATCGTCGGACTGTTCGGCAGATTCGGAAGAGTAGGCATACATCTTCGGTTCATAGGCGGCGATGGCGGCATCGATCCCGTCATTGCGAACGATCGCCAGCGCTAATTCCAGCGCATCGCGCATGGCCAAGTTCACGCCTTCCCCCGCGAACGGGGACATCAAATGCGCCGCGTCCCCGATTAGCGTCACCCCGGACTTGCGGTTCCACCGCAATCCGATCGGGAGCATATAGATCCGTCTCGGCAGCAGCAGCTCATCCGCATACGCGATGTAATTGCGCAGCGATTCATCCCAATCGCCGAAAAGCGCCAGAAGCTTCCGCTTCGCTTCAACAGGCTGATCGAACGGAATATCTCCTGCATCGAGCCATTCCCGTTCGGCCTTGAAACTCGCATACACTTTAATGCTGCCGTTGCCGTTCAACTGCGCGAGAATCGCTTTCTCGTCGTGCAGCGCGAACACTTTGCCGCGCTTGTTAAAGGCGGCCTGATCCGGATGGGCTGCGGTATCGACGGACAGCTCCACCATGCTGAGACCGGAATATTCCGGCGCAGCATCCGTAAGCAGCGGCCGTACGCGGGAGAACGCACCGTCGGCGCCGACGACGAGATCGGCGATTTCCCGCTCCCCGTTCTCGAAATGCAGCTCATGCTTGCCGTCTGCCACAGGCACCGCTTCAAGCAGCTTATACCCGTAACGGATACGATCCGGTTCCAGCGCGTCCAAGAGCAGTTCGCATAATTCGCCGCGGTCGATTTCCGGCCGGTCGCCCTTCTGAGCTTCATCCGCCGTTTCATCCATAAAGATCCTGCCATGCTTATCGAACAAGCGGAAGTCTTCGCCTTCATAGCGGGCAATCGCTTCGAATTGTCCGAACAGCCCCGCTTCCTTGAGCGCCAGTTGTCCCGAATCCTCGTGAATGTCCAACGATCCGCCCCGTTGTCTGTTGGCATCCAGCAGCTCGCGTTCGTAGATGACCGCCGAAATGCCATACTTCTGGAGAATTAAGGCTAAAATCAATCCGCCCGGCCCGCCGCCGATAATGGCAATGCGGCGGTTGTTCCACTTTTGAATCGTCTCGTTTATTACAGTCATGAAGACCAGCTCCTCTAGGGTTATGAATGATGTTCTCGACTTGTACATTGTTTGTTGTTCCTTGTTTGTTGCTTGTTGTACATTGTTCGTTGATCGTCGACATCGAGAAGCATGCCATGACAAAATGAACGGAATATGAATAGCATCCCGCACTAGGTTTCCGCCTGCCGCTGCAAAACAAACAAGCCGCCTCATATCGAGGCGACCCGTTCTCGTTCCGATTCTGTTCACCCTACTCGTACATGCTAAGCATCGTCACGCTGATATTCTTCACGAGGTCATCCTTCAGCTCGATCTCCATCGCGACCTTGGCGGTTTTGTCGATATAGCCGATCGTGGCCGACGAGCCTTTCTCGGCTCTCGTGTAGAAATCATCGCCGTACAGCTTCACGACATCCGCTTTGGCATTACCGAGCTTCAGCCCTTTCGCCGTCGCGGATTCCGGTCCGATCATATAGCCCATGATCGTATTGTCGATCGACGTGTACTGATACTCCTCGTACATGAAAACAAAGCTTCGCCCGCCGTCATTCAGCGTCCGAATCGGCTTGCCCATCTGCTTCACGAGCGCTTGCTCGTCGATGCCGAGCGTGACCTGCCCGCCTTTCTCCCCGCTCAAATTCGTCGATCCGACCTTGTCCATATACGTCAGCGGCGTCTCGCTCTTGCTGCAGCCCGCCAGCATGCAGGCCATCAAGATTACGCAGACGAGTGCCAGCATTGTTGTTGTTCGCAACCGCATTTCGATCTTCTGCTCCTTTACTCTGCCCATCTTGCCTACTTCTTTCGTCGGCCCAAAAGGCAATTCCTGCCCCCGAAATAAGCAAAAAGGCACGAACTTGTTACAGTTCGCGCCTGCTCTTCCATCTAACGATCCCTTTATTCGCGATTTCCAGCCTGCTCCGTATCGCTCGATGCTTCGTAGGCGACGACGACGATATCCTCGGACAATTCCTCGCGAAGCTCTTGTTCGAATTGCTGCAGCCGGGCCAATACCAGACGATCCAGCTGCGCCGGTGTATACTCCATCCGCGTTCCCTCCTCGCGTACGATTATCATCCTACATTCCAGTGTTAACGGGACGGAGACGGCTTATTCAAATGATCGTGCTGGCCGACAGATTCCTTCTAACCGCTGCATAGAATCCATCAAGCGGCACCGGCATTCCCCATCTCGATCGTTACGGCAAATCGATCAGCAGAAACTGCGCGCCCTGGGACGAGCGAACGTCCAACCGGGCCACGTCCGTGATGCGCGCAGAGTCGCTTCTGCCCAGCGTATGTTCGCCGTTCAGCGTCACTTCGCCTGACATGACGAAGAGGAAGATTTTGCGGTCCGCGCTGCCTTCATACGAGACGGTCGCCCCGGCTTCCGGCGCGGAGAGATAAATCGTCATGTCTTGATGAATGCTCACCATCGACTCGCCCTGAATCGCATTCGAAACGATCGGAAGCAGCGAATTCTTCATCGCCTGCGTATCGAAGGCTTTCTGCTCGTAGGACGGCGTCAGCCCTTTCGATTCCGGCATGAACCACATCTGCAGCAAATTCGCCACGTCCGTGTCCGACGCATTCACTTCGGAATGAAGAATGCCCGAGCCCGCCGTCATCCGCTGCACCTCGCCGGGACGGATAATGCCCGAACCGCCGGTATTGTCCTCGTGCTTCAGCTCGCCTTTCATGACGACCGTAACGATCTCCATGTCGCGATGCGGGTGAATGCCGAAGCCGCGCGACGGCTGAATGTAATCTTCGTTAAAAACGCGCAGCGGTCCAAAATTCACATTGTCCGGATCGTAATAATCCGCGAACGAGAAACTAAAATTAAATTGAAGCCAGCCGAGATCGCCGGAAAAACGGGAAGAGGCCGGGTAAACGTTTATCATCGGGAACACGCTCCTTAATCGGTCTTTTATTCACCTTGAACAAACCCATTGCTTATTTACTTACTTTATGTAAGTATCATAGTGTGCGATAATTAAGCTGTCAAGGAGGGGTTATGATGCATCATCTGTATATCCGTCACACCGTTGGCGGCAGGCTGTTCCTGGATTCCAAAAAGCACGATACACCGTTCGCGATCACGCCCGCGGAAGGGCGCGAAGGCTGGAAAATCAGTATCGAGGTTCCCGACGAGGCGCTGGCCGAAGCGGTCTGCCGCCACCGCGACGATCTGAATATTTTCTTCGTACCGGCAGACGCGCCGGACAGCAAGACCTGGTTCTTCTCCACGCATGGGGAAGTCGAGTATGACGGTCCCGGCAAGCCGCTCGTCATCTGGGCCGACGGCCGTATCGATTACAAGGTCTAGCTGCGCGGCAACCTACACCCAAGCCCAGAAAAAGCCGTCCCGTTCCCAAGCTGCGCGCCCGGCGTGCAGCTTTTTGAACCGTTTCTTCACTTCTTTATCAATCGAGACGTTGCCGTTCTCGTTGATGTAGATGAACGCATCCCCGTAGTTCTCCCGAATGTACGCCACCGCTCGGTCCTGATGCAGATTACCCGCCGACTTCAGCTCTTCCAGCATCCATTGCGCGATTTCTTCTACCTGTCGTTCCTGTTCCATGATCAATCCACCTCCGGCATGTTAGCTTTATTTTACCAAAAATTGTTGCCACTTTCGCCTCCCTCCGGCGTATCATTTCATAAGTGCGCCCATGAGCCGCTGGCTTGGGCCCATACTAGGGAGGGGTTACAATGCAAGTCGTGGAACCGAATGTGAGAAAACCGAGATTTCAACTTAAGGGTATCATCTGGACCGCCGTGCTTCTTCTCATCGTGCTGATCGTCGTCATTAATTCGTTCGCTACCGTCCAGTACGGCAATGTCGGCCTGTACAAAACGTTCGGCAAACTGAACGATAACGCGCTGTCTCCGGGCATTCATCTCAAAATCCCGTTCGTGCAATCGATTATACAAGTCAACGTGCAGGTGACGAAAGCGGAGACCGATACGTCCGCGTCGTCCAAAGACCTGCAGCCGGTATCGACGCACGTGGCCGTCAACTACTCCGTTGACAAGGCGACCGTTTATAAGCTGATGAACAACATCGGCGGCTCCTTCGATAATGTCATTGTCAATCCGGCGATCCAAGAAATCGTAAAAGAAGTAACGGCCCGCTACCCCGCGGAGGATCTCATCGCCAAACGGGATATCGTCGCCGGCGAGGTGCGCGACGCGCTCACGAAGCGGCTGGCCAAATACGATCTGGTCGTGAACGACATTAATATCGTCAATTTCAAGTTCTCCGATGCGTTCGACCAGTCTATCGAGGCGAAGCAGGTCGCGCAGCAGCAGGCACTGAAGGCCGAGAACGACCTGAAACGCGTACAGATCGAAGCACAGCAGAAAGTCGCGCAGGCTCAAGCGGACGCGGAGTCGCTGAAACTGAAGAAACAGGAAGTGACGCCGGAGCTGATTCAACTGAAGCAGATCGAGGTGCAAGAACAGGCCGTGGAGAAATGGGACGGCAAGCTGCCGAGCGTTACGGGCGGGGCAACGCCGTTCATCGACTTGAACGGGTTATCGGGATCTTCGAAGGCGGCGGCCGGTGACGGAGGTACATCCGCGGACAGCACGGCGGCCGGCGATGCAACGACGGACGGAGGCGAGTCAGCGGCGAAGCAATAATGAGGTAGGTTAGACAGGGCGGCATTAAAGAGGCAGCATTAAGCAGATAGTTGCAAGGCGGCGACAGAGGCGGCGGAATGCGATTCTTGTTCCATTTCCGAGCTCGGTCAACGCCGTGCACGGCACGTTATTCAACTTAGTCCTGGACACGATAGATGCCGATGCACCCGCCGTTTGATAAGCAGCCGGCATAGTCCATTATTTGATCGATACGGACATACTGCCAGGGCTGAAACCAAAACTGCCCCATCTTATTGAATACGAATGGATTCGTTACGGCATATGCAGCGTGAACAGCGTCCCCATGAACGTTCTCCCAAACGAGGACATCATGGGGACGTATTCGTATGCATTCCATCTCCTGCGAAATGGTATCGCATCGCGTTAAACTTTCACGACATAAAGAATCGATGAACTGTTTAACATCCATCCAGTTCTCGATCACATTCACTTCTCCCAGATAGGCTCCAGCGGTTGCCGAAAAGCAATTGGCGCCGCTCGTTAGCGGGAACGACGATACATGTTCTCTTACCGCCAGTTCGCTACGTTCGGGAATATTACCGTACTCCACGATCGATACAGCCATTGGTTCTACGCGCTCAAGCAACCACTTTAACAACCACGCTACCTGAATTTCTTCAGACAGCTGCATCCAAGCATCGTAAGTAAGAATGATGTGATCCTTCTCTGTTCCGTGACTTTCCTTAAGGTGTTCCAGCACATCCACGCCGATATCCTTCACCCAATCGAATGCGTACACTTGTCCGCGCCCAAGGGCGACTTGATGGGCATAAAGCTTACGCGTTAATGTTCGATCAGCTAGTCGGGCCGCTTCGAGAATTACAATCGACGCAGCAGCTGGAACCCGCCAGTGGTGATAATTGGCGCCATATTGGCCGATAAACGGACCGGCAGACTCTAGAAACTGCGCTCTGTCGTATACTGGTAAGCCCAATGATTGGAGCCAGCCGGTTAGCTCGTAATCGCAATGAATATAGAACGGTTCCTGTCTGGGAAGAAATGTTTCCGCCCACCGTTGCATCTGTTCCAAAGTAATCGTGCAGCCTGCGATTTCGTACAAGCGTACTCCCCCTTAATGAATGTCAACGATCCTAGCATCTATCCCTCCTTATGGCGGCGCCAATCGCTCAATCCCCCTTGCGTCCAGCCAATAACGCATGATAGTTAATCACCCGAAGCCCCCGAGACGTGCAGTTCTGGTTGAAGATATCCTCGACATCCTTCAAACATTTCTCCCAGACCAAGGCCTTCAACGTATCCTTCTGTCCGAAACATTTCTTGATCAGCACATCTTCCGGCCGCGAAAGATATTCAACCTCTTCGAACAACCGTAGTTCGCTTGTCTCTAAATTACTCTCGGAGAGCTGCAGCTCGAACTTCACCTTCAGCTCATCCAGATGATTATCGGGCAGCGGATGATAGAGTCCCTTAAACAATTCGCGGAATCCTCCGTCCGTTCCGCAATGGTACAAACCAAGTACCATGCCGCCGGGCTTCAGGATGCGATGCCCCTCTTCCAATCCGTTATCGAACAACCAGGGCCCCTTCTTCGTATAGATAACGTCGAATGCGTTGTCATGGAACGGCAGCGGCTTTAATGCGTCTACGCTATGAAAGGCGACCGAACCCGCCGTCTCCGCGTTTGCAGTTGCAATATATCCTTCAATTACATCGATTCCGACGACTTCTTCGGCCATTCCGGCAAACTGCTTCGTAAAAGCGCCATGACCGCAGCCCACGTCCAGCACGCGCGCGTTCTCGTTCAGGCAAGCTGCAATTTGGCTGGCCAAAACAATCTCGGCCCTGGGCTCATCAAACTCCGATTTCCACGGATAGCTGTACACCCCGGATTCCAAAGCAATTCGGTCATGCCACTCCGCACTCTGCGTCGAAATCCATTCGGGATGCTGCATCGGGTCGAACAATCGAGTAGACATTTTCAACACACGCTCCCTCGCGGTAATCTGCTAGCCAATCAACACTTCCACATCCTATCCCATATTCCTCCATACTGCTCCATATGACCTCTATCACTAGGCTTACTCTCACGGCAATCGCCGTTTTCTTCTTTTACACCCTCGCTTCAACGCGAGCAAACGCGTAAAACCACTTTGTTTAGCGAATGGGCACTACCTTTGTCACCCTTGCAGGGAGGCGGCTTTCGCACCTCGAATATCCTATTCATTCCAAACGGAAGCGGAGTGATTAGCCATGGAAGCTGCTGTCAAAAGCAAAGAAGCTGCTCTTTCGCTAAACGTCAGTCAAACGACGATCAAACGTTGGGCCTCCTATTATCCTGCTGTTTTTCGTAAAGACCGTTTCGGTCACTATATGTTCAACAACCGCGACCTGGAGCTGCTCGGCTTCATCAAGGCCGCCATTGAAAGGGGAGAAACGATGGAGCAAATCAAGCTGCCGGCGCCGGGCATGGAGCAGCCGCGGCTTGACGAAGCATTCCTCGAAACGGCGGCAAGCTCCGAGCTGCTCCGGACGGCGGACGACGACATGCTGACGCGTATCCTCCAGGTGGAGCAACGCCTCGAGCAGAAGGCCGATGAAGTCGTCAACGCGCAAATCCGTCAGCATCGCGAGGAACTGGAGGAGCTGCGCCGCATGATCGAACAGCTTGCCGCTTCCGTTGAATATGCCCGCCAGCCGCTCCCTTCTATGGACGGCTTACGCAAGAACGAAGCGGAAACGAAAGCCCCTGCCGCCAATTCACCACGCAAACGCGGATTATTCCGTTCGATGTTCATCTGGTTCTGACCTCTTTTCTACATGTCCTGTTAACTGCAATTCATTTCCAGATTGACCAAACGACGCCC
The DNA here is from genome assembly GCF_010365285.1 of Paenibacillus rhizovicinus. Classification (NCBI taxonomy): domain Bacteria; kingdom Bacillati; phylum Bacillota; class Bacilli; order Caryophanales; family Paenibacillaceae; genus Paenibacillus; species Paenibacillus rhizovicinus. Next base: position 2,960,555 of record NZ_CP048286.1, read on the forward strand.
TTTTGCTCCCCTCGGGAAGCTGAAAGGGCATGCTTGCGTTCCGGACGTTTTCGTTTTACAATCCGTGCACAGGCAAATTCACCGCTCACTCCCTCCGCCTGCCAGAAGTAAATTTCCGCTGCAAGGGGGCATTCCTACTGAGAAGGTCTATCAAAACGCGGCTCATAATCAGCTTCTTCCTCGTCATGCTGCCGGTCGTAGTGTTTCTCATCGCTAATACGCTGTATGCCAAGAACGTCGTCCGGGACAAGGTGTCCGAAACCTATCGAAGCACACTGGACATGTTCGGCGACAAGACCGATCGCACCTTGAATGAAATCAGCAATTACGTGAATAAAATGGCTGTGCTTGATAATGACATCGGCCTGCTTTCATCTTATCCATATGGAACCGATGATTATTATTTGACCAAAATCCGCATCCAGAACAAACTTCAGCGCGATAATGTTTTCTACAATCCCGTCAATACGTTGTTCGTTTACAATTCCCAGGATCTGTTCTTCAGCACGCTCGGGTCCTATCGGAACATGAACGAGATGCTGCACAAACAACTCCCGTTTATCGTCACTGACAACTCCGTGCAATCGCATGTTTGGAAAACATGGCATGATAGCAGCATCGACAGCGGTGATTTCCTTATTCGTATCGAAGAGGTACCGGACAGCGCGATCTATGTAGGCGCGATCGTTCCCGTCTCCGAGCTGATCGGCGAGTTGTCGATTCAATGGAAGGATGGCGCGATTGGCCAAAGCGCGATTTTCAACACGGAAGGAAGACAGCTAGACGGCAACACCGAGAACAACTGGTTTCCATTAGCCCATCAAAGCGCATTGCAAAGCGCACTGAAAAGCGATGAGCCTTACCGCTATGTGAAAGATCCGCAGACGAAACGGCGATACCTGATCATGAGCCGACCGAGCTCGCAAGCGGATTTCACCACGAGCATTCTCGTGCCTGAAAGCTATATTTTGCAATCGCTTCCCTTCTTTCAGAGAGCGACTTACTTCATGACTTTCGGTCTCGTGTTCATATTCGCGCTGTACCTCTTCTTCATTCGCCATACGCTGTTCAAGCCGCTGCAATTGCTGATCGGCGGCATGCGGAAGCTGACATTCGGTAATCTAGACGTCCGGCTCGAGACGAACAACACGATCGAGTTCGTTTTCATGGCCAACACGTTCAATACGATGGCGGAACAAATCAAGGAATTGAAAATCGGGATGTACGAGGAGCAGCTGCGCGCCCAGAAATTCGAACTCAAGCAGCTTCAGGCGCAGATCAACCCGCATTTCTACATGAACAGTTTAAATATCATCTATAACTACGCGGCGCTGAAGGATACCGATTCCGTGAAGAAAATGTCGCTGCATCTGGCCGATTATTTCCGGTTCATCATGCGAGTCAACCGTGACCTTATTACGCTTGAAGAGGAATTAAAGCATATCGCCAATTATATGGATATCCAGAAATTCCGTTTTCCGAACAAGCTGTCCTGCGATATTGATATTCCGCCTGATCTGCTATCGCTTGCGCTGCCAGCTCTTACCGTTCAGCCATTCGTGGAAAATGCCATTATTCACGGCTACGCCAATCACCGAAAGCCCTTCTCCATTACGATTCGCGGCCAGAGAATTCATGAGGGCAATACAGCGTGCCTGCTGCTTGCGATCGAGGACAGCGGAACGGGCTTTCCGGCGGATATCCTCGAGCATGTAAATAACAGCGATGCTTCGCCCTCTGCCGAATACAGCGGCGGCCTTGGCATCATGAACGTCATCCAGCGGCTGCGGCTGCGCTACGATGGCTTAGCCAACGTTCGCCTCTATGTCGCTGAAGGGGGAGGCGCTGGCGTACGCGTCATTCTTCCAATTACCGTAGAGAAAGATTTGATCGCCCTCGCTGAAAAGGAGACTGTGACCACTCATGCAATATAACTTATTGGTCGTCGATGACGAGGAAATCGCCGTCCGCGGTATCACGGAAGGCATCGATTGGTCTGGCCTGCCATTGGCTCGTATCCTAAGCGCGCTCGACGCCGAGGAAGCCAAACAAATATTCAACGAACAGCCTATCCATGTAATGATTTCGGACATTGATATGCCGATGGAGAACGGCATCCAACTGCTCAAATGGGTGAATGCGCACTCCCCCGCGACAAAAACGATTTTTCTGACGGGCCATGCCGACTTTCGCTTCGCCCAACAAGCGGTCCAATTAAACAGCTTCGATTATCTGCTGAAGCCGATCGACCATGAGATGCTGAAAAGCTGCGTGGAACAGGCGTTGTCCGCTGTACGCGAGCGCGAGCACGAGGATGCCGTCAATCAAAGCTACGCTTATTATTACGACCAATGGAATCGCCAGCTTCCGCTGCTGGTGGAGCGGATGTGGCAGAACATCCTGCAAGGACGATCCTTTACTACCCGCGAGCTGGAAGCGAATTTCAGCCTATACGGTCTTCCGCTCGATACAAGCAAGCAGGTGCTCCCCATCCTCGTCAGCGTCGAAGAATGGAAGGTCGAATGGAATGCCCGGGATGAGGAGATCATGGCCTACGCCATCAAGAACGCCGCTGAGGAAATGCTGCTTGGCGGTCGGCCCGGCCATGTCGTGCAGGACGGCAGCGGTCTCATCTTCGCGCTGCTGTATGCCCCCGACTCGGACCCGGATAATTCCTCCGTTGAAGCGGATACGGACCGCGAAGCAGGGAACGGCCCCTCCGGCGCGCTGGCTGCTTCCGACGCCGATGCCAATGCTCCGGTTTTCTCTGCTCGCGGCGGCAGCTCGGACGCCGGGCGGGCGCAGACGCTGCCGGAGCGCGCGGCGGAGTTCATCCGCATGAGCAGTCAATATCTCTATGCGATCGTATCCTGTTACATCGGCGAAGCGGTACCTGTTGCCGATTTGCGGCAAGCGGCGCTGCAGCTTGCCGAACTGGAACGGGCAAATATTAGCCGAACCGGCGGCGTGTTCCGCAGCACAGGCAGCAAAGAGCCGAAGAAATGCGGCGTTCCGCAGCCGAATCTTCAGGAATGGAGCGCGCTCGCGGAAGCAGGCAGGCTGAAAGAGCTGGAGGGGCGAATCGAGGATCAGTTTCTGCTGCTGCAGCACGATCAGCCGGATCACGCTTACCTGATCCACTATTATTACGGCGCGGTGAACGCCATCTTCCAGCTGCTGCAGAGGCGCGGACTATCCGCAGGCGAGCTGTACCCTAGCGATGACTGGCGCGGAGACGACCAGCTGACCAAGTCGCTGCCCGCCATGAAGCACTGGACGCTGCAGTGGTTCGGCCGGGCCGCGGCGTACTTCGGCGTCAGGGAGAAGGAAGCCTCCGTAACGATGAACAAAGTGAAACGGTTCATGGAGGCTCACCTGCATGAGGAGATGAATCGGGAGGAAATCGCCGGCCATGTGCATTTGAATCCGGCCTATCTCTCGCGATTGTTCCGCCGGGAGACCGGTCAATCGCTCACCGAGTATTTAGTCGACATGCGCATGCGCAAAGCCCAGCAGGAGCTGATCGAGACAGACGCGAAGATCAGCGACATCGCGCTCGGTGTCGGATACTGCAATTTCTCGCATTTCTCCAAGCAGTTCAAGAAAGCGACAGGACTAACGCCCCAGGAGTACAGGCGCGGCATCGGAGCCGCTTTGGACTGAAACTCGTGAGTTTGACATGAATAACACGGCAATCTGCAAAAAAAGTCACTGGAGCATCAGCAAGGTCACGGCGCCGATAGAAAAGGCGCCTTTATTATTTTACAATTACCTCACTGAAATGGATTACAGCATAGTTCACGAAGGAGGCAAGACGATGGCGCAAATCGAAACGATTCCGATTAGCGAACCTATGTCGAAGAAACGGACACAGGCTCTGATGCTGCACATAAGGAACTATTGGATGTTCTACCTTATGCTGCTGCCCGGTGTTATTCTGTTCGTGCTCAACAACTACCTGCCGATGTTCGGCATTATCATCGCGTTTAAGACCGTCAATTACACGGATGGCATTCTGGGAAGCCCTTGGTCCGGTCTAAGCAACTTCAGCTATCTGTTCAAGACGAAAGACGCCTGGATCATTACGCGCAATACGCTTGGGTACAACTCCTTGTTCATCGTACTCAATCTGGTCGTTCCGCTGGCATTCGCGCTGATGCTTAATGAAATGCGTAACCGCTTTCTTTCCAAGCTGCACCAGACGGTTATGTTTCTGCCTTACTTCCTGTCCATGATCGTCATGTCTTATCTCGTATTCGGCTTCCTGAGCGACGAGCACGGCTTCATGAACAGCTCCCTGCTGCCGGCGCTTCATCTGGAACCGGTCCGCTGGTATTTCACCAAGGAAGTGTGGCCGATTATTCTTCCGCTTGTTAATCTATGGCGGGGGATGGGCTACTACACTGTCATGTACATGGCCGCTATCATCGGCATCGACGAAGAATATTACGAAGCCGCGACAATCGACGGCGCGTCCAAATGGCAGCAAATGAAGAGCATTACGATTCCGCTTATTACCCCGGTACTGACAATCGTCACGCTGCTGCAGGTCGGCCGGATTTTCAACGCGGACTTCGGCTTGTTCTTCCAAGTGCCGCGCGAGTCCGGCGTGCTCTTCCCGGTGACAAACGTTATCGACACCTACGTATACCGTCAATTCCTAACCGTCGGCGACATCGGATTGTCTTCCGCGGCCGGCCTTCTGCAGTCCGTCGTCGGCTTCTTGCTTGTATTCCTCGCCAACTGGGTCGTTCGTCGATACAATCGCGAGAACGCGCTGTTCTAGAAAGGAGATACCTATGGCTCATTCGAACACTGCTTTGGCACAAGCGACTTCCAATCCCAAGAACACCTTGGCCGCCCCTGTCGCCATCGGCATCCAATTGTTTTTCTCCATCTACTCGATTTTGTGCCTGATTCCGCTCGTGCTGCTCGTCATGGTTTCCTTCTCCGATGAAGCTTCGATCATCAGCGGCGGCTATAAATTTTGGCCTGACCATTTCAGCCTCGCGGCTTACCGGTTTCTCGGCAACGATATCGGCCAGATCATTCATTCGTACGGCATTTCCATCTTCGTCACTGTCGTCGGCACTGCACTCAGCATGATCATTATCGCCTTGTACGCCTATCCGATCTCACGGCCGAATTTCAAGCCGGGCAAGTGGTTCACCTTCTTCGCCTTCTTCACGATGCTCTTCTCAGGCGGCCTCGTTCCTTGGTATCTCGTCTACGTGCAGTTCCTGGACTTGAAGGATACGCTCTGGGCGCTCATCATGCCGAATCTGATGTCGGCTTTCTGGGTGCTCGTTACGCGAACCTTCTTCCAGCAGACGATTCCCGGACAGGTACTGGAATCCGCGAAGATCGACGGCGCGGGCGAGCTGCGCATCTTCTGGCAGATCGTATTGCCCTTGTCCATGCCGGTTCTCGCTACGGTAGCCCTATTCCAGACGCTCGCTTACTGGAATGACTGGTTCCTCAGTCTCGTCTTCATTTCGGGCGAGCACAACATTTCCGTCCAATACCTGATGTACAAAATGATGGCGAACATCCAGTATCTCGCTAACAACTCGACCGCTCGCGAAGCAATTGCCGCTGCCGGGGGCATGGTCAATTTCCCTAGTGAAACGGTGCGCATGGCCATGGTCATCGTCGGTATCGGCCCGATCGTATTGGCGTACCCGTTCTTCCAGAAGTATTTCATCCGAGGGCTTACCGTCGGCGCTGTTAAAGGCTGAGCCCAGAGCAGTAGCGCAACCTCTATTCGGCTTCAACCGGGCAACCGGATAACCATAGCAACTATCATTATGGGAGGTCAACCTAATGACAAAGATGAAACGCCCAGCAGCAGCTGCACTCGTCGGATTATTCGGCATGTCGCTCGTTCTTTCCGCTTGCGGCAGCTCAAACAATGACAACGGAAATACTGCAAGCAATGCTGCCAATGACACCAAGGCTGCCAATGACACGAAGGCTGCCAATGACAATCAGTCTGCAGACGCGACAGATGTATCTAAACTCAAGCCTTACAAGCTGAAGATGATTTACGAAGGACCGCCGCAGCCGGATGAAGCGAAGGTCGAAGAAGCGCTGAACAAGCTGCTCGAACCAAAAATCAACGCCACGATCGATCTCGCGCCTATCGACTGGGGTGCGTGGGATGACAAAATGAATCTCACCATCGCTTCCCGCGAGCCTGTGGACATTCTGTTCACTGCGCAATGGAACGGCTATTCCAAGAACGTAGCCAAGGGCGCATTCCTCCCGCTCGACGATTTGCTGCAGAAATACGGTCAAGGCATTCTCAGCTCCCTCGACCCTGCGTTCCTTGAAGGCTCTAAGATCGACGGCCACAACTACGGTGTCCCAACGAACAAAGAGATGGCTGCCGCTTCCGGCATCGTCTACCGCAAAGATATCGCCGATGAGCTCGGAATCGATATGAGCACCGTGAAAACGATGGAAGACCTGGACCCCATCTTCAAGACGATCAAAGAGAAGAAGCCGGACATGATTCCACTGTACACGACAGGCGGCTTCCAGCAGAGCGTGCTCGACAACCTTGGCGACGCTACGATTCCGGGTGTCATCTCCAAAACAGGCACAGATACTACAGTTAAGATGAATGAAGAATCCGATGCATACAAAAGCTACCTGAATCTAGCTCACGATTGGTTCCAGAAGGGCTACATCAATAAGGATGCCGCAACGTCGCAACTATCCAGCGGCGACGCCTATAAAGGCGGCAACGTCTTCTTGACGTTCCAACCGCTCAAACCAGGTAAAGACGCGGAGCTCGCCAACGCTGCAGGAATTGGCGGCAAGCTTGCTGAAATTTACCTGACAGATAAAACGGTTTCCACTGGCGAAACGGCAGGAGCGATGCTCGCCATCTCGTCGACGTCCAAAGATCCGGATCGCGCCATGATGTTCATCAATCTGTTGCACACGGACAAAGATATCGTCAACCTGCTCAACTTCGGCATCGAAGGCACGCACTATACGCGCAGCGGCGAAATCATGACACCGACGGATCAAACGCCGCAATACTCGCCAGGCGTTGCATGGGAGCTTGGCAACCAATTCCTGAACTACGTTTGGAATACGGAAGATCCGGACAAATGGGCGAAATTCAAAGAGTTCAACGCAAACGCTATCTCGTCTCCTGCTCTTGGCTTCGTATTCAACAGCGACAATGTCAAAGCGGAAGTCGGCGCTCTGGCTAACGTAACGAAGCAGTATCAGAGAGCGCTTGAAACAGGCTCTGTCGATCCTAACAAGGTGCTGCCAGAATACGTCGCTGCACTCAAATCAGCTGGCGTCGAAAAAGTTATCGCAGAGAAGCAGAAGCAATTCGATGCGTGGCTCGCAACCCAGAAATAATTTCTCATTCGCACTTATGCGACATAGGCTACAACCAGAAAAGCCTTATCCCGATAGCAATATTGGGATAAGGCTTTTCTGTATCTGGCTCTTAGTACGTCTTGCTCGCCAGCTCATTGAGCGGCTTGAACGTATACCCTTTCTCGCGGGCCGCGTCGATGATGCGGCCGAGCGCATCGGCGTTGTCTTTCGATACCGAATGCAGCAGAATGACCGCGCCGGGATGAAGCTGCGCCATCACGTTGTCAAAGGCGTATTTCCAGCCCCGCTGCGCGCTTGGCTCCCAATCCCGATACGCGACCGACCAGAACACGCTGGTATAGCCCTGCTCCTTGCTGACGGCGAGCACGCGATCGGTGAAGATGCCCCGCGGCGGACGCAGGAACGTCATTTCCTTCTGCCCCGTCAGGTCGGCCACTGCCGTTTTCACTTTCTCCAGCTCCGTGCTGATCTGGCCGCTGGAAATAACGCTCATATCGGGGTGGCTCCACGAATGGTTGCCGATCAGATGCCCCTCAGCGACCATTCGTTTGACGAGCTCCGGCTTGTCTTTCACATAGTGGCCCGTGACGAAGAAGATCGCCGGCACGCCCTTCGCCTTCAGCACGTCCAGGATACCCGGCGTATAGCCGTTCTCGTACCCGTTGTCGAAGGTCAAATACAGCTCCCGCTGCGTCGTGTCACCGAGAAAAATCGCCCCGTGCTGCTGCAACACGCCTTGAAAGCCTTCTTCCTTGATGGAAGGCAAGTTACCGCCGACGCTCTTCTTAAAGCCAAAATGAAACGGTCCCCCGCCCGGCGAAGCAGCCGCAGGCCGCAGGAACGCCAGCCCGGACGCAATGAGCAGCGCCGCCAATATGATGATCCACTCTCGACGTTTAATCAATGTCTACACCACTTTCTATCCCAGCTTCAACGGATTTCCATGAACGTAATATGTCTCATGCCGGGGGAAAATATGTGGCGGCTGGAAGCAAGGAGGCGAATACGGACGACGAGTATGCTACACTAGGAGGACATCTTTCCGAATAAAGGAGCAGTCCTCGCTATGGCAGATCTTGTGAAAATCCGCGGGAGCGTCTTTATCGGCGGCCTGCATTGGCTACCCGCCATGCGCGATCCGGAAACCGGCATCATCTCGGAATATGCGGGCGACGCGCGCGAGTTCACGCCGCATGCCGTCAACACGGGGCGCTCGCGCGTTGAGCAGGAGGTCGTCGTCGACTTCGTGAAGCGCAAGCTCTTCACGTACGCCAACACCGGCTACACCACGCTCAAGCAATCGACGCCTGACGGCATCGCCCGCTTCTCGCAAGGCAAAGCTGCGACGGATGGCGTCCGGGTAGACGAAGAAGAATGGGAAGCGATGTCCGTCTCGTTCGTCATGCGAGCACATGCCGCCAACCCGATTCGGCCCGAAGAACCGGCTTACGATTACATGCTGCGCATAACCGTGAACGGCGAGGACGGCAGCGTGGACGTCAAAGGCAGTCACGACGGGTTTCCTTGCTTTGAGTTCTACAAGCAAGTCGATTTCGGCGACTTCGAGCTGTTATACAGCCATGATTTTCGCGTGACGGGGGACACCCCGGCCGCTATGGCCGGCGACATGGACTATCATTTCGAACGCAAGCTGTAACAGTCAGCCGATGCGGGATCAGGAAGGAGGAGCGGCATGGCCCTATACCGCCGGCTCGTAACGGACGCGGATTTCGAAGAGGCGATGGAACGGCAGTTCAAGCTTCGCGTCTTCAAAGACGACCATATCGTCGATTCCGGAGGCATTATCATCCGATTCGACGAGAACACCGTCGTCAGCCAATCCAGCGTCAGCGATGTAGCGTATCACGATCGCTCCGCTTGCGAATTTTTCGAAATTCGCAAGCGGTAACCCAAACAACAGCTGCAGTCCGGGAGCATGCGTGCATGCTTCTAGGCTGCAGCTGTTTTCGCATGGCTGCTAGTGCAATAGGTCGCCCTCCGCGCTGATGCGGCTCGCGCCTGAAATGCTGCCGATATGATCCCGATATTCACCGGTTCGGCCGCGGGCATACTCGTTCAAGAATCGAATGATCGTCTCATTGATGACTTGATGCCGGCCATCGGTTTCGTTGTCGCCCAGCAAGGCTGGCACATCGCAGAAGGTAAGATGACCGGCCCCGTGAATGCGAATGAAAGAACGCTCTGCTGCCAGCACATCCGCAAGCTGCAGCTGTCCCTGGATGAATGCTTGGGCCAGCACCTCCCTCCAGCCTTGCTGCAGCAGCATATCCAGATTCGAAGACTGTTGTCTTAACAGAAGGACAGGTGAATGAATTGGACTCGCATCGGATCCTAACAGATGCAGGCTTGGGTCTAACAAGACACCTGCCTTGATTAGCGGCCTGCTTGAAGTCACCTGTTGCTGCAGTACACGATAGACAGCAGCACCCCCAAGCGAATGCCCGATAAGACTGACAGCCGCCAAATCCATGCCGTGCCGGAGCAGCGCATCGGATTCGTTCAACTCTTGCAGCCGATCCAGCACGAACGCTAGATCCGCCGTGCGAACGCACAGCAGCTCCTCCCACGCTTCATGATCTTCGAACACGAGGTCGGACAGCGACTTCTGCTGCCCGACTTCTTCGCCGTCCGGGAAAACCGTAAACGCCGATTCATGCGCTGCGCCGACGGTCACGACCATAAATCCGCTGGCGACAAGTCGCCGCACGTTGTACCAGTACATGTCCCTCTCTATGCCGAAAGCCGGCGCGTACACGATGACGGGGTATGCGGACTCCACCGTCGCAAGCGCCGCATCGTGATGCACCTCGACTGGAATAGCCGCCAAAGCAGCCGGTTTCGCACCCATTGCTTCGAAAAACCGCCCGGCCGCCTCCTCTCCGGGATGAAATAACCCCGCATACCTCTCCGATGCAGCATGCGAGCCGGCAGCCGGCAGCGCAGGATAATAGAGGCTGATCATAAATCGACGGCGGCTCCCGTCTTCCACGAACGGGTTTGCCCTTGCTGGATCTATACATTCCCTTACGGTTCTGCCGATGTTCATCCTTGATTCCCCTTTCATGGCATCGCGCCAAGAAAAACTGCCTCTTACTAGGGTTCGGACCATGGCCGCCGATTCCTGCCGGGCCGCGGGGCAGTTCGCAGGGCAATTCACAGGTACCAGAAAAAGAGGGACACAGCCAGCGGCCGCATCCCTCTCTCCTCCGGTCATCTGCAAGATCGATTTGCTATCGTCTCGTTCTCATCTCACGACCGTCTTACCATCGTCTCGCTCCCTATCACGATCCCGTGTTACGTTTGCTCGCTCTTGCGTTTCACAGGCACATAAATGTCCATTTCCCATGTCTCATTGCCTGGACCGCTGCGGCTGTCGTACAGCTCGAATTCCGGCTTGCCTGCATGTTCATAGCCGGAATGCGGGAACCATTCGTTGAAGATCGCCTGCCAGGTGCTTTGAATCGAGTTCGAGAATTGTTGTTCCGGCACCTTCGGCGTCGCGAAGACCGCGTACTCCGCTTCTCCGAACTCGCGGCAGACCAGTCCATCCGGCACGTTGTCGAAGTTCTCCGCTTCCATCCCGATCAAATACAGGAAGGTGCCCGCGTCCATATTGAAGCCATGACAAATGCCCAGCTCGACAGGGCTGTCCTTGTGCACGCGGTTTGGAATCGTCTGCGACCAGCCGTTGCGAATATATTCTTGCCAGAAAGCCGGAATCTGCTTGAGGTTCTCTCCGTCGCTCGTCGTTTGAAGCTCATAGCCGATCACTTTGAAAGCCGGTTTCGTCTCTAATCGAAAATTCATTTGAATGCCTCCCAAATAAGGATTGTACTTGCGCTGCAGTACATTCAGCTTGTCGTATGCCGGGGTCCGGATTCCCCGTTTGCGATATTCGGCCGGCGTCATGTCGAACATCCGCTTGAAGGCACGCGTGAACGTCTCATGATTCTGAAACCCGTTCTCCAGCGCGATGTCGAGCAGCTTCTCCTCCGAGTGGGCCACTTGATAAGCCGACTTCGCCAGCCGCCGTTTGCGCACGTACTCCATCACCGTATCGCCCGCCATCACTTGAAAGACGCGGTGAAAATGATAGTCCGACAGCAGCGCAACCTGCGCGATCCGCGACAGCGACAGTTCCTCGGCCATATGCGCCTCGATGTAGTCGATCGCCGCTTGAAGCTGCTTCAAGTAATCCGTTCTCATCCGAGCGCCCAGCCCCCTCCTGTACTGACTCAATTGTAACGCGGCGGTCCGCACGTCTCTTGATGATTCTTGCTCTATTATCTCCTCATTCGGCAGCGTCACCCGCTAAGTACGGATTCATTAATAAATCAGGCAAGCTCGTCATTCCAGCCAAGTACGATGAAACGACCGCATTCTCCGAAGGGCTCGCAGCCATGAAGACCGAAGGCGGCGCGGGGACCGGATCGCAGGACAAGTGGGCCTATCTGGACTCCGAAGGCAATACAGTGATCCAACAGGTCTGGCTTCCTAGCGAATAGCGTCTATCCTTGCTATATCTACACCCTAAACATCCATGACGGAGGCAATCACCCTAGCAACCCCGTCTCTGCCTGCATCTACTAGTACTAGCTTGCAATCCAGCATTCTATTACGAGAAGAGAGCAGGGATGAAAGATGAAGATCATCCGAAGATCGTCAGGCAAAGCCGTTAAAGGCAGCTCGGTTCGAAGCCGCATGGCGAAGAGCAGCCTGGTAAGAACGTTGTCCGCGCAGGGCAAGCCGGAGGTCAGCAGATCCAAGCAGCGCAAGGCCGCGGCAAGCGGAAACGCCAAACCGCAGAGCCGCAAACGGAACAGGCGCATGGTCGGAGCTCGTGCAACGACAACCCGGGCAGTGTTCTCCACGGGGATTCTGCGGCGCAATCCCGATACGACCTACGCGCTCGTCGATCTCGTCAATCTCGGCACCACGATCGCGAACCGGATGACCGTCCAAGTATTCGACTGGTCGAGCGGACTGCCCGTCGCCTTGAATCTGTCGCCGTGCAATACGACGAAATGTCTCGTGTCGCTTGCCCCCGGCACTTCCAACTTCGTCTTTGCCGACGTCTCCGGCGTCGAGTTCAAATACGAGGTGCGTATTTCCCGCGCGGCGTTTAATCGCAATGTCATCCTGAACGTGTCCGGCCTGAGCGCGGAGCCGATGACGCCGCAAGTCGGCAACAACGTGCTGCAGCTGCAGCTCTTCCGCATTAAACGGCGCAGCTGCAACTGCCAGTAATCGTTCCCGCGCCGTCCGGGCTTCCGTTACGCGTTTATTCGTTTCACGTTACAGGAGGCAGCAACGCAGCTTAAGTAGCAGGCATCTCCACCCGGACTCGATACCAGGTACGCTGCCAATCTTTCTTGGCGATGCGGCGTTCATAGACCGCCGCGAGCTCCGGACGCGCGAATAACGGCGTCGGCCTGACCGTCATGTTCACAACGTCCTCAATTCCGCAAGGCGCCGTCAAGATGATCCTGTCGTCTACATCCAGCGCGAGCCCTAGCGCAGTGACCGTCTCCGGGAACTTCGAAATGGCATCGACGGACGACGAATAAGGCGGATTATCGTTCACGACATGCATCCTCGCCTGATTCTTCACGGACCAAGGAACCCCGGGCATCAAAGCGTCCAGCTTCCGTTCCAGCTCCTTCTCCGCATCCTCGTCCAGACAGCCGGGATCGAAGTAGACAACATCCACGTCGGCCAGCGGCGTGCGTTCCGCGAAGCCGTGAAGCGTATCCCAAATCTTGGACCGGACGAAGCCGGCGCATACCCACCAGTCCGGCAGCCCTAACGACCGGGCAGTGCGCAAAACCTCCAGCATCCAATCATCCTCGGCAGCAAGGCGGATGATGTCTCGTTCATTCAGCAACCGTTGATCACCTCTCTACCACAGTCTCTTCGATACGAACATATATTCCCATTATAGCGATTAATCCGCAGTTTGCAACCATTTATTTTCCCATAAAAAGGGACTCGCACTGGCGTCTTAACGACGCCGGCCGAGTCCTTTTCGATCCTCATTCCCCTATGCCTGCTCAATTGGAAATGCTGCCTCAATCCGTTCCAAATCATCTGGCCCAAGCTCCCAGCCGACCGATTCGATATTGTCCTTCATATGCGGCCGACTTGCCGCTTTGGGAATCGTAACGAGCCCCTCCTGCCGCAGCACCCAATTCAGCGCCACCTGATAAGCCGTCTTGCCATACCGGGCGCCGATGGCATCCAATACTTCACGCTGCTGCGAGCCTGCCTCCGGGAAGCCTTTCCCGCCGAAGACATGCGGCGCATAACCGAATGGCGAGTAACCCATAACGGTGATGCCATTCTCCCTGCAATACGGTATCAGCTCGTTCTCGATCAACCGGTCATTCAGGTGATACGGTACCTGATTGCAGGCCAGCGGAACATCGCCCAGACAGCGCTGCGCCTCTTGCATGAGCGGCACGCTATAGTTGCTGACGCCGACATGCTTGATCATCCCGCGCTTGACCAGCTCGGCCATGGCGGACATCGTTTCGGAAACGGCATACTTATCGCTCGGCCAATGCTGCAAATACAAGTCGATGCGGTCTGTCTTCAGGCGCTCCAAGCTTCCCTCGGCCGCTTGCAGGACGCCTTCATAGGAGCAGTTCTCCGTCGCTACTTTCGTGACCAGGAAGACCTTGTCCCTTACGTCCTGGATGGCCTGACCGACGACGCGCTCAGATCCTCCATCGGCATAAGCCTCCGCAGTGTCGATCAGCGTCAGCCCGTTCTCGATCCCATACCGGAGCACATCGATCTCCTGACGTTCCCGCTGCTTGTCTTCACCGAACTTCCAAGTTCCTTGACCGATCACCGGAATGCTCAATTCCGTATTGCCGAGCTTACGTTGCAGCATACTGATCCTCCTCGTTCATTCGCGTCGTTACGCTTCATTCGGCGGCGTGCAAATCAACAGCATATTGCCTTCCGGATCGAAGACGTGGCAGCCCCTCATGCCGTCCGGGAACGGCTGAATGCCGTCCGTCTCTACGCCTTTCGCCGTCAACTCCTCGAACACCTGCTCCACGTCGGAAGTTTCGAAGAAGAAGACCGAATGCGGCAGCGGCATTATCGTCTCGTGATGGGACCGCAGGAGCATGAGCCCCGTGCCTTCCATGCGGAAGGACAGGAAGTCTTCCCCCTCGGCTTCGACCTCGAACGGAAACACCGATTTGTACCACGCCTTCCCCCGCTCCATATCTTTCAAATGGATAAAACAAGTGTTGATGCGATTCCGAATGTGCATTGTCCTGCTCCCTTCGGGATTGTAATAGCACGCTCTTAATACAAGGTAGAATGCCGCCAAACGATACGCGACGAGCAAGTCCTAGGTCGAATTTTTTCGGCCAGAATCGTGAACGCATTCCCCTCGGGGTCGCGGAAAGTAAAATGCAGCTTTCCTTGCAGCAGCATCCGTTCTGCCTGAATGCCGGCTTTGGCCAGTAGACGGTAAGCCGCGGCAATCTCCATCGGCTCTTGTCGGCGGAACGCTTCGAGGAAGCTTCGGATCAAAGCCGCTCGATCTTCCCTGCCGCTTCCCGCAGACGTATCGCCCGAATCGGCTGCGTTGGTCTCGGTCGCTAGCGCCGCCAGCCGCTTACGAACCCCGGTGAAGCGCGGCCTCCGTATCGAAGGAGTACGTGTCCGTTTCGCTTGCCAGTGCTTCATGACCGACCGGCAGCCGGACATCGGCTTTGCGCTTGCGGCAAACGTCCAGCCAGGCGTTAGAGGCAACGCGAAACAAGAACGCTCTTGGCGCCAGGTGGCTTAGAAAGGCTGCATTTGCGCGCAGCGATTTCAACATCGTCTCCTGGTACAAATCTTCCGCATCCCAAGGCGTGCCAGTCAGCATACGGCAGTAACTTCGCAAGTCTGATTCGTACTGCAGCCGAAGCTGCTCGAACAAGGCGCTTTGTCCGTCTTCGCCAAACAAACGCTCAGCCTCCTCTGCAGGAGATGGACTGCCGCGGATTCCTTAATTATCCTAATCTTTCGTTTCGTTAATCCCGGCAATCCGATTCATCTCCCTAATCCTGATTCTCGCAGCCTATTACGTTCTGCTGCGCTGAACCGCCGAAATCATCAGCAGAATCGCGGAAACGAGGTGCAAAAACCAGCCCGCGAACGGAATCTAGCCCAGAACCGAAGTCACGATACCCAGAAATATAGCCGTACTTCGCTTCTTTGTTCATCACGGACAAAACCAGCGTAAGAATGTGAACCTGTCATTCACGAGCCTCCCAAGGCGGACTTTTCCAACTATTGTAACAGTTCGCCCTGTATTGCAACAATCTTATTTAGCTGCTGCAGCAGAAGGAAAGGAATCGCAGTTTAGTCATGCTAGCAAACTCATAACGACGGAAATGCTTTTAACTTACGGCTGCAGGCCAAGCCTCACCTCAGGCGACACTCGGGTTGCCGCTCCTCCCTTAACGACTCTCCTTACCGCGATCCGCCAACAACAAAAGCGCCGCGAACGTCTCCCGGGATCACCCCCTCTACGTTCGCGGCGCTTATATTTCGCCCCGTTAACCCTGCTTCTTCCACGCCTTCTCGCGCTCTCCGATCAGCGGGAATTCGCCGATGCGCAGGCGCGCGCTGCCGTACGGCACGAGCGTCAGCTCCGCCGTCTCCTGTCCTTCGACGTTCGGATAGAGCGGCGGCGTGCCGGCGTTGTTGCCTTCCATCCTCCAGCCCCGCACAAGCTTGCCGCTTGCGGTGAGACGAACCGGCGCCCGTTCCGCATCGAACGGCTGGTATGGCACATCGAATTCGCTCACCTCGTACGCGCTGTCCGCCAGCAAGCCGTATTTCCATGGCGAGCCGGGGTAGATTTCCCAGTCGTGGAATTTCTCGCGCTTCTCCAGCAGCTGCCAGTTCTCTTGAATCGGCAAGGCGTAGACGAGCGGCCCGCGCTCGACGCTGATCGCATACAGATTACGGGACGTCGTCGTCACGGTCATCGGCAGCGTCAGCGCAAGGCTGTCCCCGTTATTCCATTCCCGCTCGACCTTGGTGTACCCGTTAACCGCGTTAAGGACAACGTTAGCGCCGTTAATCGTCAAGCTGGGCGCCGCGCACCAAGCCGGAATACGCAGCGAGATCGCGAACGGCTCGCTCGCACGATCAAGTTCCACGCCCATCGTCACCGTCTCGCGGAACGGGTATTCGCCGCCGACACGGATCGTGGCCGCCGCTCCGCTGCCGACGGACGCGCTCACTACGCTCGGCGCATACGATACCGCCGCCAATCCGCCGCTGCCGTCGCCCATCCAGAGATGGGAGGCGAATTTCGGCCAGCCCTGGTGCATGTTGGACGTGCAGCAGCCGAAGTTCGGCGCAAGGCCGAACAGATTCGCGTCCGGGCCGTTGCTCCAATTGCGCGGCGCGACGTTGCAGACGATCTGATTGACCTGCTGGTCGTATTGATGCGAGGTCCAGTCCTTCGAGATCGTTGCAGGGAGGGCGTTGAACGCCACCTTTTCCAAAATATCTCCGAACCTGCCTTCGCCGAAGACACGCGTCAGATGTTCCATCGAGTACATATATTCCACGACCGCGCACAGCTCGACGCCTTGACTCGGGCTCGTGCCGGACAGCCATTCGTCGCCCGAGAACATGCCGTGCGCCTGACCGTGATAGGTCATCAGGCTATCAATGCCGCGATGCACCGCGGCATGCTCCGCTTCGGTGCCGCTCAGCTCGTAGCGGATGCCCGGCGCCTTGATGCCCATGGCCACATTGACGACATGCGTCGTCCAATCCCACTCCTCCACCTTGCGCCAATACGGGAAGTCGTGGAACACGTCCGTCCAATCCGTCGTCTGCCCGGCCACGATACGCGCCAGTTCAAGCAGCGATTCATCTCCCGTCTTGCGGTAGAGCCACTGCACGCTCAGCACAAGCTCCGCTCCGCGCGCTTTCGCCCAGCCCTCCAGCGGATGCTGCTCGATCGTGCCGCGGACGAAACCGAAGAACTTGCGCAGGAAAGGCAGGACCCGTTCGTCTCCTGTCGCCTCTTCATACTGCGTAAACACCTTCAGCATGATCATGTAATGCCACCAGTCCTGCTTCTTGTTCAGGTCGTTGTTCACGGTCTGGATCGGTCCCTCGGGCCCGAAATTCCCGTCCGGCCGCTGGCTGTTCAAGGACCATTCGATCCAGCGCTGCGCCTTGGCAATCAGCTTCGCGTCATCCAGCACGTACGCCAGCGGCAGCAGGCCGTCCAAGTAGTACGGTCCGCGCTCCCAGCTCTCGCCTTGACCGCCGATCCAGCCGTTGTCCGGACCGACGTCGCCCCAATGCTCCTCGAGATGTCCCGTGAAGCCGTCGGCTTGAATTTGCAGCTGATTGCGCAGCCAGCCGGCCGGCTTGACCGCACCGAGCGGCAGCGCTTGAAAGGCCGCCCGTGCTTTCGTCGTCGTTGTCATGTTGTCATCGTCTCCCTTGTCCTTCGTCATCGTTAACCCGAATATAGCACGGCGACCGCGCAGGAGCCGATAGCCGATAACAACGAATTATTGACCGATCACAACATCGGAAGCAGCGACAGAGGCCTACACATATACTCGCTATTTCCTTATACTATAGGAAAATCATTCACAAGGGGCTGGCATCGCAATGTTCCGATTCACCTCTCCGCCCATGCCGCACTATATCACTTCGGGCGAGGATGTATACCCGAACGGCGGCAGTCATGCCGCACGCTCCGACATCGGCGTGTTCGACCTGCTCGTGACGACGCGCGGCTGCTTATTTCTCGAGGAAGACGGGCTGAAACTGACCATCCCCGCCGGTCACTTTGCGATCTTGCGGCCTGATCGTCCCCATCGGACGGCGAAGCCGTGCAGCGAGGAAACGCATTTCTACTGGATGCACTTCCAGACGCTCGGCCCGTGGAACGAAGTGACGGAACGGGAACCCTACGAGGCTCCCGTTCATGCCGATCCTTATATGCAAATTGAGACCTTCGTGTTTCATGTGCCGCGTTCCGGCGAACTGGCCGCGAAGGAGATGGCGTATGAATGGCTGGAGGAGCTGCTTCGTCTGCAGGCCGCCGCGGAGACCGGCGCCCGCTTCAAGCAGCAGGGGACTTTTCAACAGCTGTTGTTCCAGCTGCAAGAGGAAGGAAGCGCCGCGGCCAAAGATCCGCAGCTGGCATTGGCGGATGAAGCCGCCGCATTCCTGCGGCGCAGCTACCGCGAGCAGGTGAGCTACAAGGAACTGGCGGAGCAGCTGCATTTTCACGCGAACTATATCGCGCTGTGCATGAAGAAGGCGTTCGGCTGCACGCCGCTCGACTACTTGACCCGTTACCGGATCGAGCAGGCCAAGCAGCTGCTCATCCACACCGCTGATCCCGTAGGTTCGATCGCCGAAGCGACCGGGTTCCTGACATTCTCGTATTTCGTGCGCTGCTTCAGCAAGCATGCGGGGACGCGGCCGAAGGAATTCCGGCAGCGGTACCGGCGGTAGATGTAATTGTCTGCCGCTGCTTCGGCGAACGACAAACAGGATGATATAGCAGCACGCTGCATCATCCTGTATACGAAGCCGATCGAGCCATTTATTACAAGCTAATCTTAGTTGCCTAGCTGATGAATCGACCAGACGACGGGCGACGACGGGTCTCCTAAGTTTAGGGGAAGGGTCATGCCGTCTGCCTCATACTTCAATTCCAGAACATCGCCGGCATTCAGTGTCACATCGCCTTCAAGCGTGACTGCCGAGCTGCCAAGCGGCGCTCTAAGCGTGAGCACTAGAGCGACGTTGACATTGAAGATCGGGATTGAACCGGATACTAACGTCGCTGCAACAGGGCTGACGCGCTCAACGGCAAAGTAAGGATCGACCCCCGCTCCGAGAGAGATAGTAACCGCGGAAGTCGTTCTGTAATTCACGGTTGCCTTGATGGCATATTTTCCTGTAGCGGGAACCGTAAATTGACCTGTTGCCGGATTGAAGCCATTCCCCGTAAAATACGGAGCCGAAGTGGTCCAATTCGTGAGTGTTGCCGTATTAGACACTGTCGCTCCGATTAATGAAGCCGAGAAGCCTAGACCGGAATAGCTGTCGCCCGCCGGTCCGGCCGGCCCTTGCGGTCCTACTGGCCCTTGAGGGCCTGTCGCTCCGGCTGGTCCAGTTGCTCCTGCGGCACCTTGCGGACCCGGATCGCCTTGCGGCCCGGCTGCTCCGGCTGGTCCGGTTGCTCCTGCGGCACCTTGCGGGCCCGGATCGCCTTGCGGGCCGACTGCTCCTGCAGGTCCGGTTGCTCCTGCGGCACCTTGCGGGCCCGGATCGCCTTGCGGTCCGGCTGCTCCTGCCGGTCCAGCCGGACCGGCAGGACCCGTGGCGCCTTTAGCCCCAGTAGAACCAGTAGCGCCTGTTGCACCTGTTGCACCTGGAGCACCTGGAGCACCTGGAGCACCTGGAGCTCCTGTCGCGCCCGTCGCGCCAATTGCACCCGTTGCACCCGTGTCGCCTTTGCTTCCTTTTTCGCCTTTACCGGAAGCGAAGACCAGCTGCAGCTGCTGCAGCGCAGGATCCCAATTCAATTTGGCCCCGAACGATTCTGCCAGGAAACGGATCGGTACGAGTTGTTCGCCGTTCACCGTCTGAAGCGGCTGTCCAATCGCAGCTTCTTTGACGCTCGCATTGACCGATACGGACGCCTTCAGCGAATTCTCCACAAAGGTGACGATCGTATTGCCCTTCGTGACCGCGAGCGATTTCGTCGTTTTATTCCATTTGTATGTAGCGCCCAGAGGTTCCGCAATATCTTGGATCGGAGCCACCATCGTGCCTTTCTTGATGATTACGCTTACATCATTCTTCACTACTTTGCCGTCGACATTTACGGAAACTCCCGCGGCTTGCGCTACCGGTACTAACAACAACAGCATCGCAACAAGAGATATCCCCAGAGCCTTAGCCCACTTTCCCACTCTCTCCACTCCAATCCTATTCATTTCAGAATAAATGCATCATTATTGTAAGTGGAAATTCCAAATTATACAAGATTTCTACAATTTCTTCATGGATTCGACACTTCCCCGAAGGGGATGCAACGGCAAATATGAAGGCCATCCTATACGGGATGGCCCTGTTGGGAAAGCTTAAAAGATCGCTGCTCCGTTCGCGCAGCTTCTTACACCGACAAACCGTGCCGAATAAGAACCTTCTTCACCGTTTCGCTGCCCGCCGCCCGATCCGGAAGCTTGGCCCCTGCTTCGATGAGGCTCTCCGCGACCGCCGCATAATCGCCTGCGGAATCTTGCATATGAATCGATCCCCAGATACAGCTATTCAAGGGCGTCGCCCCGAATGCATTCAGGAGGTTCAGAGATGCACCGTGTTTCATGAGCATGCGGACGATTTCTTCGTCTCCTTGCGCGGCGGCACCATGAAGGGCCGTCATCGAACGGTCATTGCGGCGCGCATCCGGATGAAAGCCGACATCCAGCATGAGCCGTACGGCATCCGCTCTATGCTCCCATGCCGCATCCGCAATTAAACTCTGTTCTTCCGGCGGCAGGGATTGGACCATGCCCGGATGATCGTTAAGCAAATCATGGACCGTTTCTGTTTGCGCCCGCATGCAAGCAAGCAGGAAATTCTGTTCCGCAGAACTGTACGGCTGCATCAGCTCCGTAATGTCCTCATGGCCTAGGCGTTCCGCAAGGAAGAGCGGCTTCGCAGCCTCGCCGATCAGGTACGCATAGATATGTCCGCCGGCGGCAGTAAATTCCCCTTTTCCCACCTGGGCATGCAGGGCATCGGGATCTTCCTTCAGCATACGGCGGACAAGTCCGGCGTCTCCCAGTTTACATGCCATGAAGATATCTGTCCGTGCACCGCGTTCAATTAAGTATCTGCATTTGTCCGGGTTGTTGACCGCATATTGAGCCGGCGTGCCGTTGTGGTCGATATCTCTCTTATCGATGTCGGCCCCGTGATCCAGCAGGAAATCGATGATTTCGGGCGTATTGGCAAAATGAAGAGGAACCTGCCCGTCCGGACCGGGCAAATTGACAACGCGCGGGTCTTCCTCGACCAGTTTCCGCAGGATGTCCAGCATCCCCAGCGCAGCTGCGGCATGCGCGTCGACATTGGCACCGCGCTCAACGAGGTAGCGGGATAGGCCTTCATGGTCATGATGCAAGACACCGAATCCGCCTGCCCACCAGCTGCTTTTGGCATTGATATCCGCCCCGTGCTGCAGCAGCACGTCAACCATGTCACGGTTTCCTCGATTGGCTGACATGACAATCGCCGGCGCATCGAAAGCAAACCATGGTTCGTCGATCCTTGCGGCAAGCCATGGATGGCTTTGCAGCAACTGTCCTGCAGCTTCCGGTTCGCTGCCGTTAACCGCCTGCTTGAATTGTTCGATGACCCCGGCTTCTCGCTCATCCCTTGAACCATTCGGATTGTCGTTCGTTTCGGTCATGACCCTATCATCCCTTCTCCCCGTAATTAGAAGAACTCGATCAATTTCTTGTCGATCTCGGCAATGTCTCCAATATCCGATATCCCGTCCCATAAAACAATCGAACTTGCTTCATCGTTCTCGATGAAATCATCCAGCCGGCTTAGCCGACCCGCAAACAAAACGCCATACTCCGTTCGTTCCGGGCCATGGTAACTGGGTTGAAGCCTGAACTTCATTACCCCTTTGAAGTCGACGTCAGCGATGCTTTGATTGGTTTCCTCACGTAATTCTCTTACAACGCATTCCCTGGCCGTTTCCCCTTCTTCGATTATACCGCCAGGCAACTCCCAGCTATTTCTCCACTTGTTATGCATGAACAGGTACTTG
Organism: Paenibacillus rhizovicinus; assembly: GCF_010365285.1. Lineage (NCBI taxonomy): Bacteria > Bacillati > Bacillota > Bacilli > Caryophanales > Paenibacillaceae > Paenibacillus > Paenibacillus rhizovicinus. The sequence goes on from NZ_CP048286.1 coordinate 2,982,798, forward strand.
TCCTGACACTTCACTACGATTAAGGCATGTGTCAGCGGGGCATCGAGTGCGGCAGCATCGAGCTGGTTCTCTTGCATCGCTAAGAATTCCAGAAAAATATTCCCTTTCGAATCCGTCATGATTGCCATTCGTTAACCCTCCACACAATCTAGATTATGGAAATAGTACCCATAAGCATTTACCATGTCAAGGCGTAAATTTTCTTCTTTGAAAGCCGAGCAAACAAAAGAACCATCCCGACGAGGATGGTCCATTTGCTCTGTTCGTTATATCGTCCTTTATTGCAAACAATACCCAACACGCCGCAATTACTGCGTCGTATACCCGCCGTCAACGATCAAGCTGTTGCCCGTCATGAAGGAAGAATCGTCGCAAGCCATGAACAGCACGGCCTTTGCCATTTCCTCCGCTTTGCCAAGACGTTTCATCGGCGTCATCGTTGCCAGCACCTGTTTGCTTTCTTCCGGAATGATGGGTGTATCGATGAAACCTGAGCATAATGCGTTAATGCGAATGTTCTGCTCGGCATATTCCAGTCCAAGCGAACGCGTCAAGTTTACTACGCCGACTTTCGCGGCGTTGTAGGCTGCCGAACCCGGAGAACCAACCCAGCCGTACATGGAAGCTGTATTGACGATCGTGCCTCCGCCTGTTTTCAGCATTTCGTGGATCGCTTCGCGCGCAACCAGGAACACGCCGTCCAGATCCACGTTTACGGTGTTGCGCCATTCGGCGTATTCCAAATCATGCGAAGGCGATACGCGGCCGATGCCTGCATTGTTGAATACGACGTCGACTTGACCGAATGTTTCAACGGTTTGCTTGAATATATGGGCTACTTCTTCTTCGCTTGTAATATTCGCTTTTACGAACAGCGCTTCGGTATTGAGAGCCTTCAGTTCGTTCTCGAATGCTTTGCCCTTCTCTTCATTTAGATCGACCGCCCATCGTCGATTCCTCCCGTACACGATTTTAAAAAAGCGCGCTGCGTCATACCCTGACGATTCGCGCTATCTTGTTCACAATTTAATTGTACTCTTCTGTCCGAAACGGACAATCATCAAGATCGTGCGCACTGTCTAATTCGTAGACACTTAGAAGAAGAATGTCGTTTTCGGGGAGGAATTCTCATGCATCAGGAAGAGACTATGGCGACCAAACGGCGTGACCGGACGAAAGAACATCTCATCGCCGCATTTGTATCGCTCATCAAGGAGAAGGGCTACCATGCCGTTACCGTCAAAGATATCGTCGACCGCGCGGCTTATAACCGCAGTACCTTCTATGTCCATTATCAAGATAAAATCGAACTGGCCGAAGACGCGCTCGCTTCGATGCTGCAAGGACTGGAGGACTCCGTGGGCGAGCTGTTCGTTCCCGGTCAGAAGGTGTATGCGGACAAGCTAAACTCGCACTCCTTCAATATCGTGGCCTACATCTACAAGCACCGGCATTTCTTCGAGCTGATCAAATACGAGGATACGTTACCCGGTCTGCACACGGGGTTCCCGCAAACCATCCACAAAATTTACAAGGAACAATTCGTATTCGAGACGATTAACAACATCCCCGTCGACATGGACTATTTTAAACATTACACCGCCTATGGCTTCTACGGGCTCATTCATCACTGGATCCACAACGACTTCAAAGAATCGCAGGAAGCATTCATCCACGCGGTGATCGATTTAACGAAGACGCATATGTATTCGGTGAAGTATGTGGGAAATAAACAAAACCACTCCTAGTCAGGGAGTGGCTTCGAATGCCGGAACAGCCTCCACGTACGATTCTCCGGGCCTTCCGCTGGTATAGTTGATCGTGCGCGCAAGCATATCCACTTCGTAATAGTGTACGCCCGCATCGGCCATGTCCTTCAAGAAATCCGAAAAAGGCGTTCGGTTGCGTTGATGATGCTCCAATCCCCGTTTCACGGCATCGGCTTCAAAATGCTCCGCAACCGCAAGCGTCGGAGCCGCCGTTGGCGCAGCATGCGTCTCCTCATACTGATTATCTGCTCCCATATACACGATACGGTCATCGGCGATGCTCGTTCGGTAGGCGGTCACCCCCGCGCCGAGCAATTCTTGAAACGTCCTTGGATAAGGCCAGCGTTCGTTCTTGGAGGCCTGGCTAATTCGTTTCACTTCTTCAACGTTCATCTGCGAAAATCGCTCCTTCATGGTTAGAATAACCCGGAATGGAGGCACACAGTCATTACGGCCTCGCTATTCTACGATCGTAATCACATTGCCGTCCGGATCATGCACGTGGAAATACTTGCCGCAGGGGGCGTTGTCATAACGATTCGTGACCGTCGCCCCTTGTTCCAGCAGCTGCGCATAGAACGCGTCCGCATCGTCCGTACGAAGCTCGAAGATCGGAGCAGGCTTCCCGTTGCGCGTGAAATGTAACGGGGTTAATTCTTCTTCCTCGTGCATCAGCACGCTTGGGCCATGTTCGCCAAGCTGGATGATCGCATTTGCACCTTGTTCGAACCGCGTCGGCTCTCGAAGAAGAATAACGCCCAGCTGTTCAACGTACCATCTAGCCGAGACATCCACATTGCGAACCGGAAGATTAATGCAAGCAAGTCCCGTAATCCGTCTCATCACCTTCGTTACGAACGCCGTGCCTAGTGCTTGATCCGTCATCGTTTGCTCTGCCAATGCAACCAACTCCTTCTTTAATATCGCCTTCGCCCGGCGCAGACGGCTTTCTACCAAGCTGACACTAACGTCGGACAGCGTAGCGATTTCCCTAGCGTTGTACCCGCCAATGTAATACAGCGTCGTGACTTGGCGGTATTTCTCGTCCAGCCCTTCAAGCGCAGCCCGCACGATCTGCCGCTGTTCGCGACGCAGGACTGACTCTTCGGTAAAGTTCGCGGAGTTACCGATCAGCATCGCCTCTTCGAACCCCTGCGCGGGCTTCAACTTGCGTGCCCAATCCTCTGCCGTATGGCGCGTGATGCTCATCAGCCAGCTGCCGAATTTCTCCGGCTCCTCCAACCTGGACAGATTGTACCACGCCTTCACGAAGACTTCCTGAGCGACGTCTTCCGCATCGTGCGGATTCCCCAGTCTAGCGTAGGCTGCCGCAAAAACCGCATTCGCGTAGCGCCCCACCAGCTGGCGAAAAGCCTCCGTATCCCCTTGGACCGATTGGCGTACACGTTCCCGATCCTCGTTCGCCATGCGCGTCTCACCTCCGTTGGCAGCTCTCTCTATATAGACGGAACCGCGCGATAAAACCAGTCATACTCTCGAGTTTTAAATGCAGCAGACAGAAGTGATGAGGTGGTTAATTCTTGCCTTCTCTAACATTTAGGGCCATCCTCGACGGATGGCCCTTTCATCAGATCACAAGCATAAGCGTCTACTACAAGCCAAAGTGTTCACGAACGATGCGGAACTGTTCCTCCACACTCAAATCAGCCGTTCTTTCAATGGTCTTAATTCCATTGTTTATACAGGCCTCTCTAATGGTTCGCGAGAATTTCACCATGTTCTTGTTCCCATTTTTAATGGATTCTGCCGGATTAGCCGTAAGGTTAATCACATCCAAAATCATCTTATGGTCTTCCCGAAAGAAATACAGCCTTTCTATTTCTTCATCAGAAGTAAAGAGGCATACCATTCTTTCTTTAGGGATAAAGGGTAATATGCGCTCAGGCATGATGCCTAAATCGATTATGATGGGTCTGTCCGTTGCCATTTTCAATAAATCGACCACGTAAAACTCCATCATTTCTTCGACAATTTGGAAAAGCCATTCACAATGCTCATCATTGGGCTTATTAAACCATTTGTCCCAATCCAGACCGGGATGCGGATATTGAAGGGCAGGGTAATCGACAGGGCTCGTGAATGGCCGATATTTCATGACATCATCCTCAAGCGTTTGAAAACCTAACTCCTCCACGAATTTCTTCGTCATTGTGGTCTTGCCCGCGCAACAGCCGCCGTTTAACCAGTAAACATGCTTGAATTGTTCCTTCAGATACGAACCATTAATTTTCATATATGCCCTCCTCAAATGTTTAAGTTTGAGGGAGCTGGCGGATTCTTACCGGCTTTTTATAGCAGTGAGCGTACATAGGGAATCCTCCTTTCCGAGGCATAAGTATACTATTATACGGGTACATGGGAATTCCTTCCTTGCCATAGGATTAATGATAAGGCAGCCGTTCTCGCTGCTCAGCGCTCTTCACCCGGGCTCATTCTCCGCATTCTCGGCTCCGTACAACTCCTTCATATGCTCGATATGGGACTCTCCCCAGTCGTTCAATACTTGCAGCACGACGCTTAACCCTTGGCCGTAAGTTGAAATCGAATATTCGACTTTCGGAGGGATTTGGTTGTACGCTTCGCGATGCACGATATCGTTATACTCCAGTTCTCTTAATTGTTGCGTGAGCATCCGTTTGTTAATATCCGGTATCGATTTCTCAAGCTCGCTGAATCTCATCGTGCCGTTCGAAATCAGCTGAAGCAGAATAATGGGCTTCCATTTCCCGATCAGAATATCCAGCGCCGATTCAAACTTGCAATACGATTTCATCGCCCATCGTCCCCCCCGCTTACGTTATGGTTACTTTTTATTTACTCGGTTTAGTTAAAATGCCTACTTCACTGCGATCGCGCATGGAGGCTATTATACCTGTAACGGGCAATCAATAAGCAATCAGGAGGCTGGCTTCATTCATGAATATCGCGTTATGGATCGTGCAAGGCATTGCGGCAATCGGATTTATTTACTCCGGCTGGCTGAAGGCGTTTCAGTATAACCAGGCCAAAGCATCATGGGGTTGGGTACATGATGTTCCCCGAACGCTCGTGGCCTTTATCGGATGCGCTGAAATCATTGGGGCATTGGGCATCATCATGCCTTCAGCGACGAATATCGCGCCTGCGATAACCCCGATTGCCGCAATCGGACTTGCCGTGATCGTCCTGTTCGGCGCTCTCTTCCATCTTCAGCGCAAGGAGTACCGGGAGATCGGCGTGAACATCGTCTTCATCGCGCTGGCCGTCATTGTGGCGATCGGCAGGTTTTAAGCGAACGAGGCCATCCTTCCCGGGATGGCCTTGTTCGAATTACGCGATGGACGCATTTTGCAGAAAGATGATCAGGTCGTCCGCCGTCATCGGCTTAGCGAAATAGTAACCTTGCACATAGTCGCACCCGATCACGCGGGCAAGCTTCATATGCGCCTCCGTTTCAACGCCTTCAATCACGATATGCTTGTGGATTTGCTGGAAGGAACGAGACAAGGCCTGAATGATAACGAACGTCGACTGACTTTCCGAGGCGCGATACAGCAGCGATTTGTCGATCTTGATCCCCGCAAAGGGGAGATGAATGATAGTGGATAAGTTCGAATAGCCCGTCCCGTAATCATCCAAGCTGAACTGTATGCCATGACGGTTGAAGTCGTTCATGATGCGGCTTACCTTGTCAAAGTTATCGATGACGACACTTTCCGTTATTTCCAGATGAATACGGGACGGGTCGACGCCTTCCGTCCGAATAACCCGCTCCAATTCCGAAACGATCGTGTCGTTCATCATTTGGATGGGCGAGAAGTTAATATTGATGTGCCGGAATTCAATCCCGCTGTTCTCCAGCTTCTTGATCGTTCTGCATACCTGTTCGAGCAGCACTTCGCCCAACTGGTTAATCAAGCCTTTGTCTTCCGCGATCGCTATGAATTCCGGCGGCGCGATCGGCCCGAGCTCCGGAACCGCGAGTCTTGCCAGCGCTTCAAACACCGGGTAGCCGTTGGATTGCACATGGTGAATAGGTTGATAGAAGACGTCCAGTTCGCGTCTGTACAGCTGCTGTTTCAAATGCTCGTAAATTTTGTTTTTCCGATGCATGCGGTCCAAGGCCTCACGATTAATCGTAATCATGCTGTTGCTATGAAGGGATTTCTCCTCGCGCACGCAATACTCCAACGCATGAATCGTATCTTCGAGCGTATTCGTTACTTCCGGAATATTGAGCTCCGCAATCGTGGCGCTGATGGACAGCTTCATGCCTTCTACATCCCAATTCCGCGACAACCGATCGCTTATCGTTCGAATAAGGCATGGCTGATCGGCAACGGTTGTCAGCAGCGCGAACTCATCGCCCGACAGGCGAAATACATGCGCGCCCGGCTGTAAATTCATTAAATACCGGGAAACGGCTTGCAGGAGACGATCCCCCGTCTGTTCGCCGTATTGATTATTGATGCTCTTAAATTCATCCAGGCTGACCAGAATAATCTTGAACGGACTCTCATCTTCTAAACGCATGCTTACGACTTTGGAAAAGGCCAGCCGGTTCATCGTGCCCGTGAGATCATCTTCGAGAATTTTCTTGTTTTGGATGTACAGATACGTAATAACCAAGGAGGCGGTCGCCGCGGTGCTCGAAATCAGCAGATGCGGGTAGAAATATTCAATCGCGACAAAACCAAGGCTCAGCACAGGGAAAGACAGAATAACGAGGTTCAAATGCCGGGATAGTTTATGACGCGTATAGAAAAGCACGATGATAATTAATGCAATATAGAAGGCAGGCATCGCGTACATGAGGTTATATAAAGGCCCTTTACTAACGTCGCGGTCACCCGAAATCGTATAGATAACCCCGGAAAACGGAGAACTCGCGATCATCAGCGCGAACAGGAGATACAACCAGCCCGTGAATCGGATCCACTTGAAGAGAACGTCTCTGTTCATCCAAATGATCGATATCGTGTAATAGAAGAAGAGCGGCGCGATCACCGTCATGGAGATTCTGCTGATCACATTGAACAGTTCGACCAAGAACAGAGGGTACTTCGTCATCTCCGCGTTTAAGGCAACCGATATCAATAGGCTGATCATAGAGACGATCGTAGTCATCAACGTCATGCGGAACATCTGATTCTGAACGGTCCGTATACCGCCGTATTCTCTCGAATAAACAAGTATAATCAAGGCGATTACGAGCGCGCTGTAGATCGGTCCTGCATTCCATTCCATGTAAGTTCCCTCTTTGGTGTTTTCTTGAATTGTATCACAATCGCCGCGCTTTCATATGAAATCATTTCCATGTAAAACTGCCGTCGTCCCCTCCGCATTCATACGCCTGAAACGCGCCATTCTTCGCATGAAAAGCATGAAATGCCTCGTTCGATAAGTCGTTGAAATACGAATGAATCACCTTGCAGATACCGCCGTGCGTCACGAACAGGACCGATTGCCCGCCATAACGCGCCCGCGTTTCTTCGATTAATCCATAGACGCGATACCCGACCTGCAGCAGAGACTCGCCCCCGTCCAGGCGGCCCGGAAACTGCCGTTTGGCCTGACGGAAAGCTTCGGCATGCCGCGAAGTACCCTCGAATGCGCCATAGTTTCGTTCTATTAATCTCGCATCGGCCGTATAATCCAAGCCGGCTGCCCGCGCGATGATTGCCGCCGTTTCTCTCGCCCTGCCAAGCGGGGAGGAGAGGATGGCAGCCAAGCGAAATTCCGCCAGTTTGTCCGCAAGCGCCTGTGCCTGCTCAACCCCATGGCGGTTCAAAGGAATGTCCGAGATGCCGCAAATCCGATCCTCCGCGTTCCAATCCGTTTGCCCATGCCTTGCCACGTACAGCTTCATGCCGGCACCTCCCCCTTAATAGCATGCTGGAATTCATCATTCTTTGCAGACAAACAAATCCCCTACGGTCGCTGCCGACCATGCGGGGATTCTACCAAGCGATTAGAAGAGAGCCTTCCAAACGCGTACGAACACGCGCCGCCTCGCTCGAGGCAGGTCAGCGGCATATTATCAGCCTTTCACTAACCCGCCGCGCAGCCGGCTGACTCCGAACTCCAAATATCCTTTCAGGCAGGTCAGCATGAACACCCAGCCTTCCTTGTTATCGACCATTTTGGCCAGCAGCTCCGGATCGTCTTCGCGAAACCCGGTTTCCGTCACGTCAATAATCGTGGCAGCTGGATCTACCGCCCGAAATTGCATCGTCACGACGTTGTCTTCCCCGCCCCACCGAAACACGATGGTCCGATTCGTTTCGACTTCCAAGACGTGAATCTCCAATTGGGCGTTGTATTCGTCATAACGCAGTCCGATCGTCTTGCCCGCTTCCCACCGCTCGGAGCTGGAGGAGAACCAGAAGTTCCCGATCCGCGCGGGGTCGACGAAAGCTTCGAACACCTCTGCCGCGGGTTGGAGTATTTTCATGCTCGTTACGTTGTTCATCGCCATCGCCGTCCTTTTTTTGGCATCAATCTAGAGCTGTCCCCATCATAGCATGCTTCCATGAATTTCAAAACCACCCTGCGGGACTAGCTGCCCTACCCTGCAGAGCTTAGTAAACGCGTCCAGCCGACTGTCCCCGATGCCGCATCAACAGGAAGTAATAAACGATGTAATAAGCGAACATGATAAGCATAAGTCCCGATGTCCACGAGCTGCCGCTAGAAGCAGGGCTCATGTTCTGCCAACCGCCGTCTTGCCCGGCTTCGAACATCGTATAGAACCGATACGCGAACCGCCCGATGAACAAGGCCGTCACAAGGCTTCCGATCCAAACATTCGCCCGATAATACAGCTCCGTGCCGCGCTGCTCGAATGACGTCATTTCCGAGCCGATATAGCCCAGCGCAACACCGATCAGAATACCGATGACATCCGAAACGATGCCTGCCGCGCTCACCCCGCCTTCCGCCAGAAAGACCACGCCGATGACCGCGAACAAGATCATGCGAATCCTCAGACTTCTCGTCTTCAGCACCGTCCATGTAAAATTGCTCTTCACCCGCTTCATAATCCGATACCCTACCAAACATACGACCAATATAATAATGATTTGCTGCTGCATCCTTATTGCCTCCTCATAGCGTTTGTTGACCTGTTCCCATCTTAACGCGAACCGGCTGCGGCGGCGACCAACCCCGGATAGAACCTCAACAATCGGCCTCTATATCCAGAGATAGAGATTGGCGCCGCCGGCCTCAACTTGTTTGATTTCCGGCGCATTCCGCGGCTATTATAAATGTAACAAGAAAGCCGAACTCGCGGCGCAACGTAACTGGGGGAGTCCGATTCGTTATGCGTGACCGATATTTGCCTTTGCCCGTCAGAACGACAGCCGGACTAGCCATCATCATCTCGCTTATGTACGCCAACGATTTCTTCACGGGCTCGCCGCTGCGGATCGCGTTGAACATTTTGATTACCGCTACCTTTGCCAGCCGGTTCATTTTGCGGTATTTCTGGAAGCCCAAGCGGAGATCCCTTGCGTTTATCGGACTGATCACGCTGGAGACGGCAGCCGGCATCTTCTGGTACGACGAAACGACGCTCATTTACTTCTACGCCATCGTCGTGCTGTCCACCATCGTACGGCTGACCTTTGCCCAGACCCGCGTCCCGCTGCTGGCTACCATGATTCTGATCGCGGGCGTATATACGGCACTCGGCGACGTCAATCTGCTCACCTTCGTTTCGTTCTCGGTCATTTCCGCCTTCTTCTACATCAATGTTCGAAGCCGCCGGCAGCGCGACAGCATGTACGAGCAGAATAAGCGGCATTTGGCGGAGCTGCAAGAAGCCTATGCGCATCTGCAAGAGGCGTCCGTTACGTCGATGCAAAATGCGATTCTGGATGAACGCACTCGCATCGCGCGCGATATTCATGATGCGGTCGGACATAGCCTGACGTCCTTGATCGTACAGATGCAGGCAATGCGTTATATGATCGGCAAAGACCCTGCGCAGGCGGAGCAGTCGTTGGAAGGCATGCTCGCCGTTGCCCGGCAAGGACTGGCGGATATTCGCAGCTCCGTTCATGCGCTCGCGGACGACCGGTCGGTGTCGGGATTGGCGCCGCTCGCGGCGCTGCTGGCCCGAATGGAAGCAACGACGTCCATCAGGTATACGTTTCATGCCGAGCTGCAGGAAGAGGACGCGGCAACGAGCGACTACGCCCTGCTGTTCAGCGTGCTGCAGGAGGCGGTCACGAATATCATTCGCCATTCCCGCGCAACGCATGTAGAGGTGAATCTCTTTCGAGAGAAGGAGCACATCGTGCTGCGCATTCAGGACAACGGCAGCTTGGACGCGCAAGCGGCCGTACAGGAAGGGTTCGGCTTGAAAATGATGCGGGCAAGGCTGGAAGAGCGCGGCGGACGGCTTGATTACGGTATAGTACAGCCGCATGGTTTCGAGATCAAAGCGGAGCTGCCGATTAACGGCGGACCGGGGGAACGGGGGAATGGAGATGACTCCAACGTCGACGACGACAACGACAACGACAACGGACGATAAAATCAAAGTGCTGCTGGCCGACGATCAGAAAATGATCCGCCAAGGGTTCGGGTACGTCATTAATTTGCAGAACGACATGGAGCTGGTCGGCGAAGCGGCGGACGGCAACGAAGCGGTAGAGCTGGCGCTCGCCCTTCGTCCGGACATCATCCTCATGGACATTCAGATGCCGGGCATGACGGGCATCGAAGCAGCGCAGACGATCATGAAGCAGCTGCCGCAGGCGAAGATCGTCATTCTGACGACCTTTAACGATCCGGACTACATTTATCAGGTGATTCGTTCGGGTGCGGTCGGCTATTTGCTGAAGGACGCCGATGTGGAAGATATGCTCGGCGCAGTCCGTTCCGCATACCGTGGCGAGGCCGTGTACCGGACCGATCTTGCGGCGGATGCGCTCTCCCGCGCGGTCGCTTCGGGCTGCATCATTCCCGAAGCCGGCACGAAGCCGGTGCTGCTGGAGGCGCTGACCGAGCGCGAGCAGGAGATTTTGCAGGAGATGGCCTATGGCTTGCGTAACGACAGCATCGCCCGGAAGCTGGTCATTACCGAAGGCACGGTGAAGTCGCATGTCCACCGGATCCTGCAGAAATTCGGCTGCGAGGACCGGACCCAAGTCGTCGTGACGGCGCTGCGGCATGGGATGGTGAAATAGAGGGAGAAGCGAAAGAAGCGGAATAAACGAAAAAAGCGAAAGTAACGCAGTAGATCGGACGCCACACAATAAAAGCCTCCAAACCCGTGCCTCGGCGGCGCGGTTTTGGAGGCTTATTTTATACTCGGACTATGAGGAGTCCAGCTCGACTTTCTTCGCCGTCATGAGGGCGGGATACGAAGCATCGGAGCTGCCTGTCGTCTGCACCCGGACTTTATCGCCTGCCTTGAACTTCCCGGCCTTCTTATAATGGAGCTGGACCGCGTTCGGCGCAGCTAGATCAAGAATATCATTCACCGAATGGTTCTCGATGTCGACCTTGGACACGCCCCATACGACCAATAACGCGTCCTGCTGGACCTCGATAACGTAGCCGCTCAGGTCGAATGTCGTCTTCCCACAGCCTGCCGTCATCGCTGCAATAGACAGCAGCACGACGAGGAGCAGCATCCCTTTTCTCACCGCGGTCCCTCCCCCTATGTCCCGTATAATCACCTTACCGCTTCCTGCCCGCTACTTCAGCGGCACGTCGATCGTCCACGGGCCTTTGCGGATTTCCGTATGATCCCCTTTGAATACAACGGACCAGTCCGAAATGACGAATCGGAGCGACTTCGCATCCTTGGACACCGGGGCAAACGTCGCTTTGCCTTTGATCACGCCGTCTTTCTCGCCATTCTGCTCCACGCTGAGTGCGGGCTCCGGGTGAGCTGCATCGTTGGATGGAGCCATCGCGATCTGGAAACTCATCGGCGACATCAGATCCGTATGGAATTCAAACGCAATCGTCGTCAAGCGATCCGTCATCTCGATGTTCTTCAACACGAATTCGAGTTCCCCGTTCTCCGTTGGCAGTTTCAACTTCGCTCCCGATTCGACCTTGCCGAGTTGTAAGGCATCGGCGGGGTAGCTGACGAAGAACCGGGTGCCGGCTCCGCCAGTCGTTGTCCTGCCCAATTGAATCGGGCCAAACTCCACGCTGTACCATCCCGGCTTGCCGGTCTGCTTCCAGACGGCCGAAGCTGTCGCGGTTTCGCCTGGCTTCAATGTTCGGCCTTTCCAATCATACAACGCAATGACGGCATGCTCGTTCGTCGTCGTCAATGCCGGTCCCACTAGAATGGAAGGCGTGTTCGCGATCTGCAGCGTCTCCTTGGACACATTCTTCACGTCGATAAGGAATTTCACCTTATCGGCTTGCTTGAAATGGTCCCCTTGCGGATGCACGGACAGCTCCAAATACCTCGGCGCGGGTCCGCCTTTGTTCATCGGCTGCGCGGCCGGCCGCGAGTGATTCGTTGGATCCGCTTGCTGATGAAGCATCGTCTGCGGCTGAACATTTGCTCCCTGCCGTTCGTCCGTCAGCTGACCGGCAGTTTGTTTACTGGCTGCCTGCTGAGCGGCTGCCTGCTGACCGTTTGCCTGCTGGCTGTCGACGGTCTGTTTGTTCCCGCAGGCGGACAAGACCAGAAGCCCGGCAACAATAATCATGATCGATGGCATTCGAAAACGCGGCATATCCCTGCTCCTTTCAGCTCTCTGCTTGGCTACACTCTTAGACGACAGGGATCGCCGGATTGTTACGGAAGGGAAGGTTGAAATTCTTATCGGCCGTTCGATTGCAAACGATCGCAAAGCGGCAAGCTAAGTCGCCTTGCCAGCGTTTTCATATTCACTTCTCGGAAAAACCTCTAACGAATCCAGCAAGTCTTATTCGCTGCATAGTTAACGTTTCCCATCGCTAACGCACCTCAGACGTCTTATTTCGTGTAAACCTCCTCTTTTCATCGCATTCTGCCAATTTTCCACATAATAACGACGCCGGAGTGCGTTAGATAAGCTGAGGGCCCATATAAGCACGAATAGGATCGCTACGATCCGTTAGCCAGCTGCAAGAGGTAGTAAGTCAGTTGAGAAGAGCTAGTAAGCCATTGCAAGAGCTAGTAAGCCAATTGAAAAGAGCTGCGTTACCCGCTGAATAGAAGCCTTCTCGGCACCTGCCTCCCGTTCGTCCTCGACCATGGCTTTCGTTCGTTACTCCACGCCAACTGCTTTGCGCTGCCTGAAAAACCAGCTATACAGCTCCTCGGTTGCATACGCCTCTTCCCATATCGCGTGACCGCCTTCGGGATACTCGGTTAGCCGGCCGTTGCCGCCGCAGTCCCCGAGTGCCGAGATTAATTCCCGCGCCTCTTCGACGGGTACGACTTCATCGCGGGTGCCATGAAACGCCCACACCTGCACGTCTCGCAGCCGCCCGATCCGTTCGGGTGAACCCGAACCGCACACCGGAACAACTCCCGCGAATCGTTCCGGATATTCCATCGCCAAGTCCCACGCCCCATAGCCGCCCATGCTGAGGCCGGTGACGAATATCCGTTCCGGATCGACGGGACAGCTGGCGATCACCTCGTCCAGCAACGCCGTTATGCCGTCAAAAACCATCGGCCAAATGTAATAACTCGGACATTGCGGAGCGAGCACGATGAACGGGAAGGCCGGATTGTCCTCGGCTATTCGGGGCAGACCGCGGATCTTCAGCTGTTCCACGTCGTTTCCTCGCTGATCGCGTCCGTGCAAGAACAGAATAAGCGGCCATTTGGCGCCAGAATCGGAACTCCGATCGGGCTGATGCAGCAAATAAGGAAGATCCGCTTGCTTAAGGACAATAATAGGTTTGTGAAATCGATGGGCCTGTTGCGGCATGCGCGACCATCCTTTCCGTATCTGCTTCCAACGTACACCGCGAGAGGGGAAGAAATAAACCCGCTTCCCGCTTCCCGTCGCTGAGTTATCGCAGACCGGACGACTCCATGTTCACGCATGCTCGCTCATGCTTGACGAGGCAACATTTTGGTGGTAGGATAATTTTTCCAACTCCGGCTCTTTGCCGGTTGACTAGCCGTATTCCGCACAAACAATTCACTTACTATAATTGAGAAACTTTCAGAAATTGCGTACACTAGAGGAAACAGAGCAACCTAGGAGGCGGCATTCATGAGCAAGTTGGCAAAACCGATGGAGATTGGAATCAGTACGTTTCTCGAAACGACGCCTGACCCGGAAACGGGGGCGGTCATCAGCCACGCCGAGCGGCTGCGCCGGGCAGTAGATGAAATCGTATTGGCCGACCAAGTCGGCTTGGACGTATACGGCATCGGCGAGCATCATCGTCCCGATTATGCGGGTACCGCGCCCGCAGTCGTTCTGGCTGCCGCGGCCGGCATGACGAAGCAAATTCGACTGACGAGCGCCGTCACGGTGCTTTCTTCCGACGATCCGGTGCGCGTCTATCAGTCGTTCGCTACACTGGACGGCCTCTCGAACGGAAGGGCCGAAATCATGGCGGGCCGCGGCTCGTTCACCGAATCCTTCCCGCTGTTCGGCTACAGCCTGGAAGACTACGATGAGCTGTTCGAGGAGAATCTGGAGCTGCTGCTGGCCATCCGCGCTTCGGAGAAAGTCAGCTGGCGCGGCGGTCATCGCCCCGCCATTCATAATCTCGGCGTCTATCCGCGCTCCGTTCAGGATCCGCTGCCGGTCTGGATCGCGAGCGGCGGCAACGCGCAGTCCGCCATCCGCGCGGGCTTGCTTGGGCTGCCGATCGCATTCGCTATCATCGGCGGCATGCCGGAGAAATTCGCTCCGCTCGTCGACCTCTACAAGCGAGCGGCTGCGCAAGCCGGACACGATCCGAGCAAGCTGCAAATCGCGACCCATTCCCACGGGTTCGTCGGCGATTCCACCGAAGAGACGGCCGAGCTGTTCTTCAAGCCGACGCAGGCGCAGATGACCAAGATCGGAAGCGAACGCGGCTGGGGCCAGCCTTATTCCCGCGCTACCTACGACGATGCCCGCAGCCTGCGTGGCGCGCTCTATCTCGGCGATGCGGAAACCGTCGCGGAGAAGATCATCCTGCTGCGCAAGAACTTAGGGGTCACCCGCTTCTTCCTGCACGTGAACGTCGGCACGATGCCGCACAAGGACGTGCTTCACGCCATCGAGCTGCTAGGCACGAAAGTGAAGCCGCTCGTCCTGGCGGAGCTTGCCCGGATCGAAGGTACGGAGTAACGAAGCCGCGGCCAGCCGCGTCGCATCCACTCCTGATCTGAAGGCTGCATGCTAATGAACAATGCGAAGAACCGCGTTTTATGACGCGGTTCTTTATGTTTTTGCGATCAACCCGCCGCTCTCAAACCGTATAAACCTTATAATCCACGTACTTCGTATTCGTTGCAATGCCGGCTCCCAGCTTCGTCAACCCGGCGGCCGGTGCGGCTTGGAGATACGAGCGGAGCAGCTCCTTGGTCAAGTGAATCGTGCTCTCATCCTCCAGCACCTCCGAAATCGGTCTGAACCGCGCATCCATGCTTTCATAGTGGTCAGGTGCCGCGTCGCCGGCTAGCCATTCCATCTCATAGACAAAATAAAGATCAAGCATATGCCCGTCATCCGTCTCCCGTATCCCGGTTCTGACGCCGATGAGACGCACGGGCTTCGCTTCGATCCCCGTCTCTTCCCGGACTTCCCGCGCGGCAGCCTGTTCCACCGCTTCCCCTTCATCCACCAGCCCGCCCGGCAGCATCCAGCAATCCTTGTTGGCACCATACGCGATTTTGACAAGCAGTACGCAATCATCCCTGACCATTAGTCCGCCTGCCGCACAAGTTGTTTTCAATTTGAATTCCTCCCGTTATGAGCGCCGTTCTTCAGCCAAGCTTACTCCGTCCGAAGCGTGGACGCCCTCCATGTATGATGATTACGGCTATACTTACAATTAAACAAGATTCGATGCGCGTGAAAGCAACCTTTCATCCGGATCCGCTGTCTAGTAAGGAGAACCTATAACGGAAACGGAAACGGAAGCGGAAAATGGACCTGCGATAACCACTAATAAGTTTGGAGGAATCCCGCTTGAAGAGAAAAACCGCAATAATCTGCGCAACAACCGTTATGCTGCTCGTTATCGCTTCAATCCTATTCACGAAGCAAGCCCACGAAGCCCGTGACGTTCGAGGCGATTACATTATCGGCAAGGACAATAGCGGCGAGACGCCGAAAATCCTTGTCGCCCGCAACATCAAGGCGAGCGAACGGTCAAGCGCAGCTCCTACGCTTGCGATGTCCAAGAGCCGCAAAATAGATTTCATGTATTACCGGTTAAGCGACCTTTCCTTGTATAACGATCTGCAAATCGGCGATCGCGTAACGGTGAAGCCGCCCTCCGGCGCATACGTCATCGATCAATCCTGGCCGCCGCAGATGAACGCCGGCGAGGTCATTCATTATTGACGCATAGCTCGCTTAAAAAAACCGTGCAGCCCCGCATGAAGCGGATATCTGCACGGTTTTCTTGTTTACTTGTTCGCGGATGCGCCGTACAGCACCGGGAACTCCGGTCCGTCGAACAGCTCGCCGTCGCGGCCTTTCATGAAGCCGGCGTTGAAATGACCGTCGCCCCTCGTGCCTTGCTTGTAGCGCGTCTCCCCCGTCATGAGGTGGACGGCCATGGAACGGCGCGCTTCTTCCGTCGTGTTGGCCCCGCTGCCATGAATGGTCAGCGCATGGTGGAAGCTCACCTGCCCGGCTTTCATAATGATCGGCTTCGTCGTGAATTGCTCGTTCTCCGGGATATCCATGTCCGCCTGCTGCTTCTCCATGTTCTGCTCGAAGAAATCGCTCATCTTGAGCAAGCCCCACTGATGGCTGCGCGGCACCATCTGCATGCAGCCGTTGGAGAGATCGACGTCCGTGAACGCGACCCACGCCGTAACCAGCGTCGGCTCCTTCGCGCACTGCCAGTAGGAGAAATCCTGATGCCAGCCGACGTTCGCCGTCTCGCGTCCCGGCCCGCGGCCCGGTTTATACAGCAATTGGTCATGCCACAGACGGATCGTATCCGCATGCATCAGCATGCCTGCGATCGCCCCGATCGTCGGGTCCGTCGCCACGCCGCGCAGCACGGAATCGGACCAGTGCGAATTGTCGGTTTTGCGCAGCGCCCGCGGATTGTCCACGCCTTCCAGCCAGTTGCAGACCGGCGCGCGGCCCGTCTCGAATTCCCCGCGATAGATCCGGTCCTGGTGATCCTTGATCGCCGCCAGCTCCTCTTCCGAGAAGATGACCGGGGATACCCAATAGCCGTTCTTATCGAAGAACTCCACGTCCTCCCGTGCCGGCAAACAGGCGTCGTTCACTTGCTTGTGTATCGTTGTCATCTCTTCGCACCTCATTCGATTCTATTTTGACATTGCATCTGATTATCATTTTAGACGCGGGAGAGGGAGCTGTCTTTGCCCGGCATATGCGATAATTTAAAGCTTTTGATCATCATCCGACTTTCGTATCCTTCGCACGCGGGGTATACTGGAAGCATCAGAAATGGAGCGGGAGGCTGATCCTGAATGACTTCGCCCACCATGAGCGAACAATCGCCCTACCGCGACGTTGCGCCGTACCGGCCGCTGCTCATCGAGAACGAATTGGAGTTTCGGGCCGAGCTGCCCTTCGACGCACGATCGAGCAGCCTCTACTACATTGGCGAGCAGCTCATGCCGAACTGGGCGACGACCTCGCATTACCATGATCATTTCGAGCTTTGCTACTTGGAAGAGGGCCATGGCCAGTATCAAATCGACAAGACGCTCTATCAAATCCGTGCCGGCGACTTGTGGCTGACCAAGCCCGGAGAGACGCATTACGGGCTGGCGGGCAAGGATGCGCCGTTCCGGCTCTATTACATGGGCTTCAAGCTCGAGTGGATGAAGGCGCTGCAGCCGGATTTCTACCAGCTGGGCGCGGGACGCGTGGTGCCGGACGAAGACGGGACGGTCAAATGGATCTTCGAACGGCTGCTGCGCGAAGTTCGGCTGCGTCCGCGGCTCAGCTTCCACATGGCGGAGGGGCTGTTCCTGCAGCTGCTCGTCACGGTGTCGCGGCTGTTCCACGATAGCGCGAAGCAGCCGGATGCCCACCCGAATCCGCTCGGCAGCGCCGTCATCGCGGTCATGAACCGGCTGCACGGCGAGATCCGCTACGACCACGATATCGAAGCGATTGCCCGCTCCATCCCGATCAGCCGCTCCCATCTCGCCCGCGAGTTCAAGAGCGCGATCGGCATGCCGGTCGGCGAATACATGCGCAGCCTTTGCCTCGACAAAGCCAAATTCGAGCTGCGCGCCACGGACAAGCCGGTGACGCAGATCGCGGAGGAGCTGCACTTCTCGTCCATTCATACGTTCAGCATTTTTTTCAAACGATTCACGGGGAGCACCCCGTCGGAATACCGCAAGCAGGCGGCAGGAGAAACGCGCAAATGAGCGCGAGCGATCGCTGGCTCTGCATACGGCGGCGATTGCCGGAGAAGGAGGCCTAGACGGCGAATGAATCACACTTTAACGCTGTCCGCCATTCAGTCCATGTGCGGCCAGCTTTCCTATAAACGCGGCGAAGCCGCCTTCCGCAGCGGCAAAGTCGCCGTCACGTACTACGACGCGGACGCCGGGCGGTGCGAAGCGAATGTCCAGCTGCAGGAGAATTTCGAGGTTACCCTTCGGATTGACGAAGACGGCGATGTGACGGCACAATGCAGCTGCCCCTCGCTGTCTTCCTATGACAAATATTGCTCGCATATCGCAGCGGTGCTGCTGCTTATTCTTGATGCCCAGCAGGCCGGGCGGACGCCGGCCGGATCTGGGGCCGCAGGCGGGCGCGGCGACGCGAAACTTCGCGGCGATGACCGCCATTTGCTCACGGAACCCGCCGACGACCGGCTTGCCCGCGGGCTGCTGGAGCTCTTCGCGCCTCAGACCGGCCGGACCGTTCCCGCTTCGCAGACGCGGTTCGACACGCGCACGCCGTTCCCCCTCGCCTTCGTCTGCAAGCCGTTCGCCTACGGCCGAGGCAAACGCATGCTCGGCATCGAAATCAAAGCCGGAGCGAAGCGGCCGATCATCGTGCCCCGGATCCGCGAGTTTCTGCAGTGCGCGGCGAACGGCGAGCCCTGCGCCATTTCCAAATCGCTCGCCTATGACCCGCGGCAGCATTGCTTCGGCGCGGCCGACTTCGCGGTGCTGGAGCAGCTGATCGCCATGGCGGAGCAAGAGCGGCTGTACCGCGATACGTCGGGCGTATACGCCGCATATGCCTCGCCGATGAGCGGCGAGCGGATGCTTCTGATCCCGCCTCCCGCATGGGAGCCGCTCCTTGCCGCCCTGGCCGCCGCGCCGTCCACGGTCATGGAGATCGATAACGTCGTATACGCGGCGATTTCGCCGACGGATGAACGGCTGCCGCTGCATTTTGAACTCGAAGAGCATGTGACGGGGATCGGCTGCCGGCTGCGCATGCAGGGCCTGACGGAAATGACCGTCTTGGACGCTTACGGCCTGGTCCTCGCCGAAGGCAAACTATTTCGCCAGCCGCCCGAAGCGTGCAGCCGCCTGCTTGAACTGCAGGAGCTGCTCGAACAGGCGGACGAGCCGCAGTCGCTTCCGCTGCCTCCCGGGCAAATCGAGCCGTTCATGGAACGGGCGATGCCGGGACTGTTGAAGCTCGGCAGCGTGCGGATCGCCGAGGAAGTAGCGGAGCGTATTACGCAGCGGCCGCTGCGAGCGAAGCTGTTCCTCGACCGTATCCGCGACCGGCTGCTGGCCGCGCTGGAGT
This sequence comes from Paenibacillus rhizovicinus, assembly GCF_010365285.1. NCBI lineage: Bacteria > Bacillati > Bacillota > Bacilli > Caryophanales > Paenibacillaceae > Paenibacillus > Paenibacillus rhizovicinus. The sequence continues at coordinate 3,002,428 of NZ_CP048286.1, forward strand.
TCCACTACGGCGACCTCGTCATCAATCCGCTCGAGTCGGAGCACGAACGCCGCGGCAACGGTCCGATTCTTATGCGGGACGGGGATCGGGAGCGCCAAATTCTCGCCCTCATGGAAGGCGCGTCATTCGCCAAGACAGAGGCCGGCTACTTCCTGGGCGACGAAGAGCGCGAGTACCATTTTCTGCAGCATGTCGTGCCGCAGCTGGAGAAGCTCCTGACCATCCATGCCACCTCCGCCGTCCGCACCCGCATCCATATCGGCAGCTTGCCGCCGAACGTTGCGCTAACGCTGAACGAGCGGACCAATTGGCTGGACGTCAAATTCGATATCGCGGGCATTCCGGAGTCGGAGATCAAGGCCGTCTTGAAATCCATCGAGGAGAAAAGAAGCTACCACCGCCTCCGGACAGGCGCCCTCCTTCCCTTGGACAGCGACGAGATGAAAGAAATCATCCGCTTCATCAACGAAGGCCGGCTGACGGCCAAGGACCTCCGCGATTCGGGCATCCATATCCCGCTGTTCCGCGGCCTTCATCTGATGGACGTCCCGCGGCAAGGCGGAGCGGTCAAGCTGGACAAGGCTTTTCGGCGGCTGCTCGACAATTTGCGCAGTCCGGACAATTTGGATTTTCCCGAGCCGCAGGAGCTGCTCCATCCGCTGCGGGATTATCAGGCCTACGGCTACCAATGGCTGCGGACGCTGGCGCATTACGGTTTCGGCGGCATCCTCGCCGACGACATGGGACTTGGCAAAACCGTCCAGGCCATCGCGTTCCTTGCGTCCATGCTGCCGAATATCCGCGAGGAGCGGCTGCCCGCCATTATCGTCGCGCCCGCTTCGCTGACGTACAATTGGCGTAACGAAATTCGCAAGTTTGCGCCGCATATCCGGGCTGTTATCGCGGACGGGACGAAAGCGCAGCGGAATGCCGTTCTAGCGAGCTGCTCCTCGGCGGACGTCGTCATCACGTCGTATCCGCTGCTGCGGCGGGATGTCGTGGAATATGCGGCGTTGTCTTTCCACACGCTGATCCTCGACGAGGCGCAGGCGTTCAAGAACGACGCGACGCAGACGGCCCACAGCGTGAAGCTGCTTCGCGCCCGCAACCGGTTCGCGCTGACGGGAACGCCGGTGGAGAACCGGCTGGAGGAGCTGTGGTCGTTGTTCGACGCCGTATGTCCCGATCTCTTCCCGGGCCGCAAGGCGTTCGGCGACCTGGCCCGCGAGACGATCGCCAAGCGGGCGCGTCCGTTTCTGCTCCGCAGGGTGAAGGCCGACGTCCTGAAGGAGCTGCCGGACAAAATCGAATCCGTGCAGGCATCCGCCCTGCTGCCGGAACAAAGAAAGCTGTACGCCGCTTACCTAGCGAAGCTGCGCGAGGAGACGCTCCGTCATCTGGACAAAGAGACGCTGAACAAGAACCGGATCCGCATCCTCGCCGGCCTGACCCGGCTTCGCCAGCTCTGCTGCCATCCGGCGCTGTTCGTCGAGGATTACGCAGGCAGCTCGGGCAAGCTCCAGCAGCTGCTGGAGCTGATCGAAGAATGCCGCAGCGCCGGCAGGCGGATGCTCGTGTTCTCGCAGTTCGTGGAGATGTTGAAGCTCATTCGGCAGGAGCTGCACCGGCGGGACGTGTCGTATTTCTATCTGGACGGCAGCACGCCTCCGAGCGACCGCATCGAGCTGAGCAACCGGTTCAACGACGGCGAAGGCGACCTGTTCCTGATCTCGCTCAAAGCCGGCGGCACGGGCTTGAACCTGACCGGAGCCGACACGGTCATTCTCTATGACCTCTGGTGGAATCCGGCCGTCGAGCAGCAAGCCGCCGACCGCGCCCACCGCATCGGGCAGAAGAACGTCGTGCAGGTCATCCGTCTCGTCGCCGAAGGCACCGTGGAAGACAAGATGGTCGAGCTGCAGGAGCGCAAGAAGAACCTCATCGACGAGGTCATCCAGCCAGGCGAGGAGCCGCTCTCCGCGCTGACCGAGGACGAAATCAAGGAGCTGCTGATGCTGACTTGAGCGCTGAGCAAACGGACCCAAAAAACGAAACAGCAGACAGCCATGGACAAGAATGTCCTAGACTGCTGCTGTTTTTTAAAATATCGTATCCCGTTAATTTAATCGATTTTCGATTATGAGTTCGCTTGCAATCCGCTTGCTACTTATCATGGGATCAAAGTCAATTTGCTTTTATCCATTGGAGAGAGCCTGCGAATAAGCGAGTATTCGTGAGAAAACCACATTTTACCGAGGGAGGTTAACTGGCTACCCGCATGAAAGAGACTGTTCCTAAGCAGATGCTCAGGCATCCAAATGCCGGAGGAATTCGAGTACACGCCGCAACAGCAGCGTCGTCGCGTCAGCGTCATATGACGGCAAACTGCTATCTGCGAACAAGTGTTGATCACCCGGGTACAAAAAGAGTTCGGCATGATCGGCCGCCGTCACGAGCTCGCGTGCCGCCTCAATGTCGCCCTCATCAACGAAATAGGGATCCGCGTCCATGCCGTGAATCTGCACCGGCAGTTCCGCCGGCCAGGGAGATCCGAACATCGAGGTCGGAACGCAAGAGTAAAACAACAATGCGCCACGAGCGCCTTCACGAGTCAAAGCGAGCTTCTGGGCCGCAACCACACCGAGCGAAACCCCCGCGTAGACGATCTCACGCGGAAACTCGCTGGCCGAACGTATACCTCGCTCGGTGATCTCTTCGAAGCCGATCCCATTGACATAAGTCATGCCATCCTCGATAGTGGCAAACAAATGACCGTCGAAAAGATCAGGAATATGAACAGTGTGACCCGCCCCTCTGATCTTGTCGGCGAATGCATGAATCCCCTTTGTCAGCCCCAATGAGTGGTGCAATAACAGAATTTCTGCCATTTCCCTTCTCCTTCCAGAACTATTATGATGAAAATTGCGCCTCTCACTCATCATAGATTTCGCTTCCTTACTGTCGCTATCCTCCCTCTATCGAGAATGCTGTGAATGAATATCAACAAGTAGGAGCAGGCAATTCATCAATTTTAATACGAAGCAAACTATAAGGCTTTTGTCGTAAGTCTTTTCCGTAATGAAATCTTGCCTGCCGATGCAGTTGGTTCACAATCACATATAAGTGGCGATCCGGACCAATAGAAAACGTATCCGGCCATAAGATTTTCGGATCATGCGCGATGGTTTCCATGATTCCATTCGGCCATATCTTTCGAATACTATCGTTTTCATAATCTCCGGCATAAACGTTTCCTTTCGCGTCGGTTATCATGCCGTCGGACGCGCCTTTTTCTCCCCAATACTTCACATGATAACTTAATTCGGAATCCGGTATCGTTCTGTCTCTTAGGGCTTCTGCCGAGATCGAGTATAGCTGACGACTGGTTAGCGGACAAAAAAAGATCATTTTACCGTCAGGGGAAATCGCCAGACCATCGGAGGCCAGCCGAAAAGGAGACGTCGAACCGTCTCTGTTTCGGTTCATCAAAATTTCACCTTCCACCTTCGGTAAAAAATAAGGATCGGGTGAAGTCGAATGTGCTCCGTTTAACCGTCTAAACGCATTTCCATTTTCTAAATTCACGACGATGATCGCGCCTGGACCTCTTGAAGAAGAATCCGTTATATAGGCATAACCCGATGTACCGACACGAAAATCGAATCGGACGTCATTCAGATACGTTGTCGGCAAGACTACCTCTTCATCAAACGTATATATTTTTCTTATTGTATTGGTTATTAAGTCTACGGCTACTAATTTTGCCCCTCCTTTAATAGGCTCGGAAAAATTGGGTGCCCCCGTATCCAGTACCCACAGGGTTCCTCTTCCGTCGGCAATTACGCTTTGGACGCTGATGAAGGACTTCGTACGATCCGAAGGGTTAATCGAATTCGTTGCTAAATTAGGATAAGGCTGCAAGTGGCCATCGACGATCTCCGCTACCGTAAATCTAACGTCGTCTCCCCATTTCGGGAAGCAAACGAAGATCCGTCCTGTTTCCGATACGCTAACGCCCGTAGGCATAGCCCCATAAAATGTATAAACGAGTTCTAAATTACCGAAATATTTTTCAATAGGTAACATAGGGTTTTTGATATCCTCCCCGACTTACTGGATATTACCTATATATGTGTAAAAATTTTTCTAATGACTGGCGTTTACTTTTATATCCGAAACATAGCTTCATTAATACGTTGGATTTAAGTATGGAAATGTTCAAAACATCGCAAAGCAAAAAGCTCGGCACACACCGAAGCCTTCCGAGGTTATCCCTTTTGTTGTTCCTGCGAATGTTATTGCATCGCCTATCAGCGCCGAACCATTCTGAATCCTCATCTCGTTGCACGGAGTACCGGATTGCGTTGAGCAAAAGGGCATAGACCCGTACAGTTAGGATAACCGGCCTCCACCCACCGGATAAGCGTAACGAAGGAATGAAAGGGCATCGCCCCATCGAGAAATGCAAGTGAAAGCCTCCGGAGGTACTTGGAGCAGCGTGCAGCAGAGCAGTAAAAAAGGAGCGAAAATTCGCCCCTTCTGTTCCCGTATGCTATATCGTCTTTCATAAGTTTAAGGCAGGAGTGAAATTAGCAGATCTTCCTCTTGTTGAATTTTATCCAGTACACACCTGCGGGAACTTTCATGCGAAGGCTTTCTTAAATAATGTCAAGCTGCACCTTTCTAGTCGGTTTGGGGAACGCCTCATCCAACATCCCCAAGTCTTCCTCGGTAAGCTTAATACGTTCCGCTTCCGCATTCTCCTCGACATGCACTGCTGTCGACGCCTTAGGAATGGCAATTACGTCATCGTTTCTAATGCACCAAGCCAAGAGAACCTGAAGCGGCTTCACGCTATGTCGATCGGCAATTTCCTTAACCGCTGGATGCTCAACCAACCCTCTTCTCAAGGTGCCCGCCTGGGCGAGCGGACTGTAGGCCATCGTCGGGATTTTCCGCTCTCTCAACCAAGGAAGCAGGTCGTATTCTGCGCCGCGGGAACCGAGATGATACAGTACCTGATCGACCATGCAATGCGTCCCTCGCGCCGAGTCGAACAGTTCTTTCATATCGTCCGTGTCCAGGTTCGAGACGCCCCACCGCAAAATTTTCCCGGCTTCGACCAACTGCTCCATCGCTTCTACCGTCTCGCTTAGAGGAATACTTCCTCTCCAGTGAAGAAGATAAAGGTCGAGACGGTCCGTCTTTAACCGCTTCAGGCTTTGTTCGCAGCTACCGGCGATGCGATTCAGACCCGCGTTGTGCGGATACACTTTCGATACCAGAAACACTTGATCTCGTATCCCTTCGATCGCTTCTCCGACCAAGGACTCGGATCTGCCATCGCCATACATTTCAGCCGAATCGATCAGACGCAATCCAAGCTCCACGCCGCGTCTTAACGCGCGAAGCTCTTCATTTTTCTTGGACGGCTCATCCCCCATATACCACGTACCTTGACCGATTCTGGGCAAAGTTGTCCCATCAGGAAGGGTTACCAAGCGCCCACCTCCTTATTTTTAACTAGTTTCCCCGCAAAGGCACGTCCTATTCTCCATAGCGAATATAGGCGCGCAATGGCGTTGAACATGGATTTCCGGTAGGTCATATCGTCAACTCTTCGACTATCGGATATTCCCATAGCCCCAGTTTTCCCTTCACTGGGATATAGGGCTTCAGCAAACGGAAACCCGCCATTTCCCATGCAAAATAACCTGGACTGTAATCGCCTAACAGGAAGTCATCCCCCGTCACAACCTTCCCGCAATCCAGAATGGCTGACGTATGATTCGCGTCGATGACTTGATAACAATTCGTAAGCTCGCAAGTTGCAAGGATAACCCCCGTAGGGAGGGTTTGTTCCGTATAACCATTCTTGGCGAGTAAAGAACGGTTGGGTTCATATTTGCAGGCCTGCTTATCGACCTTCCGGCTTGCATGAATGGCCAACGGTCCACGATACCGGGTCTTCCAGGATCTTGTTTCATAGAGAGTCTCGCCTTGGACAAGCAGAGTCGCCCATGGTTGAATCATGGATAATACTTTCATTCCTCTACGCTCCATTACTGTTCATAATGAAGTACTATTCCCCAAACATTCTCGAGACTTTCCATTCCCGCATTAAAAAGACGCAAGCCCTCCGGTCGCGTACTTCTGTACCCAGGAACGCTTCCTTCATCCATTCCTAATATCACAATATAGCGAGGACTTCTTGCACGAATTATGCATTCCTTTACGATCCGTAACTACTGCAATCAGCCTAGTACTCGATCGTGTAATTATTTGATGACAAGTCTGCACGGGGCCTACAACGCTTCATTTAACCTTTATTCTTGTATATTTCAGTCATGCGCAGTATGTACTCAATGTCTATTTGAAAATCCTCTCGGCTTGCCTGTTTTCAGCCACCTTGTCCAGCCCATTAGTAAATTCAGGGTATATCTTTTCAATCGCTGAAAATCGTATGTCAGGTTCGTATCTCTTTATTAGATCCTTGAAAGTCCTTCTTCTACTATTAACTGTTACATGGAGTAACGTGCAAAAGAGCAGTAAACAAAGGAGCGAAAACTCGCCCCTTCTGTTCCCGCATGCGCTCTGGTTGCTGAATTTGACGATACATGTCTTCATCTATTCGGACAACGATTTATCTATTGGAGAGATCCTGCGAATAAGCGAGCATTCGTGAGAAAACTACATTTTACCGAGGGAGTTCAATCTTCGGGGTAGACTCCAAGCCAGATTACGAAAACCTCCTGTGCTCTTTGCTTTCCCCTATTGCCCGTAAACCCGAACCTCAATCACCTGAGCGAACGGCGAGCCGTTCGTCGACTCAACGACAATCCGGAGCGCCGAAGCGGCTACGGCAGCCGGAAGCGCGATGACTCTTTTGCGCTTGCGGTTGTCTTGAATCCGTTCCAGCACCGTCCAGCCTTCATCCGTCAACGCTTCGATCCGGCAATCCTTCACGAGATCCGGCATCACGGGAAATGGCGTCGTATGGTGATGCAGGTTAATCAAATCCTCGTTCACGTCGTCATTGAACGTCAGATGGATTTCCCGCATGCCGACGGGAGACGGCCATTGCAGCCGCAGCCATTCTTCCCGCCCCTCCTCCATCACATCCGACATCCACAGATGCGGGCCGCCGAACGGACGAACGTAACCGTCCACCGCTTTGTCCGCCGCATAAGCCTTCGTTCCCGGGGACAACTTCACGCAGACCGCCTTGCGATTGAACGGCCCCGTGCGCCACAACGTCACGCGCTGGCTGTTCTCCGGAAGCTCGTCGATCGGCAGGTCGCCATGATATTCGAAGCCCAGCATGCCGAATATCGTCCCCTCCGCCGCATGCAGCCGCAACCGCGCGTTCTCGCGCACGACAAGGAAAACGTTGCACGGCGCCGACTGAAGCCGCGCCCCGCTCCCGTCAACCGCGGCCCACTGCTTAGCGCCTTGCTCTACACGGCAGCTATGCCGCGAAAGCAACCGATGCGGAATGTAATTCTCCTCACGGCCCGTTTCCCATACTTCCACGACAAGCTCGGTCGCTTCCTCCGCGTCGACGAGCAGCTCCACGCCATCCAGCCGTGGATCGACCGGCACTAGGATGCCCACCGGCTTCTCCAGCGCATGCGCATGGGATACCAGTTCTCCCCCTGTTCCGTGCAACGGCCATTGCGCCAACGACAACGTGCTCGACGCTTCCACGGCAGCCGTCGCCCTCGCCAAATCCAGCGGGTCTGCATTGCGCAGCCCGATAACCGCAGCATCCTGCCGGAGCAGCGTCTGCTGCAGATCGCCCATATGCTCGGCCTGAAGCGTTCTCGGCGTTACGCCTTTCTTCACACACAGCGCCGCTCCCGTTCCGGCCGCTTCGCCGATGACGGCACAAGTCGCCATAACGCGCGTCGTGCCGAATGCCACGTGCGAAGCACTAATATTCCGTCCGGCAAAAAGCAGATTGCGCACATTCGCCGAATAAAGCGAGCGGAACGGAATCGCGTAATTGCCGTCGGCATAGAAGTGCTTCGAACCGCTCTCGACGGCATACATGCCCTGCGGCGGATGGAGATCGATCGACCAGCCGCCAAAAGCGACCTTGTCGTCGAATGCGCGCTGTTCGACGACGTCGTTCTGATTCAGCATATAATCGCCGACGAAGCGGCGGTATTCCCTTTTGCCTGGCAGCGAGCCGACCCACTCCAAGGTCATGTTGTCCGCCTCGAACTGACCGGAATTCTTGATAAAATCCCAGATGCCGTAGATCACCGACCACAGCTCGTCGCGGATGCGCTCGTTCTCATGCACCGTGTCCAGCTCGCCGCCCCACTCGATCCACCAATAATGGCAGCCCGAGTCTCCGCTGCGGATGACCCGGCGAACAGGAATGCTCGTTTGCGTAATATCTTTGGCAAAAGATGGCGGAACGTACTTGATCGGCCGGCCCATATCCTTCGAATAGAACAAAATCGTGCTCCCCAGCGTAATATCGTCCGCGATCTCCGGTGCCCAATCTTCATTGAACTCGGCTTTCGCTTCACGGCCGATCCGGTATTTCGCGCCAGCCAGGAAACCGACCAGCCCGTCGCCGGTGCAGTCCAGCACCACGTCGCCCTCGAACCGGATCCGCCGCTCCGAGCCCATCATCCAACCCGTGACGGCCGTAATGATACGGTCTTCCGCCGGACCTTCTGCCTCCACCTCGTGCACGTCCGTATTCAGGAACAGCTGGATATTCGGCTCCGCCCGCACGGTCTCCAGGACAACGAGATCCCAATAATACGGGTTGCCCTCCATATTGCGGTACTGGTTCTCCACGAAGAGCTCGCCCATGATGCCCGTCTCCCGCGCATAGCGGTTGACGCCGTGGCCCGTCGCGCCGCACACCCACACCCGCACCTCGCTGCTGGAATTGCCGCCAAGCACGGGCCGATTCTGCACGAGCGACACCGTCTGTCCGAGTCTGGCCGCAGCCACCGCCGCGCATACGCCGGACAAGCCGCCGCCGACCACGACGATATCCGTTTTCACTGTTTGCTCCAACATTGCCGATTCATCCCCCATCGTTAGGTATACACCATTATTTTCATGCTACAATGAAGTAAAGTCCTTTTGGAATGGCCGGTCTTTCGCGCGGCATATCTTTATTTTCAGATGAGGTGACCCTATGCAGGAGCTTGCGTTCCCGCCGTTTCCCGAAGAAACGGAATGGGTGTATTGGCATCACAAAGAAGCCTTCCAGCTCGCCGAAGACACGTATGCCAGATGGGTCTTATTCGCGGTGGAAAGCGGCGGATTCCGCTACCGTATCCTCGATGAAGAAGGGACGGCGGCCGCAGGCGACGTCGTCGTCTGCCCGCCGGGCGTGCGCTTCGAACGCGAAGTCGTCCAGCCGCTTTCTTTCGCTTTCATCAGCTTCACGCTGCGCGCGGACGATCTCTCCTCCTTGCCGCAGGGGCGCGTGAACACGGGAGATACCGCGAGACTGCTTCACAATCTGGCGCAGCTCAAGCCGTCGCATCCTCACGATTCCTCGGCGTGGCATCCTTACGGGGCGCATTACGCAGCGGATATTTGGCTGCAATGCTTGCAGACGTTCGGCCGGCGCCGTCAGGCCCCCGCAGAACCTGCCGATGCCGCGATGGAAGCGGCCGCTTCCTGGCTCCGTTCGCATGTGGAAGCGAAGGCCGCGCTGAGCGAAGCCGCCGCGCTCTGCGGTTTGACGCCGGTCCAATTCACCCGCCGTTTCCAACGGGCATTCGGAATGCCGCCGCAGCAGTTCATGCTCTCGCTCCGCATGGCCGAAGCGCGCAAATTGCTCGTTTCCACTGATTGGACGCTCGACCGGATCGCCCTCTCCTGCGGATACGAGAACGGCTTCTCGCTCAGCCGCAGCTTCGTCCGGCTGACGGGTATCCGCCCGTCGAGTTATCGCGGGCTTCATCGGCTGTAAGCTCCGCAGCTTGCGCAGTTGCTCAGCGCCGCGCAGGCGTCCCGCTTTCCGCGCCGCGCGTGTCGATATGCGTTCGCGTGTCAAGGCGGCGTCGGGGCAGTGTCGGAGCAGTGTCGGAGCAGTGTCGGAGCAGTGTCGGAGCAGTGTCGGAGCAGTGTCGGAGCAGTGTCGGAGCAGTGTCGGAGCAGTGTCGGGGTAGAGTGTCAGGGCAGTGCCAAGGCAGCGTCGAGGGGCTCCAGAGCGGCTCAACATTGCTCCGGCAAACGATGATTCAGCGGACTTCCTCCACCACCCGTAGAATATACTGCACCAGGTGCAGCTCCTTGCTCGGATTCACCGCTTTCCCTCCAATGTACTGCACTGGATGCAGCTCTTTGCTCGAATTCACCGCTTTTCCTCCAATACTGCACTGGGTGCAGCTCCTTGCTCGAATTCACCGCTTTTCCTCCAATACTGCACTGGGTGCAGCTCCTTGCTCGAATTCACCGCTTTTCCTCCAATGTACTGCACTGGGTGCAGCTCTTTGCTCGAATTCACCGCTTTTCCTCCAATGTACTGCACTGGGTGCAGCTCTTTGCTCGGATTCACCGCTTTTCCTCCAATGTACTGCACTGGGTGACACTGGGTGCAGCTCCTTGCTCGGATTCCCCGCTTTTCCTCCAATGTACTGCACTGGGTGCAGCTCTTTGCTCGAATTCACCGCTTTTCCTCCAATGTACTGCACCGGGTGCAGCTCCTTGCTCGAATTCACCCCTTCCCACCAATGTACTGCACCGGGTGCAGCTCCTTGCTCGGATTCCCCGCTTTTCCTCCAATGTACTGCACCGGATGCAGCTCTTTTCTCCTATCCATACGTCTCCCTCAACCCCACCTGCCAATCGCAACCACGCCCGATCCCGGACAACCACCCATAAATTTAAGGGTTAAATCCGATTGCATATTTACTGCGTACATAATATACTGTTATTAATATATACTGTTTATTAAGTACACTATTATTCAAAAGGAGCGACGCTGCATGAACAGAACCGCCATCGCAACAAAAGGCTTACGCAAATCGTTCGGCCAGCAAACGGTGCTGGACGGCATCGATTTGACCGTTCAATCCGGTACGATCTTCGCCTTGCTCGGACCGAACGGCGCCGGCAAGACGACGCTGATCAACATCCTCTCCACGCTTACGAAGCCGGACGGAGGAACGGCCTCCGTCAACGGACATGATGTCGTCCGCGAACGTGAAGACGTCAAACGCTCCATCAGCCTCACGGGACAGTTCGCCGCCGTCGACGACATGCTGACCGCAAGAGAAAACCTCCGCATGATGTGCAGGCTATCCGGTTTCACGCCAGCAGACGCACGCTCCCGGACCGCCGAGCTGTTGAAACTGTTCGATCTGGAAGCGAGCGCCGGCAAGCTCGTCAAAACCTACTCCGGCGGGATGCGCCGCAGACTCGATCTGGCCGTCAGCCTTGTCGCTTCCCGGCCGGTACTGTTCCTGGATGAACCGACGACGGGGCTCGATACCGTCAGCCGGCGCGCCTTATGGGACATGATTTTGGAGCTGCGGGACCGGGGAATGACGATCTTCTTGACGACGCAATATTTGGAAGAAGCCGATCTGCTCGCGGACCGCATTGCCGTCATTGCCGGCGGGCGCATCGTCGCTTCCGGCACGGCGCAGGAGCTGAAGTCCCGCTTCGGAGGCGAGCTGATCGAGCTGCATGGCGCAGATGAGGAAATCCTCGCGGTCTATGCCACCGACGGCAGCCTGCAGCATATTCGGAATACGCTGAACGAGCTCGCCGAACAGGTATCGCCGGATACGCGGATCAGCCTGCGCAAACCTAGCATGGATGATGTATTCGTGGCGTTGACGACGACATCGACGACATCGTCATCAACGACATCAACGACATCAACATCTTCAACCGCCAAAGTAGAGGAGGCCGTCCAATGATTCACACCACATCCGCGCCTGACAAAGGCGTTTCCTTCGGGGCCACCAATGCCGTCTTCATCGGCCGAAGCATCCGCCTCAGCCTGCGCAACACGGAAGCGCTTGTCATGGCCATTATGCTGCCGATTATGCTAATGCTCCTGTTTACTTATGTGTTCGGCGGCGCGATCGCGCCCGGAGGGGAATACGTGAATTACGTCGTGCCCGGCATCATTTTGCTGTGCGCCGGATTCGGATCGTCCAGCACCGCCTTCGACGTCGCGCAGGACATGACGAACGGCATCATCGACCGGTTCCGCACGATGCCGATCCGCAGTCTCAGCGTCATCATCGGGCATATCGCCGCCAGCCTTGCCCGCAACCTGATGGCTACCGGCGTCGTCATCGGCGTCGCGTTCCTTGTCGGGTTCCGCTCCTCCGCCGGCTTGCTCGACTGGCTTGCCGCCATCGGCATTATCGCGTTATTCATACTCGCCTTGACTTGGCTCTTCGCAACGATCGGACTGATTGCCGGTTCCCCGTCAGCCGCTTCCGGTTACGGCTTCATCCTGCTCTTCCTTCCGTATCTCTCCAGCGCGTTCGTCCCGACGACGACGATGCCGCATTGGCTGCAAGGCGTGGCGAATAATCAGCCGATCACGCCGGTCATCGAGACCATCCGCGGCCTGCTGACCGGTACGCCGATCGGCAACAGCGCTTGGCTTGCGGTTGCTTGGTGCATCGGCATCCTCCTGCTTGCCATCATTTGGAGCGTCATAGCGTTCAACCGGAAAGCCGGACGCAGATAGCAAGGTATCGCACCTGCCTTTGCCCTCACACTCACAGCAGCCACCACTTCCGCGCACGCCAAAAAGCACATCGGCTCGCCTCGTCAGAGGGAACCGATGTGCTTTTTTATTCGCCTATGCCTCGCCGGACGGCTTCCGCCGACGTTCCAAATATTGCTCGACTCCGTCCAGGATCCGCTCCAGGCCAAAATCCAAGTCGTCGCCGACCGTACTCTCCGCCTCTCGTTCGCCGGCATAGACGCCCGACATGACGATCGGATACAGATCCGGAAAACGTTCCGGCGTAACGAGCTGCTTGAGCGCGGGACTGAACGGCAGACCCGAGAACTCCTCGGCATTCCTCCCGGCCTTCATCGCCATGACCATGTCCCGCCGAATCTGGCCGATGGAGCGGCCGTAGCTGCTCATCAACAGCATGATGGACATTTTCTCGAATTCGTCGAGATCAAGCGGGCGCATCATGCGAAGCACCCAGTCGACCATGGCCATGATATTCGGCGTGACTGGCACGCCCGTGATCGGAATATCGCTGTACCACGGATGCCGGGTGAACACGTCCACGCACAAATCGACATATTCCCGCATCCCGTCCCGCCAATGCTGGCCGGGCTTATCCTCCGGAAGCGGCGTGCACACGGACTCCTGCATGAGCAGGAGCAAATCGTCTTTGCTCGCGATGTAGCGGTACAGCGACATCGTCGTGAAGCCAAGCGACTGGGCGACGCGGCTCATCGACATGGCCTGCAGGCCGTCCTGATCGGCGATCGCGACGGCGGCGTCGACGATCTGCTTGATGCTGAGCTCGCCCTTCGGACCGCGTTTTCCCTGCTTGACGATGCCCCAGCTCAAAGCCACGCCGCTCGGCAGCTGTTCGAGCACCTCATCTTTATCCGCTGAATTATCCGCTGAATCGTTACGGTCGGTCATCCTTGCTGTCCTCCATCCCGGTGACTATCTCCGAAATTGTATACGTCATAAACAGTGTATCATATCCGTTTATGCCTGGACAACGAAGCCTGACTTACCGACCGCAGGCAGCCTCCGCGGATCTAGGCCACCGCTGTCGTCCTGTCCATATTGCGATTCTTGCCCTTCTTGCGCGCCCGCGCCTTCAATTGCCAGATCGTAAGACCGGTAACCATCAGCACGAACGGCATCATGCCGAAGACGAAGGTGATCCACCTTGTCGTCACGCCGCCCCACGTTGCAAAATGCAGCCCTTTGCGCCACGTATTATACAGGTTGATCGCCCAATTCGGATGCATCTTGTACAACACTTCCCCGTTCGAAGCATCCATATCAATCGTGCTGTTGCTGCCGCTCGACGCCCCGAAGCCTTCCTTCACGCCGAACTGGTAAGTATCGCCGGGCTTTTGCGGCAATGTGACTGTAATCAGCTTGCCGTGCGGATACTTCTCCTGCTCCATGCCCAGGGCCTGACCGAAAGGAAGGATTGCGGCGCCGTCCTTGGCCTCCGTCTTCTTCGCCGGATCGGGCACGGCCTCCTTCGACTCGAAGCCGAACCAGGTTGGAATCTGTTTCTCGTAAGAGTTGACGGTCGCGGCAATCCCAATATCGCCGGCTGTCGGATGCGCATCGATGGGATAGATCCAGCTTTCCAATGCGTTCTCAATGAGAACCATTATCATATATGCTGTCAACCATTAAATAGCGAAATCGTTCGCTCGTCTTAGACTAGTTATCTCGATCGATCATCGGGCAGCTTCTCTGTAGGCGCATCGGCCTATCTCCGGCAATAATGAATGCGGCAAAATAAAAAGCCGCGCGCCCCTGATAGGGACTGCCCGGCTTCCCGTCCGCGCTTATCGCGCAGCGTTCAGTTCAATGATATTGCGGTCGGGATCCAGCAGGAAGATCTGCGAGAATCCCGTAATGCTGTTGCGGTTGTTCCGGTGCTCGATGCCGCACCGATCCAGCCAAGCGATCGTCTCGTCGAAATCGGCGACGCGAATGGCGAAATGCCCGTCGCGGGTATCGATGCCGGCGCTGCGCAGCGTCTGTCCCTCGTGCACGATCAGGTGCAGCTGCTGGCCGCCGCTGCCGATGCCGTACCAAGCGCCGGGAAAGTCGAACGCCGGGCGCTCGATTTCCCTCAAGCCGATGACCTCTTCATAGAAGCGTTTTGCCTGTTCCAAGTCGGTTACGATCAAGCTGACATGATGAATACCTTCGTGGCGAATCATCGTGTACGTCCACCGCCTTTTTTGCCTCTAGTATAGCATGAACGGCATGCGGAGCCGTCTACATTTTGAATTTTCCTACCATATCGGACAGCCCTTGAGCAATGCTGCTAAGCGACTGCGCGGCAGCCGTGATTTCCTGCACGGAAGCAAGCTGCTCCTCGGTCGCGGCGGCGACCGATTGCGTCGATTGCGCGGCCTCCCTCGAGATGGCGCTCATATCGTGCACCGAAGCCGACACTTCCTCGGAGCCGGCAGCCATCTGCTGCGCGGCCGCGGCGACCTCCTGGACCCGCTCGGCCACTTGCCGGGCGGTGGCGACGATCTGCCCGAACGCCCGCTCGGCGCCGGATACGGCATCAATGCCGCGCTGCACGTCGCCGCGGCTGCGCTGCATCGTCTGCACGGCCTTCAAGGTATCCCGCTGGATCTCCGCGATAACCTCGGCGATGCCGTGCACCGATTCCGCCGACTGCTCGGACAGTTTCTTGACCTCGCTCGCGACGACGGCGAAGCCGCGGCCCTGCTCGCCCGCGCGCGCCGCTTCGATGGAGGCGTTGAGCGACAGCAGTCCGGTCTGGGAGGCAATGTCGCCGATGAGGACGACGATTTCGCCGATCCGCTCGGAATGACCTTCCAACATTTCAATGTCCGCGCCCGCCTGATCGACGGAGCCGCTGATCGCATTCATCCGCTCCACCGCGGAAGCGATCGCTTCGTTGCCGTCTCTCGCATGCCGGCTCGCTTCTATCGTCAAATCGGCCACTGTCGATGCCGTTTCGGCAATCCGCTGGATGCCCGTCGCCATCTCTTCCATCGCCCTGCTCGTCTCGCCGGCGCTGTGCTGCTGGCGCTCGGCGCCGGATGCTACTTCCTGAACGGCTTCCGCGACATGCTGCGTCGCTCCCGCATTTTGCTCGGAGCTGGCCCGCAGCCCTTCCGACGAAGTCGTCAACGTGCCGGCGGCCTGCCGAATGCCCGTCATCATGCTTCTCAAGCTGTCCGTCATCTCGTTCATGGCGCCGATCATCGTCCCGATCTCGTCCTTGCTCTTCGCCGGCTGCGACTCGACCGACAGATCCGCGTCGGCGATACGGCGCAGCGTCTCCGCTGCCCGCTTGATCGGTCTGGAGATCGAGGCATTGATGAGCACGACGAGGAAGATGGCGATGACCACGGCCGCCGCCATGATAATCCACACTTCGATCCGGCTGTTGCGGTAGGCATCTTCGCTTTCCTTGGTCGCTTCCTCCGCGCCTCTATGATTCAACTGGACCAGCTGTTTCAGATCCAGCTGCATATCCTCGAACGCCTTCAGCGACTCGTCCATGATCTGTACGACCTCAGACGCTTTGTTCCCCGAGCCGTTAATCAAATCGACTTTCGTGCCGAGCGATGCCGCCTGTTCGTACACTTGCTTGTACGCATTCCATTTGCTTCTCAGCTTCTCCGCGGTCGCCTTGTCTTTCTCGTTCGCATAAGTAGCGGCGTATGAATCCATCGCATCGTCGACCGCTCCAAGCAGTTTTGAAGCTTCCTTCATATCGTCTGCTTTCTTCGTCTTATCCGCTTCCGACAAAATCCGGAGTTGATAATTCAGCACATGCTCCGTCAGATAATTAATGTTGTTGGCAATTTCGACGCCCGACAGCCAATTGGTAGTAATGACCTTCGTATTATCCGCCATGCGCTTCTCGGAGGACAGCGATGCGAATCCCAGAAAGCAGAGCATCAGGACAAGCACGAGAAAAGCGAACAGCAGCTTCCTCCCCACGGTAAACGTCAATAAGCTTTTTTTCAATCGAAACCACTCCCTGGACTTCATGTATTGTGGAGTGTTTATCGACAAATTCCGACTTCCAATGAAGCTTTTTGTCGGAAATTTAACATTCCCATCCAAATTTTAGGGTGTATCGCGTTCACTGCGCGGCAGTCCGTATATTTCGCCCCCATCATGCGCACCGTTATAACGATTACCTGATAAAGGAAGGGGTTCCCATGATGAAAACCGCCCTGGCACTGCTCGTCCTCTTACTTGGAGGATGGCTGGGAAGCCTGCGCTCCAACGCCGCGCCCGATGCAGACTGGCATAAGTTGCAAGACGGGGAAGCCGTATCCGTCCAGGTCGTCGGCAGCCTGCATGGCATCACGCCGTCGCCGCTCTATACCGTTGCCACCTCTGAAGGCCGTGCCATCGTCGCCACCATCGTCCGCTGGTACAACGCCGCGCCGCCCAACGGCGTTCAGCCGTTCTACGGCAGGCACGGCTACCCTTGGAAACTCCGCATCGATCTGTCGGACGGCAGCGACATCATGATCGAACAGGCTTACGATTGCACGACCCGGGCATTCTCGAATCATTCCGAGAAGTCCTGCGCATCGGCCGACGGCGAGGTCGTATTTCACGTGCAATCGAAGGAGCTGCGCGGGAAGAACCGTGAGCTTTACGACTGGCTCGCCGGCGGATGGCGGACGCAACAATAAAGCAGCTGCCGCAGGCAGCTGCTCGAAGATGCATTTTGGTCATTGCAAGAGAGTTCCCCCTCTTCCCCGCCACCTCAATCCCTTTCACCAAGTTACCAGCCTTTCACGACTTTCCCGTGCTCGAATCTGTCCATTAGGAAGGTTAGTATTCGATCCGCGGCATAATTCGGACTGGCTAACCTTACGCTTTGCGCGCGCTCGTCGGTTATCGCCGATTCCTCGTACATCCGCGTATCGGTCGCCCCTGGCCTAACGCCCATTATTTTCACCGTATCTTGTTCGACGCCAATCGACTTGATAAACGTTTCGAGGCCGGCTTTGGACGTCGAGTAACAACTTAGCATCGGTTTCAGATTGAAGGATAATCCGGAGGAAATATTCATGACCCGCTTATCCGTCTTATAAGCGTCCGTATATTTAATAAAGCTCGACGTTAACAGCATCGGAGCAATTAAGTTAATCTGCATATGGTCGATGACCTCTTCGTGCGCACTCCGATTTATGACCTCAACCGGCTTGATCCTGGCCGCATTATTAATCAAGTAGATGGACTCCGCGTCGGCATCGTCGATTTTCCCGACAATTTGATGGACTAAATCGTCAATGCCGTTAAGATTGTTCAGGTCGAAAGCAAAGTAATCCAAAGGGGCATTCTTGGATGCGGCTAAAGAAACCAATGCCTGATTGACTTCTCTCGACAGGCAGAAAAGATGATGGTTCGGCGACAAAAGCTTTTCCGTGATTGCTTTCCCAATTCCCCGTGATGAACCCGTAATAATAAAGTATCGCATCTGAACAACCTCCGCTTTTATCCTATAATCACCTGCAGCAGTACCTATTTACACAAAATACCATATCCCGTTGCAAAACTATAGCAAAAGCTGTCCGCCCTCTCTATCCGTTTGGGAGACAACGAAAAAGCCCCCGAAACCGCGGAAGCACCGCAGTCTCGAAGGCTTGCTTATTCCACTAAACTATGGCTTCGCCGGAAGCGAGAACACGGCCTTCCACGTTTTGCCGCTGTCGGTCGTCTTGTAGACCGCCGGCTTCTCGAAGCTCGTGACCGCCAGATAGCCCGTCGCGGCGGAGAGGAACGACAGCTTGCCGTCGTAACCCGGCGCGGCGCCCGGCAGATTGGTCCATGTCTTGCCGTCGTCCAGCGAACGGCCGAACTGCAGGTCGTCGATGGCTCCGCTGCCCGCGACCATGAAGGCGGCTTGACGCCCGATGACCGCCATGTCGGTCGGCCTGCCCGCCGGTCCGGCCAGCTTGCCGTTAGGCGCGACCGGTCCCGGCGCAGGACCGGCTCCGGCTGTCGGATGCGAGATGACCTGCTTCCAATGCGCGCCTGCATCCGACGTATGGAAGACAGAGTACGAGGTCTGCGACATGCCGGAGTCTCCGTACAGCAGCACCCATACGTCGGAGCTGTCCGTGCCGTAGATCATGCCGCCGACATTGGTCTGCGACTTCACCTTCAACGAGTCCGTCCAGTGCTTCCCTCCGTCGACGGTACGCTTGACTTCATAGCCGCCTGTCGCGAGCACGATGATCGCCCAGCCCTTCTGCTCCGTCATGAAGTGCACGTAGCGCGTGTTCGGCGGCGTTGGAAGCTTACTCCACGTCTTGCCGCCGTTCGCCGTCTTGTACGTGAACGCGCGCGTATATCCGAAGCCCGTTTGCTCATTTAGAAATTGGATGCGGTCGAACGGATGCTGTCCCGTCGGAATCCACGTAAAGCTCGACCCGCCGTTCGCCGTCTTCAGCAATGTGTTCGGCTGCCCGTACGCCGTTTGAGCCAGCACGTAGCCCGTGGTATTGGTCAGAAACTGCATCTGGGTAAAACTCAGCTTGCCCGTATTGTAGATCGTCTGCCAATGACAGCCGGCATCCGACGTGCCGATCATGAAACCGTTGCCCGCGGCTCGCCCGATATTGGTGCTTAAGAATTGAATCGACTCCAGGTA
Source organism: Paenibacillus rhizovicinus (assembly GCF_010365285.1). NCBI lineage: Bacteria > Bacillati > Bacillota > Bacilli > Caryophanales > Paenibacillaceae > Paenibacillus > Paenibacillus rhizovicinus. Next base: position 3,021,777 of record NZ_CP048286.1, read on the forward strand.
CGGATCGGATGTGTCCTTCATCGCCTTCAAAGCCAAGCCGTGGTCGTCCGTTCGGCACGGTGCGGCCGCCTTCGGCGCGCTTGCCGCGGCTGCGGCCGACGTTCCCGCGTTCGCGCCGAAGCCCGTCAGCGTCGCTGCCGCCAACAAAGCGGCAAGCGCCAATTTCGGAAGTTTTCCTATCATAAATAATCACCTCGTTGAATTATTAACCTTCTGGCACGGTTTTCTATCTGCATTCTTTGACGCACGGCAAGCTTGTCCGGTTGCGGGACGAATCCGCCAGCCGTAAATTTCCGCTTTAGGCTAGGATTACCCCGCGCAGGCATTGTATGACTTTCCCCGAACCGCAATTTGCACAGCTCACCCGACTCCTTCATCCCCTCCCCCGCTTGCTTTACCGGCTTCCCCGCAATTTGTAAAATCCGGCTTTAAAGAGCGTTGATTTTCTAACATTCCCTTCACACTTTCATCATCATCTGTTAATACTGCGCTGCTATACTGAGGGCATTCGAGGAGATACGGCTATTCACGCCCCTAAGGCGGACGGCAATTTCTCCCCAAACAAAGGAGCCCATCGACATGTCATCCCAACCAGCCATCGTGTACACGTCGCGCATCTGCGACAGCGATACGATGACGAACAAGCTGATCTACCAAATCAGGCAAAATCAACTCTCCCCGACGGAACTGAACAAGCTGCAAGCACGCTGCAACCGTGAATTGAACGAGCTTCGCCAGGAGCTGAACGACTTGCTGAACGACCTGCGCGCCATCGCCGACCGCAGCAAAACAGAACCTAGCGCAGCCGACCGCGTCGCCGCAGCCGGAAGCACCTCGAACAACCAAACCGCCCCGCGTAAAACCGCGGCCTAACGCGGCCCTTGTTCCATCCGCATCTTCCCAACCGATCTCATCCTACGAATCCAAACAAAAAAAACCGGCATCCCCTGCCCAAATCGCTCATCGGGCAGGATGCCGGTTTTGTTCTATGTCCGCTTCCGTTCCGCCGCGTCCCAGCGATGACTGTACTTCACCAGCCGCGGATGCGGAGCTTGCGGTTCTTCCGTAAGCAGCAGCCGAAGCTTGACGATCCACTCCTCGAACGAGGAGAACGAAGCGAACTGGTTCGCCATCTCCGGCGTCAAGTACAGAAACAGCGGGGACGGATACGCATCCGCCAAATGCCGCAGCGCCGTCTCCATCGGCGTGTATTTCTTTCGCTTCCCTTCCAAGCCTTCCACGGCGACGGGAACCGCCCCGCGCCCCCGTTCTTCCTCGTAGCTGCGCTTCCAGTCATGGAGCCTGTCCAGCCGTTTATGATAAGGCAGCACGGGTTCTTTCGTCATGCGCCGCACTGTTTCTTCATGCAGCGGATAGAGGACCAGCTTGGCAAAAGCGCGTTGCTCCGCCGTCTCGGCCGCGAACGCCAGCGCTTGGTCCTCCAGATGCTGGAACGTATCGTAGACGACCATCGTTCCTTTTCGATTGCTTGGCGACGGCTCGTAGCCGAACGGCACGGATTGGGCAAGCCGATTCATCGCGTTTCCCCCTTGGCATGATTTGCTATAACTTGAGTATACCCCGGAGTTGGCGAATCGATAAATAGGCCTCGCAGGCCTCAAACTCCCTTGACCCGCATTCACCTTGACGCTGTGAAATAAACAAGCGTACGATGAGGGTAGTCATTTACGATTATTTGGAGGGATTGCTGTGTTTCAAGAAGCTCGCCCGCTTTGGCCGGCAGGCCTGGCCGATGCAATGAACATTACCTGCGGCATCAGAGCCAAGTTTCAGGCGGAGCCGCAAACGCCCGCGCTCGTACGCGTAACGGCATCGTCGCGTTACCGCATTTATGTAAACGGTCTCTTCTGCGGGCATGGCCCCGCGGCGGGACCGCACGGTTATTACCGCGTCGACGAATGGGACGTGACGCCTTACTTGGGCAGCGGCAGCAATGATGTCGCCATCGAGACGGCCGGCTACAACGTGAACAGCTTCTACACGCTGGATCAGCCGTCGTTCGTGCAGGCCGAGGTCGAACAAAGCGGACAGATCGCAGCGGCGACCGGAAGCGCTGCGCATCCGTTCGCCGTCTTCGTGCTGCCGGAGCGCATGCGCCGCGTGCAGCGGTACAGCTTCCAGCGCGCGTTCATCGAAGCGTACGCGTTGACGCCGGACACGCACGCTTGGCGGACGTCGGACGCGCTGCCGGCTTCCCCCGCGCAGGCGGAGATCGCGGAGGAGAAGCGGCTGCTTCCGAGGCGCGTGAGCTATCCCCGCTTCGACGTTGCCGCGCCGCACGCGGTGCTGGCGACGGGAACGTTCGGCAAGTCCGGGTCGCCGGCAGCCCCTTGGAGGGACCGTTCCATTAGCAGCGTCGGCCCTGCGTTCAAAGGCTTTCCCCTCGAGGAGCTGGAGGTTGTCCCCACCGACGAAATCGGCGAGCTGGCGATGACCGGCTGGAATCGGGAAGCCCGTCGTTATGAGGGACAAGCCCTGCAGCTGTTAGCGGGAGAGACGGCCTTGCTCGCTTTCGGCCGCAATTCGTCGGGCTTTATCGGGATGGAATTCACCGTCTCAGCGAAGTCGCGGATCGCATTGACATTCGATGAGATTTTGACGGAGGACGGGGATGTCGACCATCTTCGCCTCGGATGCGCGAATGTGATCTATGCGGAATGCGAACCAGGAACGTACACGCTCGAAAGCATCGAGCCCTATACGCTGCAATATTTGAAGGTGCTTGTGCTGGAGGGCGACTGCAAAGTGACGGGCTGCTCGATCCGGGAATATGCCAACCCCGATGCGGACCGCGGGACCTTCGCCAGCTCGGACGCCGCGCTGAACGCCATCTTCGAAGCGGCGCGCGAGACGTTCCGCCAGAACGCGGTCGACGTCTTCATGGACTGCCCGTCCCGCGAGCGGGCCGGCTGGCTGTGCGACAGCTACTTCACCGCTCGCGTCGAAGCGGATCTGACGGGATCGTCCGTCATCGAGCGCAATTTCTTCGAGAACTACGCGCTGCCGGAATCGTTCGCGTTCCTGCCGGAAGGCATGCTGCCGATGTGCTATCCGGCCGATCACAACGACGGCGTATTCATACCGAACTGGTCGCTCTGGTTCGTGCTCCAATTGGAGGAGTTCCGCGACCGCGGCGGCGACGAAGCGACGATCGCTTCGCTGCTGCCGAGAATCGAAGCGCTCTTCCAGTATTTCGAAGGCTTCCGCAACGAGTTCGGACTGCTCGAGAATCTGGAGAGCTGGGTGTTCATCGAATGGTCGAAGGCCAACGATTTCATCGGCGGCATCAACTATCCGACCAACATGCTCTATGCGGCCGCACTCGAAGCGGCAGGCCGGATCTACGGCGCGGACGCGTATCTGGAAGAGGCGGCGTACGTCAAGCAAACGGTGCGCGAGCATTCGTTCGACGGCGCTTTCTTCGTGGATCAAGCGATCGAGGACGAGCAGGGCGAGCTTGAGATCTTGGATCACCGTACCGAGGTTTGCCAGTATTACGCGGCGTATTTCGGCATCGCGGACGCGGAAGAGCTGCCGGTCTGGTTCGACAGCCTGCTGCAGGATTTCAGCCCTTCGCGGGACAAGGATGCGGCGTTCGTCGCCGACATCGGCGGCATTCATCCCGCGAATGCCTTCATCGGCTACTACTTGCGCATGGAGCTGCTGTCGCGGCACGGAGCAACGGCCCAATTGCTGGAGGAAATCAAAGCGTTCTTCGGCAAAATGGCCGAGCGAACGGGTACGTTATGGGAGCATAACCGCACGCAAGCGAGCTGCAATCACGGTTTCGCCTCCCATGTGGCCCGCGCGCTTTACCGCGATGCTCTTGGCATCAAGTCGTTGAACAGTCAGCGCGGCAAGCTGACTGTTGCATTCACCGACAATGCGCTCGCTTCCTGCAGCGGTACCTTGCCGACGCCGGACGGCGACATCGCGCTCAGCTGGCGCGCGGAAGGCGACACGATCTTCTACCGCTTATCGGCTCCGTCTTCATTGACGGTCGAGATCGAGAATCACAGCGGCAAATCGCTGGTGAAGGAAGAAGAGGAGCGTTAAAAACGGCTGCTTATGCGCAGCGATGCCGCCGCGCCGGGGAATGGAGAGCACTGTCCGAGACGACGCGGCGGTTCGCTCGGTCGCTGACGGAATAGAGTTTTGGGGTCCTATAGGGAGAGGGAGGTCGGCTACGATGGCGGCAATGATTGCCCGCGAGACGATTTTGGATGCGATTGTGTCAACTCTGGGGAGCGAAGACTATCTGCTGGCGATATGGCTCGAGGGCTCTGACGGTACGAACAGCTTGGATGCGTATTCCGATATCGATTTGGTCTGCTATACCAAAGAAGGCTGCACCGACGAAGCGTTTGCCAGGCTGGATCTATGTTTGGCTGAACTAGGACCTGTCGACATGACCTACGAGCAACCGAATCGGCCGAATAATAACCGCTATAAAGTGTATCATTTGCAAGACTCTTCCGAGCATCTCTTGCTGGACGTGACGATGCAAAGCGAAAGCTTCCCGGTATCCTTCCTTAAGGAAGACAAAACCGTCGTGCCCGTCGTATTGCTGGATAAGGCGGGCGTCGTAACCTATCAAAACATCGATCGCGCGGCTCATCGCGCTCAGCTGCGTGCGCAGTTGGACGAAGCGCTTGGCGTATTCAGCCAGAGAAGCAGGGCGGTCAAATATACGCAGCGCGGACACTTCTTGGAAGCGCTGATTTACTATCAGAAGTATGTGCTGAACCCGCTGGTGGATGTGCTGCGGATCGTCTACACGCCCATTCAATCGGATTGCTTCCTCGTTCATGCCTCTCGGGATTTCCCTGCCGACGTGGTGCGGACGCTGGAAAGCTTGTATGGCGTGAAGACCGTTCAAGACATTGCGGAAGGCATCGACCGGGCAGAGGAATGGTTTCGCCGTGCCGCGGCCAAAGCTGACGAGGCGCTCGCGAATGCCGCTGACGAGGCGGATTAGCGAACTGAATTATTCAGGATACCGGCTAACGAATCGCCCGGGGGCTGGAGCGTTTCGTCTTGTAGCGGCCGAGTTGGCTGCTGCTCGGGCGGATGTTCCAGGCGAACCGCGCTAACGAATGACGCCTTAAACGGACGGAAGTCACGCGTGAGAACGGCTAACGAACCGCTCGGGCGGCTGGAGCGTTGCGTCTTGCTGCAGCTGAGGCGGCTTCTGCTCTGACGGATGATTCAGACGACCACGCTAACGTATCACTCGGGCGACGGAAGCGTTTCGTCTTGTAGCGGCCAAGGTGGCTGCTGCCCTGACGGTTCCAGGCGAACCGCGCTAACGAATCGTAGACGCCTTAAACGGACGAAAATCACGCGTGATACCGGCTAACGAATCTGAGACGCCTTATTAAGCTGTTTTCGGCTCTCATGTAAGGTTTATAGGTCAAATAGCGACGCTGGGATTCGTCACGCGGCTAGAAGCAGGTAATTGGAACGAATAACGTTAACTTGATTCGTTAGCGGCGACGTCGGCGAAGATTTTCGGATTCGGTATCGAAGATCTTCGCCATTTTGGGGTGGCGATGCCTTTCAGCCCATCTTCCCTGGCCTGGCCTCTCGCCTTCCCAGTCCATCTTGCCTGCCTACCCCTCTCGCCCTTCCCCCTCGCCTTCCCTGTCCATCTTGCCTGCCTACCCTCTCGCCTTGCCGCCCATCTCACCTGGACTGCACCTCTCCTTGCATGCCCGTCTTGCCTTGCTTGGCCTTCCCCCTCGCCTTCCCATGCCCGTCTTGCCTTGCTCGCCCTTCCCCCTCGCCTTCCCTGTCCATCTTGCCTGCCTGCCTACCCCTCTCGCCTTGCCGCCCATCTCACCCGGACTGCCCCTCTCCTTGGATGCCCATCTTCCCTGGCCTTCCCCCTCGCCTTCCCTGTCCATCTTGCCTGCCTGCCTACCCCTCTCGCCTTTCCGCCCATCTCACCTGGACTGCACCTCTCCTTGCATGCCCGTCTTGCCTTGCTTGGCCTTCCCCCTCGCTTTCCCTGCCCATCTTGCCTGCCTGGCCTTCCTCACTCACATTGCCCAACGCCTATCCTGCCCCATCCTGCCTTATTGCCCACCGCCTCATCCTGCCTCATACTTCCCCAACCGCCTATCCAGCTGCACTTCTCACCTCTGTCTGCCGCCAGCCGTCGCCATTGCGACAAGCGAGCAAGCCGTTGATCCGACGGCCTCCTATACGAGCCACCGCTCCAATACCTTCGCGACGCCGTCGTTGTCGTTCGTGTCCGTCACTTCGACTGCTAGCGCTTTCAATTCATCAACGGCGTTGCCCATCGCAACCGCGTGCGCGGATATTCCGAACATCTCCAGATCGTTATAATCGTCGCCGAACACGAACAGTTCGGATGCGCGGATGCCATAGTGCTCGCAGAGCGTCATGATGCCCGAGGCTTTGGAAACCGAAGCGTTCATCACTTGGATCAGGCGTCCCCCGTCGGTCTCGATGAACCGGGTCTTGGCCGCGAAAGCTTCCTGCAGCTGCAGCCGCTGCCCGGCATCGCCAAACTCGGAGAGCAGGATTTTGGTCGCGGTGCACTGCTTCATTTCCTCCGTCGTGCATAGGGTCGGCTGGTTCCCCCGGCTATAGAACGTAGAGCTGCGAATGGCGCGAATGGCATAACTCCGGTCGGAGGACTCCAGCCTGATCATGATTTCGCCCGGCAGCCGTTCCGAACAATAGTCGATAATCTCCCCCGCCGTCTCCGGCTCGATCGGCGTATGCGACTCGATCCCTGCCCCGGGATCGACGACCAGCGCCCCGTTATAATAAACGAACGAAGCGTCCTCCAGCAGCTCCGACGGCAGAAGCATCCGTACCGATCTCGGAGGCCGGCCCGTCGCGATCACAACCCGCATCCCCTGCTGCCTGCAGGCCAGCAGCGCCTTCAAGTTACGCTCCGACACCTGTTTCTCCGAGTTCAGCAGCGTGCCGTCCAAATCCAATACGATTCCCCGCATAGCGACACCCCTCCCTAATGAAGGCTTCGTTTGCACGCCCCTAAACCAACCTGCCATGCTCGCCTGTCCGTGCGGAACGGCCTATTATAACCATAACCTGCCTAATCCTAAACCCCGTTAACGATGATCATTAGCCCGACTAACTAACGACCGTTCCTCGACACGCCGGCAGCCGTTATCATCCCGACAGCCCCGACGACGAGCACGACCACAAGGACGGAGACCGCATAGACCGTATCATCCGGCGTATGCACCTGCTGCGTTAAATCCCTGAGCTTTTCCGCTTTCTTCACCAGGACGAATATCCAAGACAGAAACATGATCGTCAGCGCTAATGAACGATACATCGTCTTCTCCCCTTCCGATATAAGCATCGTATAGCGAAAACCCGCTCGTTGTTCATCGGTTAAAAAAAACCAGCCCGTCACGAAAAAATTCCGCACGGACTGGTTGTACTTATTATCCTATTTCAAGCCGAGCGCGCGTAGACCAAGCGCCAGCGAGCCGCTCAGGCCGGCATTGTCGCCAAGGCCGGGAGGCACGATATAATCGTCGATGCCCGCGAGCAATGCTTCCGCGCTGACATAGCCGTTCAAATTCTTGCGCACTTGTTCGCGGATCAGCGGGAACAGCTGCATTTGGTGCATCACGCCGCCGCCCAGGATGACGCGCTTCGGCGACATAAGCAGGACCGCGCTTGCGACAGCTTGGCCGATGTAGAACGCCTCCATCTCCCATGCCGGGTGATCGACGCCGAGCTCGCTGCCTTTGACTTTCCAACGGCCTTCGAGCGCAGGTCCAGCCGCCATGCCTTCGAGGCAGTCGCCATGATACGGGCAGAAGCCTTCGTATGTATCTTCAGGATGGCGGCGCGTCAGCACATGCCCGCCTTCCGGATGAACAAGGCCGTGAACAAGCTTGCCTTCCGTATAAACGCCGACGCCGACGCCAGTGCCGATCGTGTAGTACAAGCAGCTGTCGAGACCGGCCGCCGCGCCCCATGTTGCTTCGCCAAGCGCCGCCGCGTTGACGTCCGTATCCCAACCGAACGGTACGTCGAACGCTTTGCGCAGCTCAGGCAGGAACGGATAGTTTCCCCAGCCCGGCTTCGGCGTCGTCGTTACGTAGCCGTAGGTCGGACTCGCCGGATCGATATCGATCGGTCCGAAGGAACCGATGCCGATGGCTTCGACTTCTTTATCTTTGAAATACGCGATGACGTTCGCAAGCGTCGCTTCCGGACGCTCTGTCGGGAAGCTTACCCGCTCCAAAATTTCCCCATTCTCGTTGCCGATGCCGCAAACGAATTTCGTTCCGCCGGCTTCAATTGCTCCAATACGCATGCCTTGCTCTTCCTCCTCTAAATTCTCTCTCTCAACCATGGCCAGACGACGCCCAGCGTCAACCGCAGGTTCGTCAGTCCAAGATCGTTCATGTAAGGTTCCCGCTCGCGAAAATAATCCGCGTGCTTCCCGATGATCGGCACGCCGCTGCTAAAGAGCGGCGCATGCTTATCCTTCTGCCAGCCCGGCCAGAGCCTTCGGCCGCCTGCGGCTGAAGCGCCGTCGACTCTGCGGCCAGGCCGCGGTCGGCCCGCGCCGCGCCAGCCGCCGAACGTGCCGAGCCGGGCGATGGCGTCGGCCGGCTTCCCCGGCGCCGGCGATTCCGCGGCCGCGCCGGCGTACACGAACAGCACCGATGCCCGCAATTCCTCCGGAATGCGGCAGCGGGGCGACCCGATCATGACGACCGGAGGCGGCGAACCGCCGAGCTGGTCGTGCAGCAGCCAGGCGGCGTGAACCGCCGCGACGCCGCCGCCGCTATGGCCGATCAGCACGATGCGATCGGTGCTTTCCGGCCGGTCAGGCCAGCCGGCGCCGATCATATCGACGGCGCGGCTTCCGCCGATGGAGCGGCCGAGGCGCGTTGCGCCGAGCCGCATGTCGCGGCTGATTTCCCACAGCTGGGGAACGGCGCGCCGGCTCCAATCGCCGTAAGGAAACAGCAGCCGCGACGTTCGGACGCCGAAACCTTCTCGCTCCAGTATACCATGCAACGCGGCGCGAAAGCTTTCCATAAATAGCGGCGCCGTCGCCAAACCCGCGAGCAGGTATAGCGACACGTTTAAGCGCTGCTCTTGATTGCCTTGACCTCCGTGTCCTCCATGCTCCCCGTGTTCCATCATGCTAGGAACCCGGCTGCTGCCCATGGGACTTGGCGAAATCCATCGCGGCGATGATTCGCTCCATATCGCTCGGATGGTCGTCGCGGAACCAGCGCACGAGCAGCGGCGGATTGACGTCGCTCAGCGTGATGACGCCCGTCTTCTGCTGCATGGACACCTCGCCCTCCGAGCTGTTTAACAGCTTCATGGCGTACGCGTCCGCGGATGATTCGGCGTTGCGCGAGACGGCGTTGCTGATCGGGAGCGAGGCGATCGACAGCACTGCCATGATGAGGAGCAGCAGAGGCAGCGCCGTCACATCGGAGCGGCTGCGGATGCCCCATGCCTCGCCCCAGCGGCGGATGCTCCAAATGTAGATCCAGCCGCCGATACAGATGACGACGAGCGAGGAGCCGACCGCGCCGACCGCGCTCCACTCCAGATGGTGCATCGCGTAATGCCCCATCTCATGCGCCATGATGAGCAGAATTTCCGGCTCCGTCAGCTGCTTCAACGTCGTATCCCACAGCACGATGCGAAGCGAAGGGCCGATGCCCGTCACATAGGCGTTGATCGCATTCGTTTTCTTGGACATGTTCACTTCGTACACATGGTCCGCCGGGATGTCCGCCTTCGCGGCAAGATCCAGGATCTTGGCCTCCAGCTTCGGGTCAGACAGCGTCGTGAATTTGTTATACAGCGGGTCGATGACGACAGGCTCCACGTACATCATGAACACCGTGAACGGCACCGAGATGAGCCACAGCTTCAACCACCAGCGGCCGCGCCGCGACAGAATCCAGAAAGCCACCGCGGATACCGCGAGCATCGTCAAATACCCAACCCCGAACGAGACGAGCTTATCCCGAATCCAGCCCGGCACCGGCTGCGTCGTAATGCCGTAATGCTTGGACAGGCCATAGCTGAAAATCTGCAGCGGCAAGTAGAGCACGAACGACGCGATGTCCACGAGCAGGACGAACAGCGGGAACCGGATCACGAGCGGCAGCCGTTCCAGCATCTCGCGCCAATACCTAGCCAGCCCGCCGGACAGCAGGAACAGGTAAATCAGCCATTCCCACGGAATGCTGGTGAAGAAAATCCAATTGCGGATCGGGTTCAGCGTTTCGCTGTCCTTCAACTGCTGCGGCGAGAAATACGTCGCGGGATCGGCCGGCGTGCCCTTATAGGCAGCAGGCACGTTGTTGGGCGAGGTGTACCAAACGTACAAAGCGACAAGAACGGAGTATATAACCGTCAGTAGAACCCATTTCCACATCGGCGAACGTCTTCGCCAAGACTTTGCCAACTCCATCATCTCCTGCGTAAACAGTCATTTCATGCACCCATCATACCATTTCGCCATGTCAAAAGGTAATTGCACCCAGTCCGCCGATGAGCGTTACTCAAACATCCCCTGTAGGACATCTGACCACATCATTACCCCCACCGGATTAACTCGAAAAATCAGTGCTTCTCGGCTCAATTATTTTTTGATAGAATTGCTTATTCAAAAATTTTATATTTATATAAAATGATGGAAAACGCAA